>NZ_JBHULB010000082.1:0-219743 GCF_042684265.1 Croceitalea marina | reverse complement strand
AGTTTTCCGGTTGTAAGTTCGTCCAGAATTTTGAGTTTGAAAGATTCGGAATACCGTCTGATTACTTTGTCATTTTTGTACATAATTGTAAGAATTATGTAGCCTTTATTCAGGACGGGTCATAATGTTTTACAACGGTTAGTATAACAATCGTAGCCTGCCGATAGGCGGCTATGATTTGTTATACAGTGTTAAGTGTATTTTTTATTTGGTTGTCTATTGTTTCTGAATTAGTGTATAAGAATTGATAAGTCTTTTTCATTACTAATTCTTCCATTTCTTCAATTTTGTTGTCAATCCGAACATATTCTTCTGAGGATTTCAATTGGTTTCTCAGCTCGATATATTTCTCTAAATTCTCTTTGTCGTTGTCCTGATTGAATTTATCCATAATAACTTTTAGATACTGTAAGTCCTTGGCAAATTCAATCAATTCGAGTTTGTAATCGAGAATTCTGATTACTTCTTTCGTTATGGTTTGCTCTACAGAAACACCTTCATAATCAAAGTATGAATACCATTGCCAAATAATTAAAATATCTCTAATTAGCTCTGGCAATTGTTGAAACCCTTCTTCATTAATCCACTCACCATATTTCACTTCTGAACCCAAACATCTTGATATATACAGCCAAAAATTCGCTAATACTTGTTCCTCTTTCTTTGAAGACTCAAGAATTTTTTCGACATCCGTTGTATTTCGTTCCCTATACAGAGACAAAGCTTTGGAAAATTCAAATTTAACATATTGCAACAGCTCGCTAGCTTCTTCCGGCTTAACAGAAATCTTTTCTGCCAAAGTATTTACCTGATTCATTTTCCATATAGATTCAGCTTCTTGAATATCATATTTTGTTCTTTCAAGTAGCTTTTGAGCTGTTGTCAATCCAACAGGAATTCTATTTCGAAGTTCTAATATGGATTCTTTGTTCTTCAATTTTCAATTACACTTAACGGTATTGTATATGATTTGTAGCGGTGTGGCGGCTGAATCGGCAGTGAGCGAGTGCGCCAGCGCGAGGCTGGAGCAGAGCTTGTCTCTGCGTGCGATTCAGCAGCGTTGGAGCCGCTAGTTCGGAATATTCCGAGTAACTAAATTAAACTTTTTTTTGATGACTTTGAAGCGAGTTCAGATACCGTTATAAATTATATACGTTGTTGTGTGTAGTGCTTTTCCAACTTCTAAGTCCATAAATCAAAAATCCAATTCCGATTGCAATGTAAGGCAGGCTTAAAATTTGCCCCATATTTATAGACATTTCATCTTCAAATCCTACTTGGTTTTCTTTTACAAACTCAATTATAAATCTTGCGATAAATATCAATATAAGTACAAGACCAAAGAAAAATCCATTTTTGAACTTTTCTTTTGCTTTTATGTAAAGAAAAATCATAACCGTAAAAATTATAAGATAAGAAATTGACTCATATAATTGTGCTGGGTGTCTTGGTATATTATCTATTCGTTCAAAAATTACACCCCAAGGTTTTGTTGTTGGAATACCTATAATTTCTGAATTCATAAAGTTTCCAAGTCTGATGAATACTCCTAATAAACCCGCTGCAACTGCAATTAAATCTAACGTTGCAAGCATAGGTTGTTTGGTTTTTCGAGAATAGAAATACAATGCAATTAAAAATCCTAAAACTCCGCCGTGACTTGCTAAACCTTGAAAACCAGTAAATTCAATTCCACCATTATCAAGGAATTTGACAGGAAGTATTATCTCAAGTGGATGAGCCAAATAATAAGAAGGCTCATAAAACAAACAATGCCCAAGTCTCATTCCAAGAACCATTCCAATGATTGCATACATTGTTAGCTTATCGAGATTTTCTGGGGGAAGTCCCTCTTTTTTAAAAATCCACTTTAAAATAATAATTGTCGAGATTAGTCCTGTTACAAACAGTAGACTATAATATCGAAGTGAAAATCCGAAAATATTTATTATTTCAGGGTCAAGATTCCAATGAATATAGTTTAAAATCATATTGTTATTTTCAATGATAGTAATGTTGTTGTTGCATTACACACAACGTGTTTGTATATGGTTTGTTGCGTGTTTTAAGCACCTAATTTAGCAAATACAAACCGAATAGAAAATCCGCGAGGATTTTCGTAAGTAGGCTAGAACTAGCAATAAACTATATACGGTGTTACCACACGTTTTTTATTTTCCAAAAGTAACAGGTTCAGAATCTTTTCCCTCGTACATTGTCCAATATGTATATTCATCTGCTCCCTTGTACCATCTATATCTTGCTTGCTTAAATCTGAAAATTGTTAAAATTTCATTCAGCTGATTATGGAAATCTTGCTTGTTTTTATTTGCAGCAAATATTCCGCCTGAAAAGTTTATATATTTATTTCCAGAACCATTTGAGTAAACATCAATATCATTTTCCCACATTTTGTTTGCAACAACTTTAGCATATTCTTTTCTTAAAATTGGAAATTCTCGAACTTGCATATTTGCAACTTTGCTTTTTAAAGACTTGTTCAATTTTGATATTTCCGAATTTTCAAATTCATCACTTTCCTTGATTAGATTTGCCCAAGTTCCAAAAAGTACAAGTTCCAATTGTAGAGCATCGATTGTTCCTCTATATGTAGAAAAATCCACACCTTTATTTATGGATTCCAACTCTCGTTTTAATTGCTCAATTTGAGATTCAGTTTTGGATTCACGTTCCTTTTTTTCTGCAAGTTCTGAAGCTATTCTTTTTTCTTCTTCAGCTTTTTCCCTTGCAATTCTGTCATTTTCTTCTTTTACTATTTTTAGACTGTCAGCCTGTTTTATTAAATATTGGGCTTTTACATATAAAGTATCATCTGGTTTGATATTCTTTAATGCAGATTCAACATATTCATATTTTCCATCTTTGATAAAGTTTTCGGCAGTTTCAATTCCTGATTGAGTAAAATCTTCGCTCGTTGTAATTCCAACAATTGCTAAAATCCAAAGTCCAATAGATGAGATTATCCAAAGTCCAAAAACTTTTAATCTAGTTGGGTTTTTACTCCATTTCATAATTGAAGCTGGTTTGACCATTCCAATAATGAATACAATAAAGACTGCAAATAGTAAAACGAAGGAAATAAATGCTAAAATCATAATTTTGGTTTTTCGGTTTGTTGTTTCTCAAATGTGTGGTAACGGTCTCGGCTATTAGTAGTTGCTTGGGTTAGCACTTAACTTTTCAAGTACACACCCAACTGAAAATTTGCGAGTATTTTCAGTAGTAGGCGAGAACAAGCAATTACTTATAGCCAATGTTGTGTTTAGTATTTTTATAGTTCTCAATTATTTTTATTCCAAAATCATTTACCCTTTCCCATTCAGTAAATTCAATTGGTTCTTTCGATTTTGTTGGTCCATTCGTAATGAGCATAATCAATTTTATCATTATTCTATCCAAAAAGGAATATGAGTTGTAATCCAATTTTCCAGCAAAGACTTGCAAAAAATCTGCTTTCCATTCAATCTTATCTAAAAATTTAATCATATAAGGATTTGTACTTGCTGAGTTCTTATCTTTTTTTCTTGCAACAAGGTTTACAGAAAAAAAAGCTGTTTGAATTTGATTGAGCTTATTCAAATTATCCAAAATAAATTCTGACACCTTATTGTTATGTTTCCCATACCTAATACTTGCTCCGATGATAAGTGTATGGTATTTCAATAAATCATCGCTAAAATTATCAATTGAGTGTAATTCTGTTTTAATTTGTTGTTTTTCGAAAATTAAGCTCAATTCTTGACAAATCTTTTTGGTTTGTCCATCTACGGATGAATAAATTATTGCAATCTTTTTTCTCATTCTTTAGAGATTACTACTCGTTTCTTTATCAAAGCATCTTTTTCTAAACTTTCTAACAAATATTCCGCAACGCTTTTTCTGCTTATTAGAATACTTGGTTTAGGTTTATTATCAAAAGTTTCCTTTATTGGGTCTTCTCGTTTTGAATTCGTTAACCCAACAGGTCTTACAATTGTCCAGTCAATATTTGAGTTGGAAAGTATTTCTTCTTGTCTCTCGTGGTCTTTATAAGCAACTCCAATATTACTGTTGTTAATGAACCATTTAAACCATTTCGGAATATCATTTTTTGTTTCAGCAACGCCCCAAGCCGAACATATGCAAATTCGTTTTATGTTATGTTCTTTAGCAATTGGAACGAGCTTGGTTATTACATCAGAAAGGTACGTTTTTGGTGTTCTTAAACTCGCCCAAGGAAAGTCAGATTTTCTTGAAATATTTAGAACACTAATTATTTTATCACAATCAGAAATTGCCATATTCAAATCACTTTCATTATTAGGGTTTCCCTCAAAGATTGTTAATCCTTTGCTTTTTTGAATACGTTCAGGTTTTCTTGATAAACAATTCACTTGATATCCTTTATCTAGTGCTTTCTTCAGCACTAATTTTCCAGTTCTTCCCGTGGCTCCAAGTAATAATAGTTTCATTTTTCAATATTAAACACAACGGTCTAGTGTATGATTTCGTTACGGAAAAATGGGCACCATTTTTCCGATTAAACCGAAAGATAGCAAAAGTGCAGGAATTTTCCAGTGGAAAATTCCACCGTAATGAATTATACGCTGTGTTAACTGCTGTGGCATTAAGAGTTTGGTTTTTCAGTTTAGTATTCAGTTCGGTTTAGAATTCAGATTTCTTGGGACTTTCCAGCTTAAATTTCAGTTCAGGTTTTGATAGAAAATTTGCTGGCTTTTTTCGGGTTATTTTCAGTTCGGTTTTCAGGTTTTATTGAGTTCAGATTTTACGCATTTATTCAGCCGTTTGTAATTTAGGCGCAATTCAGTTCGGCAGTATTTTTTTAGAGTAAATTCCGCCGTGTTCAGTTCAGGTTTGGCCAGCGAATTTTTAGAGGTTTTGATTCAAAATCAGTTCAGATTGAAGTTCTGATTGCGGTGCTGAGCCATTGCAGTTAACGTGTTTGTGTATGATTAGTTGCGTGGTTAAGCAACTAAGTTAGCAAACTTTTACGAACCCGTGAAAATTCCGCAGGAATTTTCGCAAGTAGGCAAGAACAAAGCAATTAATTATACACGGTGTTGCCATTAGTACTTTTTCCGCAATATTTTTTTCAATTCCGATATTTTGTATGCTGGTCTTTTCTTATGTAACATAGAATGACAATTTGGACAAACAGGAATTAAATCAGTTTTGGGATTGACAACATATTCTTTTCCTAAAGTGCTAATTTCCTTTAAGTGATGAACGTGAATAAATCCTTGTCCTATTTCGCCAAAGGTTTTCTCAAAATCAAATTCGCAAACTTGACAACTCAATCCAAAATGCTCGATACATTCCGCTCGTGCTTTTGGATTTCGTTCATAAATATTCACTTGTACAGTTTTAAAATTCCCTTCTGTTAATTCGCTAGTCAATTCAGTTGGATAAAAATCCGTTTCCAAATTCGGACTATTTTTTCGGATTAGCAATTCCTTTATTTTGGAAGCTCTGTTTTTAATTTCTTTTCCGTTCGGGATATTTCCAGTCTTTTTGACATACAAAATATGGTCAATAGCTTCTAATTCTCGATTTAACGTGAAAATTTTTAGTCCAGCGTTTATTTTGGTTGTAATTGAACCGTCAGTCCAAGGTTCTGAATTTGCGCCAAACAATTCCGATATTTTAGATTTTGTTGAGCGTCCTTTTTTCAAATCGGAAAACTCTTTGAAGTATTTGATAAATGTTGCAACTCCAACACTATCTACTAATCTATCAATCGGTTTTTCCATTCAGTTCTGGTGTTTTTGGGTATTAATGGCAACGGTTTCGTGTATGAGCAGTAGCGGATTTGAAAGTACAAACCTTTCAGTTTAGCACAAAGCTTATTAAAAGCACAGACCTTGATTTTACCACTTCACCCGCTATTGCTTATACACAATGTTGTGCGTTCGCCCTTTATTTTCAGTCGGTTTAGTCAATTTTCAAAGGTAGGATTTTTTGGGGTAGGGAAGGCACTCTCTCTTGCAAGTTTTGGTCAAGCGTTGGCTGGTGCGACTTACAAGAGTGTGTGCCTTTGGGGCGGATTAACTGGCACAGCAACTTAATTTTGATACGTCTTTTCCGAAAGTTATTGCTGCTAATTTTATGCCTTCTCCCAGAGTCAAATAAGGGTAGAAACTGTCTGCTAAGTCTTTCACTGTTATTCTGTATTTGATTGCCATACTTAATTGTTGGATGAGTTCTCCACCTTCGGGTGCGACTACTCTTGCGCCTATAAGTTTGTCAGTTTCCGAGTTACGAATGAGTTTGATGAAACCCCTTGTGTCGTTGGCTGCTATGGCTCTCGGTACGTCTTTCAATTCCAATTTTGACACTTCAAACGGAATGCCTTTTGATTCTGCCTGTGCTTCATCTAAACCTGCCCCTGCAATTTGTGGGTCAGTAAACACCACCCAAGGTAAAGAAGAATAATCGGCATTATTTCTGTTTTTTTGTGTCCACAGTTTGGGCAAGTAATTGTAGATTGCAGTTCAACGGTCTTGCCATTGTATGTTGCACAAGTATTACAACTGCCGTGCATTTTATTTCGTCTGTAATTCCAAATGGTAGCTATTAAAAGTCCGAACATACCTGCATAAAGAAAATATGGCCAGTAGTCGCTGTCGTTAAAGTGATAAGCGTAAAAAATGAAAAGTCCGCTTGGAATTGCAGTCATTAGCGGATACATACAACGGTGTCTGCGATACGAAATGTACAGTCCGCCAACTGAAATAAAAACCATTGCTTGAAAAACCCACATTGTCCAACCGCCAAAAAGTTCGGCACTACCAAGTCCGAGTGCCGATGCTGCAAATGCAAACAGTGGAAAACAGCAAGGTGAAAATATTGCAGTCAGGAAAAGTCCAGCCGTTCCTAATTTGTCTATGTTATTGGGTATTTTCATTGCAGGTATTTTCTATTTTTTACAACATTTATCTTTATTCTTTTTTTCGCAAGATTTTAATTCTTTGTTTTCATCTTCAGTAGGTGTTAAACCGTTTGCAATAGCATCTTTTAGTGCTATCATTTCGGTTTCGTTCAGGTATTTTTTTCCTATTTCTAAAATTTCAGTTTCAAATTTTTGTTTATAGGTTTCCATCGCTTTTTTCTCGTCCGTATTGATATTTAAAGTTGAGTTAATAGCTTTAAAAGTGGTTTTAAAATTATTAGTAATAGCTTGTTGTAGTACTCCTGATTTTTCCTTTGTTAAAGGTGTTTTTGCATTAATGCGTTTAACCAATCGTTCAGCGATTATGGCTGCTTCTTCCATACTCAATTTATCTACTTCCGCACCACGATACCAATTTTTCTTTTGTTCAAAATCGATTAACATTTTTCTATGTTCATTTTCCGAAAGCAATGTTACATCCATCTTGTTCTCTTTAAAAATGGCATCAGAAGTTTTTGTTTTTAATTCGGCAGAAACATTTTCATTCCAAACAATAGCAATCACAGTTCCTTCACGGTTCAGCCACGCTTCTTTTACAACATCATTTTTTTTCTCTAAACCAAGCAAAATAGGTTTTGCTTTACTCCCGCAACCAATATGCGATGCGGCACCGCACACAAGCGGCACATCATAGAAGTTGACCACTTCGTTTTGTGCTGTTCCTGAATTGCTATTGTTACAAGCATTGAATGTAATTGCAGATAGTGCAATTAGTGAGAAAAGGATTTTTTTCATTTTTAATGAATTTTATTGTGAATAATTAGGATTTATACTGTTTGCGTTTTTAATGATTGTTTTGAAATGTGTTTGAAAAATGGTTTGAGTATTTCAAGGTGTTCGGGTTTTAAAGAATAAAAAATGGTTTGTCCCGAACGCCTTGTTTGAACAATGTTACCGTCTTTCATTTTTCGCAAGTGCTGAGATACCGCAGGAATACTCATACCCAGAATATCGCTTAGGTCGCAAGGGTATAATTCGTTTTCTTCTTCCAAAAGAAACAGGATTTTTAAACGCACTTCGTTTCCTGCTAATGCCAACAATCCACTCAATTGACTGAACGCTTTATCATTGGTTTGTAGAATTTTTCGACAATTGTCTATCTGCACTTTGTCAGCAAACACTCTGATACACGATTGATTGTTTTCCATAATCTTCCTGTTTAGGATTTAATAACGCAGCAAAGATACAAATAGTTTTCTTATTTAAGCAAATACTTAAATAAAGTTTTCAACAATTCGTCTTTGTCAGCGGTGGGTGATTTAGCTCTTTTGGTTTTTTAGCGTTGGCTTTGAGTGTCGGAAAAACCAAATGTGCTAAATGTGCGGTGGGTTTTTAGGGTGACGCACAACACATAAATATATGCGTATTTATGTTGTTTTCCTCTAAAATAATGTTTTATTCCTAGACCCCGCAAATAGTAGAAATATAAAAAATACACGTACAGGTATTTTGTATATCTAAATTGTATCTTTATATTTTTGATATACAAAATGCACGTATGAATTTTTCAAAATACAGATTTACTCCCGATACACATAGAAGTCAAAAAGTTATTCTCATTTCTTTTAAACGTGATGATGATTTGATCAAAGCACTTAGAAAAAGATTTCCCTCCGCTAAATGGAGTCGAACAAAAAAATCTTGGTACCTGCCAGATTTGCCAGTAGTTAGGGAACAACTTAAAATGGTGCCAAATTCCATTAAACCAAAAAAGGCAAATAATATTCACGTACAAAATGAACACGCCTATTTAGCCATGGAGCAACACCTGAATTTAAAAGCATATAGTGAACATACCAAAAGAATATATTTGGCAGAATTTGCGCATTTACTAAGGTTACTTCATGATTTTCCTGTAGAGCATCTAACCCCCAACAGACTAAAAGATTATTTTCTCTATTGCTTAAAGCAAGAGAAAATGAAAGAGGCCAAACTTAATGGAAAGATTAACGCCATTAAATTCTATTTTGAACAGGTACTGCACCGACCAAAAATGTTATTTGACATCCCTAGGCCTAAAAAACCGCTTAAATTACCTAAAATGTTAAGCAAGCATGAGGTAAAAAGAGTAATAGATCAAACCAATAATAGTAAGCACAATATTGCCTTACAAATGTGCTATGGTATGGGCTTAAGAGTTTCTGAGGTAGTTAGAATAAAACTTGACCACATAGACAGTAGCAGAATGGTAGTGCGCATTGTTGGGGCCAAAGGTAAAAAAGATAGGTATGTGCCCTTGCCAAAGTCTATTCTTCCAAAGTTGAGAGAATATTATCTACAATATAAACCAAAAGAATACCTTTTAGAAGGTCAATATGGTGGTGCTTATGCTATCTCTAGTTTACAACAGGTTTTTAAAAGAGCGATGAAGGGGGCGGGCATACATAAAAAAATAGGCATTCATGGATTACGCCATAGTTATGCCACCCATTTGTTAGAAGCAGGAGCGGATATGCGTTTTATTCAAGAATTATTGGGTCATAATTCCATTAAAACCACCCAAATTTATACCAAGGTAAGCCCAAGAAGTATTTCTAAAATACAAAGCCCCTTAGACTCTTTGTAATTAAAATATAGTATAACGCATCCCTAAAAATGCCCGAATACCTTGGTTGGGCCCATAAACGTAACTCGGGTCAAAAGTGAGCGCAAAAGGATTGTCGGGCGTGGCGACCACGTCTCCTTGATCATTAAACTGAACATTTTGATCAAAAGGGTCATTGGCCCTGGCTATAATGAACGGATTGTTGCGGTTAGGTGTCCAGTTTAGTAAGTTCTTTATGCCGCCATAAAACTCGAAATTTGTAATGCCTTTGTAAGTGAACTGAATATTTTGAATGCTCCAGGTAGGTGAAAATTCGCTTCTTGGATCTAAATCGCTAATTAAGGGCAAGCGCATGGGGCCATATAAATTACCGGTATAGTCAATACTTAAATCTATGGCGCGAAGGTTGTATGAAACATTCCAAGTTCCGGTAAAGCGTTCGGTCAGTATTTGTTGGGTAGTAATTCCGTTTTCGGTTTGGCTCACATCTTGGTAAGTGGCACCAAGCAAAAATCGTAACCCATTGGGTAATACCGTTTCCAAATTTGCAGAAAGCCCTTTAGAAACTGATTTTCCGTTTAAATTATCATAGATAATCTGGTTGGGGTCGGTATCATAATCGGGTAAAATCTGATTGGAAAAGTTGGTATAAAATGCCGAAGCATCAATACTGACAAAGGTGCCGTTATCTGCATATATTTTTTTGAGATAGTTGAGGTTGAGGTTGACAGAACGTTCAGGGTTTAAGGCTTCCGTAATTACCACATCTCGTGCCCCGGTAAGTGCGGCATGGTCTTCGGTAAAGAGGTTGACAACTCTAAAACCGGTTCCAAAATTCACCCTAAAAATATCATTGTCAGAGAATTTAAAACGGTAGGCCGCCCTTGGTGTAAAAATATTGCCATGACGACTATTATAATCGTACCGAAGTCCGGCAAGTAACGCGTGCTTTTTGTTGAATTTAAATTCGTCTTGTACAAAAAGACTGGGAATTACAATTTCATCGGCTTGGTTTCCACGTAAATCTTGCGTAGCTGCAGTATCGTCATCATAGTAATTATAGCGTAGGGCGCTACCGAACAACAGATCATGTTTGCCGATAGCTTTATGCCAAGTTAATTGGCCAAAACCTATTCGCTGGTCGGCCAAGTAGGGCAGGTCCCCATAAACCGAATTTTGGCTATGGTCATTGTATGAAAAAGAAAGCATTACTTTTTCGTCAAGGGGTAGCTGGTATTGCCCCAAAAGCTCCCATCGTCGTGTATAAATACTCTCACCATAAACTTCATCACCTCCCCTAAATTCTGGGGTCCATTGCAATTCACCGCCCCAGCGGTCTTCATAGAAAAAGCGACCGGCAAGAGAAAATAAGCGCGATTTCGTACGTTTAAAACTCCATTTTTGAAAGATAGAAATACGGTCTTGTAAAGTAAGGTCGGTAAAATTATCGCCATTATTATCGATAAGTTGGTCGTACTTAAAGTAATTGACCCCAAGCAGCATTGCCGTTTTTTTACCTAATTCAACTTTGGCACCAACATCGAGATTATATTCGCCCCAGCCAGTTACAAAGGCATCGGCGAAAAACTCAGGGGCTTCTAAAGTATTTTTTGTGATAATGTTAATGAGCCCGCCAACGGCTTCACTTCCATACAGGGTAGAAGCTGGTCCTTTTACAATCTCTATTTGGTCTATTAAAGAATTGGGTATGCCCGAGAGACCGTATACCGTGCCCAAACCACTAACTATAGGCATACCGTCGATTAAAACAAGGGTATAGGGCCCTTCCAATCCGTTGATATGAATATCACCTGTGTTACAAACATTACAGTTAATTTGTGGCCGCACCCCGTTCACATTCTGTAAGGCTTCAAAAATACTTGGGGTCGGGTTCTTTTTTAAAAAAGTAGGGGAATATACTTCTACCGGCACGGCACTCTCTAATCTGTTGACCGCTTTAAGGGTACCCGTAACCACCATTTCGTCCAAGGCTTCGGCAGAAGGTTCAAGTTTGATATCAAGGGTAATAGTAGCATCTTTTCCAATTAAAAAGGACCTTCTTTTGGTTTCATAACCTATGGCGGATATGAGTAACACATAATTACCTAAAGCGAGGTTGGTAATGCTGTAAGTACCATTCTCATCTGTAGCTGTGCCGTTTTTAGTTTCTTTTAAATATACATTTGCAAAAGGTACTCCTATTCCATCTGAAGTAACCACACCTTTTAGGGTAGCGTTTTGCGCCCATCCAACAAAAGAGAATAAAATACTTAAAATAAATAGGCTACGATTCAATTTATATGAATTGAAATTAAAATTTAGACAAATCTAAAAATTTGTTTTTATAAATAAAAATGTATTTTTGACAAAGCCTAATAAACAGGTTTTTAAAAAGTCACCTCGAGCGCAGTCGAGAGGTCTTTTTTAGTTTTCGACTGCGCTTAAAATGACAAATACCTTTTTTTGACACGGGCAGAAGAAAATTATATCAAGACCATTTTTCATTTAGGGGGAAACCGCTCGCAATTGATATCTACAAACGCGATTGCCGAACAAATGCAGACCAAACCCTCTTCGGTAACCGATATGGCCAAGAAACTGGCCGAAAAAAACCTACTGAATTATATCCGCTATCAGGGCGTTTCTCTAACCGATTTAGGTATAAAGACGGCACTCGCTATTATTAGAAAACATCGTCTTTGGGAGGTTTTTTTGGTCAAAAAGTTAGATTTCACCTGGGATGAGGTGCACGAGGTGGCCGAACAATTAGAGCATATCAAAAGTGAAAAACTGATCGATAAAATTGACGAGTTGCTCGATTTTCCCAAGTACGACCCCCATGGAGACCCTATTCCCAGTAAAAATGGCGATTTTCAAGAGCGAGATAAACAATTGTTGAGCGAACTTAACATTGGCACCCAAGGTATTTGCGTAGGTGTTAAAGACACATCGGCAACCTTTTTAAAGTTTTTAGATAAGAATAATATTGCTTTAGGTGATGAAATCAGGGTTTTGGAAAAAGAGGCTTTTGATGATTCGCTTAAAATTCAAATTGCTGAAAAGCAGCTTCAAATTTCAAACCAAATTGCTACCAACCTTTACGTTAAAGTAGATATCTAATGGAACAAGTAATCGATTATTTTGAATCTATAAATCCAATTTTAGCGGCCTTTTATGCCACACTTTTTACATGGGGTTTAACGGCCGCCGGAGCAGGACTAGTTTTTTTGTTTAAAAACCCCAAACGGTCCGTTATGGACGGTATGCTTGGGTTTACCGGCGGTGTAATGGTGGCCGCCAGTTTTTGGAGCCTTTTGGCGCCAGGTATTGAAATGAGCCCGGGCGAAGGATTTGTAAAAGTAATTCCGGCTGCGGTCGGATTTTTACTTGGTGCACTATTTCTGTTCGGATTGGATAAGGTGTTACCTCATTTACACATCAACTTTAAAGAGAGCGAAGCGGAAGGTGTAAAAACGCCATGGCACAGAACCACCCTGTTGACATTGGCAATTACATTACATAATATACCCGAAGGCTTGGCGGTTGGTGTTCTTTTTGGCGGGGTAGCGGCTGGTTTTGATGGTGCAACCATTGGTGGAGCAGTTGCTTTGGCTTTAGGTATTGGCTTACAAAATTTTCCCGAAGGGTTCGCGGTAGCGATGCCTTTGCGCAGACAGGGACTATCTAGAAGAAAAAGTTTTATGTACGGCCAGGCCTCTGCCATAGTTGAACCGATTGCGGCAGTTATTGGGGCTTGGGCGGTAATTACCTTTGAACCTATTTTACCATATGCACTAGCCTTTGCCGCTGGGGCGATGATTTTTGTTGTGGTAGAAGAGGTAATACCGGAAACCCAACAAGATAAGCATTCGGATATTGCCGTTATGGGCTTTATTGGGGGCTTTATAGTAATGATGACTTTGGATGTTGGGCTAGGGTAGTCGCGGATAATTAAGTAAAGAAATATGAAAAAGTATATGCTTTTTGGCTTCTTGTGTTTTTCCTTGTTTAGCTTTTCACAAGCTGAAGTTGAAGCCATTCAAAATGAAATTGATAACGAAGTTTGGAAGCCTTTTCAAAAAGCATTCGAAACTTTAGATGGCGAAGCGTTGAACGCTACCTATGCGGCAGAGGTATTACGTGCAACCCCAAACGGAATCGATACGGATAACACTTTTAAAGCAGCCAACCTAAAGCGCTTTGAGCAGAACAAAAAAGATGGGGTTTCCATTGAATTAGAATTTTGGTTCGACAGTCGAAGAACCAACGAACATACTTCTTATGAGGTAGGCTTTTATCGCATTGCGTTTACCAATAGCAATAATGAAACGAACTTTAGCTTTGGGCAGTTTCATATTGTGCTAAAGAAGGTGAATGGTCCTTGGAAGATTACCCAAGATTGGGACACCGATACTATCAATGGCAAGAAAATTTCTTCGGTAGATTTTGAAAAACATAAACCATTAGAGTTTTAATTCTTCCAAAAGCAATCCATAATCATATTGTAAATCTTCGTGGAGTAAAGTAATCTTCTTGGCAATAAAAACCAATTGCCTATCATATAGATTCATGAGCGTTGTATTTCTTTTAATGGAAGGATTGAAATTCTTTAATCGCTCACAGAAATAGAGCAGCAAGGCCACTTCAGTTTCTTTATTTCCAGAATATCGAATATATTTTTTAAGGGTCCTTAGAATCTTACGAACGCTTTTTTTAATATAGAAATAACTGTTGGTATTGATGAGTTCGAACTGTTCATCAATTTCAGCTTTAACCGTTTCAATATAGCCTTCCTCGCTATCAGATTCAAATAAAAGGTAGGTTAGTAGCTCTTTGTTTTCTTTTTTGAATCGCGCTAAACGTAAACATAATTGCAAAAGTTCATCGGTATCTCGATGTTGCAATTCCTTTTTCAGTTGCGATACGGTTGCTGCTTTCATAAAGGCAAAATACGTCACTTCGAGTGAAATTCTGCAAGAATTTTGTATCGATAAGTATTTTAAAGGGTTTTTACTTTCTTGTTTTCAAAAATCAAATTAGTAATTTGATACTCAAACCGTTTAAATAAGCTGCTTTTCAACTTCTTAAATAAGAAGCCCCATTAACATCAATAATGGTCCCTGAGGAATAGGCGGCCCCCTCGGAAGCCAAAAAGAGCACGGCATGGGCAACTTCTTTAGGTTGTGCCATACGTTTAAAGGGAGATTCGCGCAACAGATTTTCTCTTTCTGCCGGGGTAAGGGTAACTGCGGCCATCTCGGTCTCTGTAAAGCCAGGGGCAACAACACCAATATAAATTTTATGTGGTGCCAAAGCTTTGGCCAATGATTGGCTCATGGCATTCAGAGCGGCCTTGCTTGCCCCATAAGCTGGCTTTGTTGGTTCACCACGAAATGCTCCACGGGAAGAAATATTTACAATGTTGCCCCCACCAGTTTTCATCATGGCTTTTGCGCCCCAATAGCACATATTTGATACTGCAAAAAGGTTGGTTTTAAAAGTGTCTTCCCATGCATTAGTCCAATGGTCAAAATCAACTTCATCAATTTTATGAAATATTGAAATACCGGCATTGTTGACTAAAACATCCAACTGTCCATAATGCGCAACAAAGTCTTCGACAAGTGCTTTTGTATCTTCTTTTTTAGAGACATCGTATTGGAAAAGACGATGTTCTTCACCTGTTAATTCAACTAACGTTTTTTCTGCTTCTTCCGTATTACTTCTATAGTTAATTCCAACGCTTGCTCCTTTTTCAGCAAAGGCAATTGCTGTTGCTTTACCTATGCCTCTTGAAGCCCCTGTAATTAAAACATTTTTATTCTTAAAATTCATTTTTGAGTTCTTTATCAATTAGAATAATCAAAGTGTCGG
The DNA here is from genome assembly GCF_042684265.1 of Croceitalea marina. Taxonomy (NCBI): domain Bacteria; kingdom Pseudomonadati; phylum Bacteroidota; class Flavobacteriia; order Flavobacteriales; family Flavobacteriaceae; genus Croceitalea; species Croceitalea marina. The sequence goes on along the minus strand of NZ_JBHULB010000082.1, from coordinate 204,354 downwards.
TTTTTGCCTCCAAGTTTTTTAAATCTTTTAAAAGATCATCCAATTGCCAATGTCTATTCACATAATCGTTGCTTAATTGCCTGTCATTTAAAAGACCTGTATAATCTGACTTAAATGAATCACTACCATCTAACATTTCAGATAATGAAATGTATTGCTCACCTCTAGGGCGAATACGTTCAATCACAATACTTCTTACAACAGTCTCTAGATCTTTATATTTGTTGATAGACAATGGGTATTCAATTAAACCTTGTTTCAGTTTTGTGTTATTCACAAGGTCTAATTTTTCACTATTTATCACATTGTTTAATGATGCATCTATAAAATCAATAACCTTGTATTCTGGACCCCAAAAAAGAAGACTATCTAGAAAAGGGTTTTTTTGAACATTAAGGGTATCCTTTCGCAATAATTTTATCCATGTTAGCCCCAAATCTTTATGATATCTATGTTTTTCTATTCCTTCTTGAATTAACTTCTTATTTGCTACAAAATCAGTGTACAGTGCTTTGAGAACTACTTTTTGTTGTTGCTTAAGTTTTCTCTCTTCGTTACAATTATTAATCTGCAAGGCTATTAAAATACCTATAACAACCAAGAAAATTTCCCCAATGGCATATAAAAGATATTTTGAGAATTTATTCTCTGAAAGTAGTTGTTGTCGAATTTTCCGAAAGAATTTAATCATAACATCAATATAAGTAATTTCAAAGGCCTACAACGGCAGCTTCCGCACAACGTTCCCCATCCATAGCTGCAGATACAATCCCCCCTGCATAACCCCCTCCTTCACCACAGGGGAATAATCCTTTAATTTCGTGATGTTCCAATTTTTCATTTCTAGGTATGGTAATGGGCGATGAGGTTCTAGATTCGACTCCTACGATGTTTGCTTCTTCTGTGTAATAGCCTTTCATTTTTTTACCAAATTGCGCAAAGCCTTTTCGTAAACGCCCACCGATTAGTTTAGGAAATAAAGAATGCAAGGGCGCCGAATTTAAACCCGGTTGGTATGAAGTGGGGTTCAAATCTTGTGAAGTTTTCCCTTCCACAAAATCGGTCAAACGCTGGGCTGGTGCGACTTGACTTCTCCCCCCTGCGGTAAATGCCAATCGCTCTAAAGTTTTTTGATATTCCAGTCCTTTTAAAACACCATACTTTTCATAAGTGGGCAAATCTTCATCAACATTAATTTCAACTACGATACCCGAATTGGCATAAAGATTATTTCGCTTCGAAGGCGACATTCCATTTACGACTACCTCGCCATTCGCTGTTGCCGCTGGAACAATAAATCCACCTGGGCACATACAAAAAGAGTATACCCCACGATTTTTCACTTGTTGAACCAAGCTGTAAGCTGCTGCTGGTAAAAGTTCGTTGCGTTCCCCATTGCAATGGTATTGAATAGAATCTATAATATGCTGTGGATGCTCAACGCGAACGCCCATGGCAAAAGATTTGGCTTTTAGGGCAATATTTTTTTTATGCAATAACTCAAAAATATCGCGGGCAGAATGACCCGTTGCTAAAATTACACGTTGTGTTTCTAATTCTTTCTCATTGTTTATAACAATGGAGTTGATGGTATTATCACGTAGGTTAAAATCGGTCACTTTGGTATTAAAGTGCACTTCGCCACCGCATTTTATGATGGTCTCCCTAATATTCTCAACAATTTTGGGCAGTTTGTTGGTGCCGATGTGGGGGTGGGCATCTATCAAAATTTCTTCGGTTGCTCCATGAAAAACCAAACTCTCAAAAACACGGCGAACATCACCGCGCTTTAAGCTACGGGTATACAATTTACCATCGGAATAAGTACCTGCCCCACCTTCGCCGAAGCAGTAGTTGCTATCAGAATTTACCACATGGTCTTGATTAATGGCTTTAAGGTCTCGGCGTCGTTCTCTAACATCTTTTCCTCGCTCTAAAACGATAGGTTTATAGCCTAGTTCTAAACAGCGTAACGCGGCCCACATCCCAGCTGGGCCAAAACCGATAATATGAATGGGTTTTGCTTGGGAAACATCTTTATAATCGAAATGATAGGTTGTTTCTTTCGGTGCAGGTTCGTTAATATAAACCTCTAACTTATAATTAAAATAGATAGTTGGCTTACGAGCATCAATGGACTTGCGTTGTACTTTAAATTCAAAGTCATCTTCCGAAATTCCTAAATACTTAGCGGTTTTAGCTTTTAATCCACCTGGTTGTCCTTCTTCTTTTAAACTTATCCGTATTTGGATGTTTCTGACCATTGGGTAAAATTAACGCAAATAAGTATATGGTCTTTTCTCAAAAAATTTGAGCATCATTTCACTTTAGTTGGTTGACTATTATTGCTATTTACCAGCCAAAATTCATCCTCGTAAATAGAGGTATACAATACCTCTACCGGAAATGGATGGTTATCTTCCTCAGACATATTTAAATGCGATAAAATACTATCGTAGTATATTATTGGTATATGGTAAGTAAATATTGGTTGTTCTTCATTTGGACTCAACGTAGTACCTTTACCTAATGTTGCATGTTGAGATAGGTAACCCCATTTTAGGATTTTTCGGAAATTTTTGTTTAAGGAATTTCTCCGTATCGACCTCATATGAGTCCTCTTTATATTTAAAATAAATTGAATCGATAATTGCGGGCCCCAATCCTTTATTTTGCACTACTTCTTGAAGTATTAGTGTAGTATCTTGTATACTACTATTCAGGGTAAAATCTAATCTTGGTTTAACCGAGAGCTTACTTTGTTCGCGCATAATATTGGTCTGGTAAATAAATATGATAAGTGTAAGTAAACTTATTACCATTGCCGAAACACCAATAAGCCGATCGGTGCTTATTCTTTTTAATTTCATAAAGCAATAAAGTATGGTTGTTGCTTTAAAGATAAGAGATATTACAAAAGAATATGGGTTTTGAAGAACCTTCAGTTTAAGTTACCTTTAAATACTTCTAAAAAGCAATGCAATGCAAAGATTTTTTTTACTTTTTTTTTTAGGGCTTTCAGCACAGTTCAGTAATGGGCAAAAAACGAATTTTTCGTACTTAGATGTTTTTAATTTGCAATATGTGTCTGACCCCCAAATTTCACCCAATGGTGATTGGGTAGTATATCGCCGAATGGGTTTTGATGTTATGAAAGACAGAGCCTGGGGTAATCTTTGGATGCTAAAAACAGATGGAAGCCAACACCAAAAGTTAACCTCTAGAGAGGTTTCTGAAAATAATCCCAAATGGTCACCTTCTGGTGATAGAATTGTTTTTAGCAGCAGTACGGATGAAGGGTCAGAAATTTACCTGTATTGGGTAAAGACAGGCAAGATTGCTAAGTTATCGCAACTACCGTTCTCACCAAGTGCTATTACTTGGTCGCCAGATGGCACCCAATTGGCATTTTCTATGAACGTTGCTGCAAAAGCACCCGTGCTGGCAAAAATGCCCAGAAAGCCAAAGGGGGCAAAATGGGCGGAAGCACCAAGAATTACAGATAGGGTGTATCATGAAGCAGATGGTCGCGGTTACATAAAACCCGGATTTAATCATATTTTTACGATACCTGCAAATGGAGGTGCCCCAAGGCAGATTACTTCAGGAGATTGGCATCATAGAGGCACACTTTCATGGTCAAAAGATGCTACTGCGATTTATTTTTCGGCAAATAGGATAGAAGACTGGGAGTACCGTTTTAGAAATAGTGAAATTTACTCGGTCAACCTGAAAAATGGTGATATCATCGCGTTGACCGATAGAAACGGGCCAGATTATGAGCCCCAAGTATCACCAGATGGAAAATATATTGCCTATTTGGGTTATGAAGACAAGGTGCAAGCGTATCAAATACGTAAGGTACACATTATGAATATGGATGGTAGCGATAAAAAGGTAATTTCTAAAGCCTTGGACCGCTCTATTTCAGGCATAAAATGGGACAGTAACAGTGAAGGACTTTATTTTAATTACGATGATAAAGGCAATGGAAAAATAGGGCATGTTTCTCTTTTTGGAAAAGTAACCAAACTAGCGGATAATAGAGGTGGAACTACCTTAGGACGACCTTATGGGAGCGGCTCATATAGCATATCAAAAAATGGAACAATTGCATATACACATTCACGGCCAGATTATCCCGCAGAGTTGGCTATCCTAAAAGCAAAGCAAAAAACACCAAGAAAGATTACGAAACTCAACAAAGCCTTGTTCGATTATAAGACCTTGGGCAGGGTAGAAGAAGTTTGGTATAAATCGTCTTTCGATGGTCGTGATATACAAGGTTGGGTGGTCTATCCACCAAATTATGATGCTACCAAAAAATATCCCTTTATGGTAGAAAATCATGGGGGACCAATTTTAAATTATGGAGACCGGTTTTCTATAGAAATGCAGCTATATGCTTCCGAAGGGTATATTGTTTTTTATCCTAACGCTAGAGGAAGTACTAGTTACGGAGAGGAATTTGGAAATCTGTTATATAATAATTATCCAGGACAAGATTACGATGATACCATGGATGGTGTAGACCATTGTATAAAAATGGGAATCGCGCATGAAGATCAATTATTTGTTACAGGCGGCAGCGCTGGTGGTATTATGTCCGCTTGGATGATAGGGAAAAACAACCGTTTTGAAGCCGCCGTGGTTGCAAAGCCTGTAATGAACTGGATAAGTAAAACCCTAGTGGCCGATAATTATTTCGGCTATGCAAACTCCCGTTACCCTGGGCAACCCTGGGAAAATTTCGAAGGATATTGGAAATTTTCTCCGCTTTCGCTCGTTGGCAATATAAAGACCCCAACTATGGTTATGGTAGGTATGAACGATTTAAGAACGCCACCAAGCGAAGCCAAACAATTATACCACGCTTTAAAGCTTAGAAAAATTGAAACCGTTTTAGTTGAAATACCAGGGGCTAGTCATGGTATTGCAAGCAGGCCTAGTAATCTTATTACCAAAATTGCGCATACGGTAGCCTGGTTCGATACGTATAGAAAGAACAAAGAGAATGAAAAAGAAGAATAAAAACTGGTTTTGGAACATCGTTATCGTACTGACACTAATAGTTTGTGTTTTAGCCTTTGTTTTGCACTATAAAAACTGGTCTAAATTCGAAGATGGCCACTTTCAGGTGGTTTCGGGCATATACAAACAAAGAATATTACTTTCAGATATTGACAGTATTGGTTTTGTAGAGAAATTACCCGAGATGGAACGTAGTAATGGCTTTTCGTGGCTAGCAAAAGAAAAGGGTGTATTTAAAGACTCTTTAACCGAATCTAAAGTATATGTTTTTGTCGATGATTTGCGACAGCAAAAAATAAGGATAGTCCATCACGATTCTTTAAAACTGTTTCTTAACTTTTCTGATAGTTTAGAAATTGACCAAGTGTATACAAGATTAAAAGAAGTGTTGAAAAATAGCAATGAATAGATGGCCGAGGGAAGACGATATAAAGTATCTAAAATGGATATTTTTCTTTTTGTTGATTGTCTTATTTATAGCCTTCATGATAAAGCAATAAGAATTATGGTAAAGTTGAAAAATCTAAAATTACTTTTTAAGCGTATACTTTTTAGTAGAAAATTAAGTTTAGCATAGTTGTTGTAAGTTAACTAGGTATGAAAAAGTTATTCTTTCTGTTTTTGTTGCTTCCCGTGCTAGCCTTGTCACAGAACCAGATTTCAGTAGATGTTCATGAGGTGCCTTCTTCTAAAGGAAAAATCAGTGTTGCCGTTTATAATACCAAAGAAGGATTTTTAAAGTTTGACAAAGTTTTTAAATGCGATAGTATTTTAGCTCAAAAAGGAATTACACATATCTCGATAAAAGACTTGCCAGAAGGCGAGTATGCCTTGGCTATTTTTCATGATGAAAACGGAAACGACAAGTTAGATACCAATTGGTTGGGCATTCCTAAAGAAAAAGTTGCCTTCTCTAATGCCAAAATGAAGACTTTTGGCCCCCCGGCATTTAAAGAGTGTGCTTTTAGAGTTGACAAAGACACACAAATCGCTATTTCATTTTAAAGATTTCTTTCACCACTTCTTTCTTTATAAAAAGTTAAAATACAGGCTATTAGAAATAATAGTTAGAATTCTTCGTTTTTAAATAAGGACACTCACAGAACCATTTTCACCAAAGCCAAAACCAAAATGAAAATTAGATTGTTCTTACTGTGTCTTTTCGCTTCCTGTTTTACTTTAACATCTCAAGAGACCGTAGATATTGATGGTCGCCTTCAACCGCTACTCAATGATTTTTTTCGATACTGCGATACCTACGGTATTGAATATCATGATAAATTATTTCAATTAAAAAATATTGATATTACGAATAATCTGCCGGTTGAAGAGGGAAATACCGTTATGGGTATGGTTACTAGAGATAAAAATGGCGCAATAGAGAATATACTGATCAATTGGGTCGCTTTAGTGGATCCAGAAATAACCAAAGTAGTGGCCTTTCATGAGTTTGCGCACCACTTCTTAGACTATAAACACACCTGCCCTGATTGTGATGAGATTATGGCAGTGAACAATTCGAGCTATTTTAATGTTGTTCGAGATTGGGATAGTCAGGTTAAAAAACTTTTTATTACCTCACCAGTATATATAGCTAAACAGGCAAAAGTATCCTTTGTGGAACCTCAAGATTCAGAATACTAAAAAAGGCCTACTTTTAAAGCACGCCTTTTAATTTACTTTGGAAATCTATTTGTTATCTTAAATACATATTGCCATTTATAGTATTTAGTTTCAATCTGTTTTTGGCGCCGGAATCTTCGCTCCAAACCTTTCGGCCAACATGTTTATCTTGACTCACTATGTCTAACGCTTCGTTAGCATAAATATCTCCATGTATCGTTTCTGCGACAAAACTGGTGCTCGTTATCTTTAAATCTATTTCACCGTTAATAGTGCTTAAATTCAATGCCCCAGAGTACTTTTTAATATCAATGTTACCATTGATGAGTTCTGCGGTAAAATTGCCTTCAATCAGGTCTGATTTTAAGTCTCCATTAATACTACTAATTTTAAATTTAGCATTCTTGGGTACATACAGGGTGTATTTAAATTCGGTTAAATCGCCAGTATTATAGCAGTTTCTTTTTTTGCTAGGATTTTTTTCCAAACAGTCTTTGCGATATGCCTTAAAAACCCCTTCTGCCTCTGAGGTGATGGCAATGATGTCATTGTTTTCTTCAACGTTTAATCGATAAAAATCTTGAAACTGAGAATCTTCGGTATAGATACTTGCTTTAAAATATACCGTGGTTTTGTCCCAAGTTTTTACATCAATATTCTCAGCGAACTTCACATCTAAATAAATAGATTGATTTTCATATGGGATGTTTTTCTCAATTATTTTTTGAGCAAAGACGGTTGTAACAGATAATAGGCCATATACTAAAAATGATAATGTTTTCATGATTGTTCGTTTTTTGATTGATATTTTGACCATGCTAAGCATGGGTTATTCTTTTCTTAGATAAATGGTGCCGTTGGTAGATTTTAATTTGATATTTACACCGCCACCATTAATTGCTCCCTTTACATTTTTACCAGAGACAGATTTTAGTCCGTCTTTATCGGGTCTTTTTAAGTCAAAATTGGTGTAGATGTCCCCATTCCATGAACTAAGTTCTAAATCTGCCGAGGTGCTCTCTGGTAGCGTTACATCTATTTCGCCATTAGTAGTGCGAATTACAATAGGTGCATCTTGGCTAACTTTATCAAACCCTACCTGTATGCCTTGGTTTAAAGAATACGCCGTTACCGGGCCTGAAAGGTTTTTCATTTTTAATCCGCCATTTAGATTGGCATTGGCTTCTACCTCACCGGAAAAACCTTCAATATAGATATCTCCGTTCCATGAATTGGTAACAGAAAGATTTTGGGTTTTGGGCAGAAAGATTTCTGCTCTTTCAGACCTTCTAAGATTTTTAACTAACATAGTATTACCATCTTGTACTACATAAAAACCTACATCGGTGTTGTCTGTGCCTCCAGCGCCTACTAATTTTAATCCCTTGGCTTTTTCAGACCTTTTTTTCATTCCAGAAACTTTGATTAAGAGTTCCTTCTTGTCGTGTGTCTTAACGCTTACTCCAGATTTTGTTTCAATTTTAACCCATTCTACTCCACTCAAAGATTTGGTGTAGTCTGTTTGTGCATTTGCACTTAGTACAAATAAGCACGTAAATAAAATAGTAGTGATTAATTTCATGATTTTCGTTTTTTGATGCTTCGACTTCGCTCAGCAAAGGTTATTATATAATTTCTGATAATATTTGATTTATCTCTTCTTTAATAAAAGGTTGGGTGTCTTCTTGTTCTAATAATTTCTGCATAGATTTTACCGCTTTCTTTTCTTGTGTTTTCACTAAATTTTGAATAATCGCAATTTGAACACTAGGGTCTTTTTCTGTCTCTAGAGCTTCTATAAACGCGAGTTTTACTAACTCTGAATTGCTAAATTTTGATAGTGCCTCTGCAGCAATCAAGCGAACATTGGTGTTCTCGTCATTAAGCATTCTATTGGCTAATGCTTTTACAATTGCTTCATCTGGTTTTTCGAACTCTTCAATAAATTGCACCCCTTGAATACGTTTGCTGGCCGATTGGTTTTCCATTAATGAAATCATTGTCGTCTGCTTTAATTCTAAGCTCTCGTTTTCAATAGAAGCCAAATCTTCTTGAGAAGCTTCTGATTGAAAATACCTGCCGCCGACAAAAGCGGCAATTAAAAGGGCAATACTCGCTGCAACTTTTATACTGCTATAAAACCAATTGCCATTTTTATTTTTAGCGTTGTCAATAGCAACTACTTTTACGCCATTCTCTTTTTCATTAGCAAGCATTTTTTGAAAGTTTATACCAAGATTTGGTGATGGTTGCACCATTTTTTCTTCCGTAAACCTTTTAAAAAGCGATTTATACTCTTCAAATTCTTTGGTACATAAAGCACAGGTTTTAAGATGTACTTCAACCGTATTTTTTTGAGTTTTTGACAACATATCATCTATGTAATTCGGCAGTAAATCTATAATATGATCTGTATCCATAACTTATATGCTTTCTAAGTAGATTGTTTTTAATTTTTTCAATGCTCTACTTACTTTAGTTTTAATAGCACCTGGGGTACTATCCATAATTTCCGCTAATTCGTTATACTTTATTTCATGAAATCGATGCATTAACAATACTTCTCTATCAGAACTTTCAAGTTTACCCAATGCCCTTTGTAATTGCGAGTATTCGTCTTGCTTTTCATTCTCATTTTCCGCTAATCGATAACGCACGGTTTCTAAATCATCATGCATTTCTTTGTTTCGTGTGAAATGTGTTTTTAGGCTATTTCTGGCGATTGTAAAAATCCATGATACAAACTTTCCATTTTTATAGGATGAACGATACTTGATTACTTTATAAAAAACATCTTGTGTTAAGTCTTCGCTTAACATTTTATCACCGCACATTTTGTATAAAAAATTAAATATGTGAAGATGATGCCGGTCAAAAAGTACTTTAAGCAAGTCTAAGTTGCCTTTAGCTACTTGAGCCATTAATAGTTCATCTGTTTCTGTTTTCAACAATGGTTGGTTTTGTTGGTGTTTACCTTATATAGTCAGAAAAGTACAAAAGGTTACATCATCAGATAAAAAAAATAAATTTTAGCTATTGAAAAAACTAGAAACTTGTTATTAGGAGCAACCACAGGAATCATTACCACAGGCCTTTGAAGATTTTTTGGTTGAGGCGAACAATGATTTTGGTAAAATAAATTTTTTGACCAAGTAACCAATCGCGGTAAGTAAAATAACATATGCCAAAATTTCTTGCATGGTCTCTTATTTTAGAATTTGATAGGCGGCCAATGCTACAATATACGCAAATACACTCATAAAAATAAGTTGATACAGCGGCCATTTCCAACTATTGGTCTCACGTTTTACTATGGCTAAAGTACTCATGCACTGCATGGCAAAAGCATAAAAAAGCATTAACGATATGCCCGATGCCAAATTGAAAAGCGGTTTGGTGCCTGCACTATTCAATTCAGCGGCCATTCTGCTTTTTATGGTTTCTTCTTCATCGTTACCTACACTATATATGGTGGCCAAAGTGCCTACAAATACTTCCCTTGCCGCGAAAGAGGTTAAAACGGCGATTCCTATTTTCCAGTCATAACCCAAAGGCTTAACTATAGGTTCAATGGCCTTTCCGGCATAGCCAATATAAGAATGCTCTAATTTATAGCTGGCAATCTCTTGGGCTACAGCTCTATTCTTTGCATCTGGATACGTGTCTAGATTATTGGCGATATAATTTTGACTATAACTATTAAGGCCTTCAAGTTTGATACGTTCTTTAACAATACTTTCCGCATTTTTAAATTCATCAGAAAAACCATTAGATCCCAAAAACCAAAGAATAATGGAAATGGCAAGTATAATTTTACCTGCGCCAAAAACAAAACTCTTCGTTTTTTCGACTACCGTATAAAATACGTTTTTGAATAATGGAAGACGATAGGTTGGCATCTCAACCATAAACATAGACCTGCTTTTGATTTTTAAAATTTTATTCAATACCATTGCCGACAAAATAGCCATTCCGAAACCTAGAATGTACAATAGCATAAGGGTCAATGCCTGATAACTCAACCCAAGAAAATATCCTTTAGGAATTACTAAAGAGATTAAAATGAGGTAAACGGGTAATCTAGCCGAACAAGTAGTAAAGGGTACTACCAGTATAGTAATTAATCGTTCTTTCCAGTTCTCAATAGTTCGTGTTGCCATTACGGCCGGTATGGCGCATGCGGTACCTGAAATCAACGGAACAACACTTTTGCCACTTAAGCCGAAGGGTCGCATTAGTTTGTCCATTAAAAAGACGACACGACTCATATATCCAGATTCTTCTAACAAAGCGATAAAAAGGAATAGAAAAGCAATCTGGGGTATAAATACAAGTATACCAGCTATACCTGCAAAAATTCCTTCTGCCAATAAATTTGTTAGTATTCCTGGGGGAAGGCTAGTCTTGATCCATTCGCCCGCCATTGCCATTTTTTCATCGATAAAATCTGATGGATAACCGCTCCAATCAAATATTGCTTGAAATATTAAAAACAGAATTGCCAAGAATATTAGATATCCAAAAATTCTATGGGTCAAAACCTTATCTAAAGATGCCCTAAGTCCTTTCGCGGCTTGCATATCTACTTTGTAAGTTTCTTTTAGAATACCATTTATAAATTGGTAGCGTAATACGGTTTCTCTGTGTTGAAGCTTTTTTAATTCTGTTTTAGATTTTGTAGAAAAAGCAGTGGCATCTTCGATTCTTTTTTTCTCCAACGGCATAAAGTTTACGTCTTGCGTAATCACTAACCATAATTTATATAAGTCTTCTTTGGGGAAAGTATTTTTCAACCGCTCAAAATAATCTGGAGCTATAACCGTCGTATCTATATTAGGTTTTTCAGATAGCTGTCTATAGTTGGTGATGAGTTCTTTAATGCGTTCGATACCTTCACCTTTTCGAGTACTTACCAAGGCGATTTTGGTATCCAGTTTTTGTTCAAGTAACTCAATATCCAAAGAGATTCCTTTTCGAGACATTCTGTCCGACATATTAATAACCAATATGGAAGGAATTTTTAGGTCTTTTATTTGCGTAAAAAGAAGAAGGTTGCGTTTTAGGTTTTCTACATCAGTAATAACTACAGCAACATCAGGATAATCTTTATCATTCTTGTTGAGCAGTAGTTCTACCACAACACTCTCATCGAGAGAGGTAGTGTTAAGACTATAGGTGCCTGGTAAATCTAAGATGTGAGCTTTAATACCTCTTTCTAGTTTGCAGATTCCTTGTTTCTTCTCTACCGTGATGCCGGGGTAATTACCAACCTTTTGGTTAAGACCGGTAAGTTGATTAAAGACAGAGGTTTTTCCAGTATTGGGGTTGCCGATTAAGGCAACATTAATGTTTTTACTCATAGAGCAGGGGTGTCTACAATATCGAGTTCTATTTGCGATGCCAAAGCACGTCTTATGGCAATATGCGAACCGTTTACATTAATATAAATGGGATCTTTTAAAGGTGCTACCTGAACCAGTTCAACACTATTACCGGGCAAACAACCCAATTCTAATAGTTTTATGGGAAGAATACTACCAGAAAATTCCTTTATTATCCCTTTCTGCCCATGTTTAAGTTCTGCAACCGTAGCCACTTATGTTTATTTAGATTGATTATAATTAACAAAAGTATGAAATAATAGGTGGAATCTCAGTTTTGAAATAAAAATTATCGGGGACATCATTTTTAAGTTTTAGTAAGGATCAAAAGACCTACATAATTTAGTTGTTCACAACAAAATTTAGTCTAAGTGAAATCTAATATTGATTTTCGCCCTTCGACCAAACCAAGCTTAAATGAGAGGTGTTCTTTTAGCCCTAACAATCTTTTCGATCACTGCAAATTGCGATGCTCAAAAGGTGACCAGTTTTTATGAAAAACTGCATCAATTCAGTTATCCTGAAAATCCTTTGCCCGTTTCTTGTCAAGTTTATGGGGTATCTGCAGAAGTTTCGAATAAGTCCATAGTTACAATAGACTATAGAGGTGATAGGCTAAATCTTCATGATTTAAAAGTGTTATGGGGGGGATTTAATCCAAATAATGGTGCCCTCATACCAAAATTACGTACGTTTAAAAAGTATGGAAAAAGTAAACTGCCCTTTGAAAACGGATTTCTTCTTTCAATTACTATGGACGATGTTGAGGTATACCACAAATACACTGGCGCAGATAATACATATGAGCTAATTGCTGCTTACGAGTATAAACTTTCTGTGAAGCATAAAGACCAAATAGTAGTAAGTGACACCGTAAAGTATGCGGATGTACTAGATACTTTTGTGTCTGAACTACCTGAAGAAGATATACACATAATAGCTACAAATAAAGCAAGAAATCTGGCAGTTAACTTAAATGAAATCATCTTAAAAAACTCGGTAAGCACCTTTCAAAGGTTTGCAAAAAACAATGTTGATCTTGTTTTTGAAAAAGACTACATCAAGTTTTACGGCATTACAAAGCATAAAAAACTGAGCTCAGGCGAAAAATTAAAATTACTCAATGAGCGATTACATAATATAAAAAAACTCGATCAAGATAGAACCAATCGTGATGCCTTTACGAATGAATTGGACGACCTTATAACTTCATTCGAAGAATTAAAGCAGTCTAACGATTACAATAATAATAGATCATTTGTGTTATATGTAAGTTCGAATTTGGCCAGTCTTTATGCCTTAAAAGAATATTTTGGCTTGGCCGAAAAACACTATAAAGAAGCAGAACAACAAGTTGAACGAGAGCGCTTTCGCGGAATTCTAAAGGATGAAATGCTAAAAATGATCAGACGTAAAAAGAATAAATCAAAAATGTTCGATACCGATGGTAATTTTAAACAAGAGCTTAGTACAGAATATCTAAATTATTATACCACCAAAATTAAAATTATTAATTAATTATTACCCCCAAAATGAATTTAAGAAAACCTTTACCATTAGCACTTTTACTTGTTGGAAGTTTGTCTTTATCGGCACAATCGTTGAAAAACGATATGGTCGATATTGCCGTACCCAACTACCCTGAAAACGTAAAACCAAAAGACATTACCACCTATATGGGCGCATTTGCCCAGACTGAAGGTGCCGTATTACCATTTACTGAAACTGAATTTCAGAATGCCCTTAATTTTCAAGATTTTGAAAAGGTCTCCGGCGAGACTTCTGTGCCAAATTTAATGGTTATGATGAATGGTATTTCAGAAAAAGACCTTGATGTTACCTTTTCGAGAAGTAAGGCCAAAGAGACCTGGTCAGTAAGCATATTACCAAAAGAATCAGCTGCTTTGGGCACTTTGATTATGGTAAAAGGAGAAGGTGTACATTACCATTCTTATCCAGTTTTGGCAAGTAAAGATGATAATGATAAGCCTGTCGCAGAAGTTTTTGATTTTACCTTCAAGGAACAAGACAAATACTTGACCTTATTAAGCGAAGATCAAGCTAAAGCAAGTCCGTATTTAGTTCAAGAATACCTTAAAAAGAGATTAGGAGATACCTATTTAACAAGGGTTATTTTGCCTGATTTGTATGATAAATATGATTTAAGGGTCAATTTAAAAAGCGAGAAGTTTTACTATATAAAAGATAAGAAGACTGCCGGTCTAGAAGATGAGACCAGAAAAATGGTTGCAGATTTAGGCTCTTTAGTTTCAAGTGCCGAAACCTTAGATGATTTAAGAAATAATAAGGGCCAATTTCAGCCCTTTGTAGACTTTTGGAATGCAAAATTGGCCAACTATGATTTGTCTGATAAAACAGAAAAGAAAGTAGCTTGGGGCCTTTTGATGAACTTATACAAGGTTTCGTTGTTTACTGAAGATTTTGATAACGCTCAAAAGTACCTTGATAAGGTTATCGCCTGCGACCATAAAAAATGGGCTACCAATTCTGCGAAATCCCTTTTAAAAAGAACCAAGGAAAGCTTTAACCAGCAGTACAATGGAGCTACTTCAAACCGTAAATATGCACCTGCGTATGAGGTTGATAGTAAGATGAAAAATGTAAACAATAAAATGGCCGCTAAGAATAATAATATCAATAAGGCTGATGGATATGTAATAACTACCGAGGGCGAAAAATTTGAAGGTAAAATATCTATACGATTTTCAGATGAAGAGCCATCTGCGGGCACTATGATCGATTTAGATGGTGACACTAAAGCCAAACGCGCAGTGGTTACCTATATTAACGAAAAAGGAAAATCAAAGAATAAGGTATTCAAATGTAAAGGGGTTAAAGAAATAGTTGTAGATGATAAGGTATTTGAGCCTGTTAATCCGAAAACTAGTTTGGTCAAGGTTAGTGATAATGCTTTATCTGGGTTTAACCTGAATAATACAGTTTTTATGCAACGTCTTTTTCAGTCTGAAAAAGTTGGTTTGTATAAGGATTTAACCGTATCGGAAGATTACTTTTTTACGTTACCTGGAGTTAAAAAAGCAGAGAAAGCTAGTGCAGAATTTTTTGCGAGCTGTAACGATTTAGCAACAAAAATTGGGAATGGTGAATTTGAAAACACGGCTGAAGGGCAACTAAAGATTGCCAAAGCGTATATCTCTGATTGCAATAACTAGCAGTTAACCATAAAATAAGCATAACCGCTTTTCCTATGCACAGGAAAGCGGTTTTTTGGTTTTTAAGAGCTAGCTTTTAATATGATTTTTTTAAAATCTCAATATCACCAAGTAGTTTAGCTACTTCTTCAGAACTCGTACCATCATAAGTGCCTCGTATTCTACCTTCTTTATCAATTAAGATAAAGTTTTCGGTATGTATCATATCATACTCACCGCCGTCACCATCATTTAATACGGCGAAATACGATTTTCTGGCTAGTTCATAGATTTTCTTTTTATCACCGGTAACCAAGTTCCATTTGGTATCTATCACCCCTTTTTCTAGGGCATATTTTTTAAGTTGAGGTACTGAGTCGATTTTTGGGGTGACAGAGTGCGAAAGTAGTAGAATATCATCGTCATCTAATGTATTGCGCTGTATTGCGCCCATGTTCTTTGTCATAATAGGGCAAATACTAGGGCAAGTCGTAAAGAAGAAATCGGCTACATAGATTTTTCCTTCATAATCTTTTTGGGTTATGGTATCGCCGTTCTGGTTTATTAGTTCAAAATCGGCAATGGTGTGGTATTTTTTCTTGTAGTGCAAGCTGCTGTCGACCAATTCAGGATTTATCATTGAAGGTTGATAAATCGGCAGGCGCTCTTTAGGTTTTAACGCGTTGTAAATGAGGTAAATAATTACAATAGATAAGAGCGATAATACGATTCCGAAGAACTTGTATTTAGCAAAGAATTTTCGCATAGAGTGCAAAAGTACGGCTGAAAAGTACCTTTTTCAAGTAAAATAAACCTCATTTGCTCCCAAAAAACTCTTAAATACGTCTAATAGCATAGGTAATCCTTTTCAAACATTTGCTAAAAGTTTACTTTTGTCAGCCTAGATAAAAACAAAACTTGCCGATGGGACTTTTTACGCAGATTGTGATGTTCGTTTTGATTATTTCCATACTCGTTATTTTACATGAGTTAGGTCACTTTATTCCCGCTAAATATTTTAAGACCAAAGTTGAAAAGTTCTACCTCTTTTTTGATGTAAAGTTTTCGCTTTTAAAGAAAAAGATAGGAGAAACAGAGTATGGTATTGGGTGGTTGCCACTAGGGGGCTATGTTAAAATAGCCGGTATGATAGACGAAAGTATGGACACCGACCAAATGAAGGAAGAGCCTAAGCCATGGGAGTTTCGCAGCAAGCCAGCTTGGCAGCGCCTTATTATAATGCTTGGTGGGGTTATCGTAAATTTTTTATTGGCTTGGTTGATTTATACGTTCTTGCTTTTTAATAATGGAGACACATATATTCCTTCCGATAGTTTAAAATACGGTATAGTTGTAGATTCCATTGGTGAAAAATTAGGTTTACGTACGGGGGATAAAATTCTTAAAGTAGATGGTAAAAAAGCCACTCGTTTTAACGATGCTATTTTAGATATTATTCTTGGTGATGATATTACGGTAGATAGAGAGGGACAAGAAATAACTTTTCCAATTACGGACGAAGGCAAAAAAGAAGTTTTTCAGACTCAAGGACGCAATTTTATGGCATATCGTTCCAAGGCTGTTATTGCCTTAGTAGCTGATTCTTCGGTAGCAAAAAAAGCCGGTATTATGGCTGGTGATGAAATTATTTCGGTCGATGGTAAAAGTGTTGTTTTTTGGGACGAGTTTAGAAATACGATAGGTAACTCTGCAAATGAAAATCTTGATATTTCGGTGCGCAGAGACGGTCGCGTTGAAAACTTGAATTTAACGGTGCCCAATGAAGGTGCAATTGGCATTCAGTTAGATATCCAAGATTTGCGTAAAACGGATACTTATGATTTTTTCGGCGCAATACCGGCAGGGTTTACGAGAACTATTAAAGTATTAACAGATCAAATACGCCAATTCAAAGTAATTTTCAACTCTAAAACAGAAGCATATAAACAAGTAAAAGGACCTATAGGTATTGTTGAAATGATGCCAAAATCTTGGGATTGGACTTTCTTCTGGTCTTTTATGGCTATGTTTTCCGTTTGGTTGGCCTTTTTGAATATCTTACCGATACCGGCTTTAGACGGCGGGCATGTAATGTTCTTGCTTTATGAAATGATTAGTGGAAGACCTCCGAGCGAAAAAGTTTTAGAGAAAGGCCAGATTATAGGTTTTGTGATTTTAATGGGATTAATGGTCGTTATTTTTGGTAATGATATCTGGAATATTATAAAACGATTTTTTTAATTAAAAACCTGCAATAATTGTTTGTGGTGTTTTAAAGAAAAAATTATATTTGCACCCGCTTAAGGTGAAATATTCCTCCTTAGCTCATCCCGATAGCTATCGGGAGGTTAGAGCGGAAAGTTCTTTTAAAACTTGAAATGAGTTCTATTTATGTTTTATTTTCAGAAAAGCTTGGGAAATATTACATAGGAGAAACGGTCGATGTAAAATCAAGATTGATTCAACATAACACAGGTTATTTTGATAAATCTTTTACTTCAGTTGCAAACCACTGGTCACTTTTTATAGTTTTCGAATGTGAATCAAGAAAACAGGCCAGACAAATAGAAACTCACATTAAGAATATGAAGAGTAAAGAGTATATCGAGAACTTAAAAAAGTATCCCGAGATAATTTTAAAGCTCAAAGAAAAATATAAATAGTAATATTCCTCCTTAGCTCAGTTGGTTAGAGCATCTGACTGTTAATCAGAGGGTCCTTGGTTCGAGCCCAAGAGGGGGAGCTAGCATTAGCAAGGCTTCAGAGAGTTTACACTCCTGAAGCCTTTTTTATTTGCACATAATTTGCACATAAAGTAAATTTTTTTCGAAAAGAATCTGATTTTATATCATTTCGCTACAAATGATATCAATGCAGTCTTAAAATGATAATATAATCATTGTAGCACTGTACAATTTACAAGTATCCCTTGATTTATTCTAATCATTGAAAATCATAAGTTTTGGATAGAATAAGATGATAATTTGCTTTTTTGAGAATCTGAATTGCCTAATTCTACTTTTTCAACTGTTGATAACCCCGATTTTTTCATTAAAAGCACCAATAGGTCAATATATATTTTGATTTCATTTTACACCAAATGAAACCAAATAAAATAAATGATTTGTAACGGTCGTATATTTTGGGGTGTTATGGTTTAATATATTATATATCAGTTATTTGTGCATAACTTTTTCAAATGAGCACCTACCTGTATTCACCTATTTCCATACATTTATCCAGTAACAATATTGAAAGAAAACAAAAGCGCTTTTGTTCATTTCGTAACCCTAAAAAAGGAAAACAATGGACAATTTTTTAATTCTCGAACGGCTAGACCGTTTGGAAAAACTTCTGATAGCGAACAAAAAGGTACTGACCTTTGAGGAAACCTGTGACTATACCGGAATTTCCCGCAGCTATCTGTACAAACTTACCGCGGCGGGCATTATCCCGCACTCCAAACCCAACGGAAAACTGATTTTCTTTGAACGTAAGAAAATTGTCCATTGGCTGCTCCAGAACGAACGGAAATCCGTTCAGGCAATCTAATTCGGCCCATAGAACAATCAATGAGTCAAAGGCATGCCTTTGCCGGTCAATACATTTTTTATGAAAATAATACCATATTTACGAGTAGGCACTTCGTACTATAAACTGGTGCAGGCCCCTACCATCGCAGGACATTTCAACGAAATCTTGGTGCATTGGAACATCGAGACCATTCGCCAGGACCACGGCAAGGATTTTCTGGGTAATGTCCCCAAGTACGATGGTTTTACGTGTATACCCAATCACATCGATTTCAACCAGGAATATAAAATGTTCTATAACACGTATTCTCCCTTGCCGGTAACCCCCAAGGAAGGGGAATGTAAGGCCTCCTTGGACTTTATGAAACATATTTTTGGCAAGCACTATGAATTAGGTTTGGATTACCTACAATTGCTCTATATCAGACCGGTTCAGGTATTACCTATTCTATGTTTAGTCTCGAAGGAACGCTCCACGGGCAAGAGCACCTTTCTAAAATGGATGAAGGCCATATTCGATAACAATATGACCTACTTGACCAACGACAGCTTTAGCAGTCAGTTCAATGCCGACTGGGCGAACAAGCTCCTCATCTGTATAGACGAGGTACTGTTCAACAAGGAGGAACTTACCGAACGCATCAAGTATCTGAGCACGACCAACATCAATAAACTGGAGGCCAAGGGCAAGGACAAACGGGAGGTGGAGTTCTTCGGCAAGTTTATCCTCTGCAGCAACAACGAGGACAGCTTTATAAAGATAGACGGGAACGAGACCCGCTTTTGGGTATTGAAGATACCGGTACTGGAAAAAGAACGGACGGACTTCCTACATGAACTGGTAGCGGAAATACCAGCCCTACTCTACTATTTGAGCCAACGAAAGCTATCGAGCAAACACAGCACACGGATGTGGTTCACCCCGCAGCAGATACGGACAAAGGCACTGAACAAATTGGTACGGAACAACAGGAACAGGGTGGAAAAGGAACTGGCCACGATTCTGCTGGGCGCTATGGAGCAGTTTGAACTGGACGAGATACATCTCTGCCCTTTGGATGCCCTGCAGCTATTGAACAGGACCCGGATAAAGACCGACCTGACACAGCTAAGGCGTTTGTTGAAGCGGGACTGGAAACTGGAAAACAGGGACAATACGCTCAGCTATCAAAAATTGGTAATCTGGCAGGACGCTTCCATGCAGCTATTGGATTCGAAGGGGCGCTATTTTACCGTGATGAAATCCTTTTTGCTCGAAAATTTCGATGAAGCGATGACGGATTGAGCCGAAACCTTTATCTATCGATGCCGAGGCTGTCATCATACTATCATCATTTGCTCATCAAAAAATAAAACGATGACAGATAATGCTTAAAAAAATAGCAAAATGATGAACCGATGAACAAAACGATGAAGGACAAAACCCTATAAATACAAACCCTAAGAAAGGAATTCATCAAATCATCAAAAAAAACACCAAAAGTAATCTGCTCATGAAAAGAAAAAGAACAAATGGACTAACGTGCGAAAGAGCCCGAGCTTTTCCCATCGAAAGGGCGCTGGCAAAACTAGGGCACTTCCCTACAAGGACAACCCACAAAGAAGCTTGGTTCCTGAGCCCGTTCCGCTCAGAAACCCAAGCCTCTTTCAAGGTATGCAAGAAACTCAATAGATGGTACGACCATGGAGCAGGAAAAGGCGGAAATGTTATCGACCTGATATACCAGGTAACAAATGGAACCGTAAAGGAGACGTTGGAATTTATAGCAAATGAGAACAGTCTTTTTTCTTTTCAGCAGCAACCGATTTTAAAGAAGGAAAACCAAGTCGATGACAAAGTGGTTATCGCAAAAGTTAAGACCCTTGGACATCCCGCATTGTTGGGTTATATGAAATCAAGAGCGATCAATATTCGAAACGCAAAGAAATACGTGAAGGAAGTCCATTATACGTTTAAGGGAAAACCGTATTTCGCTATCGGACTGAAGAACGGTTCCGGAGGATGGGAGCTTCGTAACAAGTATCTGAAAAACTGTACTGCGCCCAAAGATGTCACCCATATTCAAACCGGCCACCAAAAACTTACCGTAACGGAGGGGATGTTCGATTTTCTGTCCATCCTAGGCTATAAAGGGGCTATGGAACAAGAATCGGATTTTTTAGTAATGAATTCCACGGTTTTAATCCAAAAAGTGATGTCGGTTTCAAAGGGATATGCAACTCTCGAACTCTATCTGGACAACGATTCCAATGGAAGGTCGGTAACGAAAACATTAATGGAACATAGGGGTGCGAAAGATTTGTCATCAGTTTATAAGGGTTATAAGGACATGAACGAATGGCAATGTGAAAATGTGAAAGATGCTGTCGGGCAGGGAATTCAAGATGTGTTTTTGTTGCCACAAAAACAAACTTGCTTTACTCCCGATGGTCGCAAAGAAGAAATAAAATGAAAAGGACCTATATCAAATTCAGGTGTACCATCTACGAAAAAAAGTTGCTTATAAAAAGAGCGGAACGTGCCGGGATATCCCTATCGGAATATTGCAGGAACACGGCCTTTGGCCGCAATGTCATCGAAAGGCTTTCTGCGGAACAATTGGAATGCTATAAAACCTTGGTGGACTTTAAGAACAGTTTCACCCGCATCGGGAACATGTTCAGGAAACGGAATCCCCGTCTGGAATCTGAAGTCCAAAAATTGGCAAGGGAGATAGGCGAACACCTTAAAAACTTCAGAAAATGATAGGCATGGGAAAGTCCATAGCACATACCGGAGCTTCCATGGTATACGGATGGAACAAGGGGAAGGACGCCGAAGTGGTGCTCAGCCAATATGTGGCAGGGGACAACGCAAAGGAGGTAACAGAGGAATTCAGAATCGCTCAGGAGATGAACGCACGTTGTAAGAAGAACACCCTGAGCTTTGTCCTAAGCCCTACCGTGGAGGACGGCAAAAAACTGGACAATGAAAAACTCCGTGAGCTAACGGAACGCTTCTTAAAGGAAATGCAGCTAAAGGAACGGCAGGCCATTGCGTTCGTACATAGGAACAAGGAACATACCCATGTGCATCTTTATGTGAACCGTATCGATTTTGAAGGCAAGGCCTACAACGACAGTTTTATTGGAAAGAGCAGCCAATTGGCCGCCGAAAACGTGGCCAAGGAAATGGGGCTCACCACGGTTAAGGAGGTACAGATGGAGCAACAATTACAGTCTGTTGCCATACGCAACGAAATACGGAGGATACACGAAAGGATATTAGCCAATGAAAGGCTGAAGACCTTGGATGCCTATATAAAGGCGATGGGCGCGCAGAACGTGGAAGTCTTACCAAGCATTAACAAAGCGAATAAATTACAGGGGTTTCGGTTCGTGTACAAAGGCGAAAATTTCAAGGCGAGCGAGGTAAGCCGCTCTATGTCCGGTGGAAGAATTATAGCGCAACTTTCCCAAAATATGGGCATCACAAAACCATTGGAGGTAGGAAAGTCAGCTGAGCTACTAGGGAAGACTTTGGAAATGAGTACCAATCTAGCCGCTAGTATCGCCAAGAATATCATCAAAAAAACTATTAAAAGGACAATCGATACAGGAATCGGATTCTAAAACAAAGAGCAATGGGATATAAAAAATTGGACGAGGTAATGGAACTGCTTACCGATGAACTGGATGGGTTTAAAATATCTATCAACAGACTGGAACGGTTGACTAAAAATACCGATAACATCAAAATAGAACCGGATACTACTGAAATCGAGAGAATGCTCCTTGAGCACTTAGCGATAGAGAAACAGAATAATTCGAGATTTCAAGAATCTGTTCATTTTGTTGAGGAACTGATTGAAAAATCAAGATTGGTTTCTAAAGTACAGCTATGGCTGCATTATTCGATTTGGTTCGTTACATTGATAATTGTTGGCTATCTAGCTTTTCAGGTTTCCCGAACACCCGAAATTAGGGAACAGGCATTGGCTGAAGGTGAGCAGCAGGTGATTTCAAACCTTAAAGGATATTTTCATAACAATCCAGAGCAGTATCAAGCCTATCTAAAATGGGTTAAGGAAAAAGATAGCGTTCCAAATCAAAAATAGTGTGCGCCCTATTTCGATTTTACTTTACGCTTATCTGCCGGAACACTATAAAATCGAAACAGGATCCGTGCGCAGGTAAGTTATGGTAAGATTTGGGTAATTAATTAAATAGATGACTTTTGATATATTTGGTTATACACTATTGAACTTATTCTAAAAAGGGATAAAAATCATTAAGGAGTATGGGCAGAAAATTCTATAAGAAACCTCATAACTGGCGTTGGCAAAAATTCTATGCACTAAAGAATTCAAAGATTTCTTTGGAGGATGGGATTGAGGAATATGATAGGGAGAAACTAGGTTATGACTATGATGAATATTGGGATTTTTTGCGAGATCCCTTAGCGGACATTAGCCAATATATAGTAGGCACCCATTGTTGTTTGGATTGCTATTACAGTTGGATAGGATTGGCATCCGAAGAGGATATCTGCGAGTACAATTATCATAGGTTATATGAAAATGTATTGAATCCTGGTAATACTGTTCTAAATATTATAACAGGAAATAACCCTGATTTTTTATATGAAGCAAACCTGCAAGAATTAAAGATTTCGGCAATTCCAGGAAATGATATAGAAAAAAAGTTGGAGAACTATATTAGAAGCTTGGACAATCTCCAGTTCTCTATGGATTTTAACGTAAACAGGATAAGAAAAACTATTGGAGATTTTTCAAATATTGAAATCATAAAAAATTCAATCGATTCAGAGCATAGTGACTTCATTACAAAATGGGCATGCATATTATCACCTTTTTGGCTAAGAAGTCCAAAAACATGGAATAAAGCTAGTGGCATACATATTTTAAACCATTTATTCACTTTATATGAAACACCAAACGTTCTTTTACAACAATGGTTTATAAGCAGGAGATATGATAGACAGCCAATGCCTTTTAAATGGATATGTTGGTATATTATCATAGGACAAGGGGGTAGTCTAAAAAAAGCTGCTAAGTTTTTCAAGTGGAATATTCCAAATAAGTTTCAACACTACTTAATGAAAGCCCCTGATACCATATATCCAATGGAGGCCAATATTTATGCAGAAATACATAGATTGGGTGGTAACCATCAAGATTTTGTTCGCGTAATGTATAATCAAGTTTTAGTGATTGACCCTACGGAGAAAAACTATGACGAATCATTTTTAAAGTTTTGGAAAGATACTGTTTCATGGCTGATTAAGCATAGAGGTGCTTTAAGTGATGATGAAAGTAGTATGGTTGCTGCTTGGGCAATTCACAGATATACAGAGAGTAATCGTGATGAAAATATTGCCGATTTCAGCTGGAAAGGGAGGGCAGTGGTCAATGTACTTGCTCAGAGTTTGGAATATGTCACGAGTGTAACCATGGTATCTTGGATAGGATACGAATGGGAAAAGCATGATTGGGACTGGAGTTTAAAGGACGAGAATGAAAATAAATGGGATTTTACGGAGTTGATCAACGGAGAACAGTTATTTGAAGAGGGTATGTATATGAGTCATTGTGTAGGTTCTTATTCTGGAAGGTGTGCCTCTGGGGCATCAGCAATTTTTTCTTTAAAGAAAAACGACAACCGAATGATTACGATTGAAGTAAACCCAAAATCAAAAATGTTGGTGCAGTCCTTGGGAAAAGGTAATAGAAGGCCATCACCTTCTGAAATTAACATTATTAAGCTTTGGATGAGAACCAAACTTGAAATGTAATCTTCTATTATATTTTCCAACATAAAAGATGACATTGATTAAATTTGGCTATATATCATAAATAACACTATATCAAAGGAATATGAAACGAACATTTATAATATTTTTTGCCTTAGTATTTGCAATCAGTTTTGGAACCGCGCAAGAATTACCTCAAGATAAATTAGAAGAGGTGTTCGGTGAGTATCAATCTAAAATTGAAAGTGCAGCAATATTGAAAGATTGTGGTCATGCACTCGATGGACCAGCATATATAACAAAGCAATTGGAAAACAACTGGTTGGATTTTATGCTATATGTAACTCCAGAAGCACGGGTAAATATTGGTCGTCAAATGTATAATAGATATCTTTTTTTAGGTAAAATAGATAACACCAATAGCTCGTACTCAAAGGTGCAGGAAATTCTAAGTAAACTTATAAAGTTTGCAAATAGTAAAAATGTTTCATACCACTTGAATATCTTAAAATCAGATGATATAAATGCTTTTGCTACTTTGGGAGGCTATCTATATATCACTACGGGCCTAATTAATTTTGTGGAGAGTTATGACGAACTTGCTTTTATCATAGGACATGAGATAGCACATGAAGACAAGCTTCACACGCAACGTAAGATAACCAAACTTACCCTTTCTTCGAATTTGTTGGACATGACCAGAATGGATGGTTTCAAGGAAATTGCCAAGAATATAAATAATACCTTATCTGCACCCTTTGACCAAATTGATGAATATGAATCGGATAGTTATGGCTTTGAAATGGCAAAAAAAGCAGGCTATGATGTAAATAGGTTTGCCGATTTTTTTAAAAAATTAGAGAAATATGAGAAGCAAGATCTTTTAGAAAAATTGACCAGAACACATCCATTTTCTGAGCATCGTAAAAACTGTATTGAGCAGAAAATAAACAACTAACAACAATGGAAGAGCTGTTAATAAAGTTAGATGGTGAACCATTCACGTTCCCCAAAAATGGGAAAATGACTATTGGTAGAATTGGACATGGCGCCGACCTCGAAATAGATGATAAAAAAGTATCCAGACAGCACGGAATTATCGAAAGAGTAGAAGGAGTTTTTTTTATTAAGGATTTAGATAGTTCTAATGGTATTTATTTGAATGGAAATAGAATACCCTCTATGGAACCAGTTCAAATTTCAAATAACGACATTTTCAACATTGCTTCTAAAACTTTGGTTTTTGAATTATCGGATATATCACCTAAAAGCACAAAAGGGGTATTGAAATTTAAAGATAAAATCGTAAAAAAAGGATTTTTGCATATTGGTAGATTGCCAACGAATGATATTGTTTTTGATGATCCGACTGTTACCCGAATACATGCCAAAATCAGCCATGAAAACAATGTTTTTTGGATAGAAGACCTTGGTTCCGTTAATCATACCTATTTGAATGGTAAAAAAATTAAGACCAAGACCAAGCTACGGGACAGTGATATTGTAACAATTTCTTTTTATGCTATTAATCTTCTTGAAGGCACAAAAGACCTTCGTGAAGAATCTATTGCAATAAACGCTGTTGGAATACAAAAAATTTATCCGAATAATAAAATAGGGCTTCAAAGTCTCTCGATAGAAATTCCCCATTCTAATTTTGTGGCTCTAATGGGACCGTCTGGATGTGGAAAATCTACATTATTGAAATGTTTAAATGGAGACAATCCGGCTACAGCAGGTGAGGTATTTATACATGGCTTATCGCTACGAGAAAATTTTAACCTTATAAAAAAGAAAATTGGATATGTACCGCAGGATGACATCATTCACAAGGAACTCACAGTTTATAAAACGCTATTTTATGCAGCTAAACTGAGGCTGCCAGACGATACATCTAACCAAGAAATCGATAAAAGAATCGATAAGGTTATTTCAGATTTGAACCTGAACCAAGATAAAGAGAAAGATATTAGAAACATTAAGGTTAGGGATTTATCAGGCGGACAACGAAAAAGAATATCTATTGCCGTTGAACTATTAACCGAACCAACAATTCTCTTTTTGGACGAACCAACTTCGCCTTTGGATCCTGAGACCATTGAAAGTTTTTTAACAAGTATTAAAAGGTTAGCTTCAAATGGGACCACTATCATTATGGTAACCCACAAACCTGAAGATTTAAACTATGTAGACCAAGTTATTTTTCTTGGAGTACAAGGTCATCTGGTATTTAAAGGACCAGCTGTCGAAATGGTTCCTTCTTTTAAAGTAGATAACATTGTCGAGGTATACAGTGAAATGAGTCATGTTGATAAGGTGAAGGATAGATATATTAAACCAACTGCTTTGGGGTATCACAAGTATGCCGATACCGAAATAAAAAGAGAAAAACCGGACTCTTTGTGGCTCCAATTATATTGGTTGATTTCAAGGTATCTGAATATTAAATTGAACGATAAGGAAAATCTTTTTCTTTTATTGGCACAACCTATTATTATTGGAGGACTTGTGTGTTTGGTTTTTAACCAGTTTAGAGTAAGCGTACTTTTTTTAATGACCATTTCTGCAATTTGGTTTGGAGTAAGTAATGCGGCCAAGGAGATAGTAGGAGAACTTCCCGTTTATCGCAGGGAACGAATGTTCAATTTGAACATCAATATGTATATTTTATCTAAATGGTCAGTACTCTCTTTAATAGCACTGGTACAGTCCATACTTTTTGTAACTATTGTATACTTAAATTTCAAGTACAATACATATGCTGATTTTGATGAGGTATATCTGAGGTCATTTTGGAAAAGTATTGGTTTTATGTTTTTTCTTTCCTTTTCAGGATCATTAATTGGTTTATGGCTTTCGGCATCATTAAATACAACAGAAAAAGTAATGACTGTAGTGCCTATTATTCTTATGCCCCAGATTATGTTAGCTGGAGTCATGACAAAAATCAATACAACACTAGTGGAGATACTTAGTTTTTTTACTTTGGGTAGATGGGGGACGGAAGGATTTTCAAGACTACAGGACGAAGCATCGCCCGTACATCCTGTGAACGTGTCCGAAACTCAAAGTGTAATTGTAGGTCAATTTGAAGAAGCTACTATGTCTGCAATGAACGTATTGAACTTATATGATAAAAACTTGACCAATGAAGGAATTCTTATAGGGGGTGTATTTAATGGATTCGATGAAAATATCATGGCAATTTTGATTTTAAATATGCTCTTTTACATTTTAATCTATTATGCCTTAAAGAAAAAGGATAGTATCTAAAGAATAATATTATGAAAAAGTTATGCTACATTCTTATACTAGTATTGGTAATTACATCATGCAGCCAAAAACCCAAGTTTGTAAGAATAGGCAACGTAGTCGTTGCAGGACTAAAAGACAGTCTGCTTATGGTAAACATGGACTATGTGGTATATAACCCTAATAATGTAAAAAGTAAACTGAAGCAATCCAGTATGGATATTTTCTATAGGGATTCTCTTGTGGGTAAAGGTTTTTTGGATAAACAAATAAGTTTGGCGGCAAATGATACGGTTAAGGTGCCAGTACGTTGCGAAATTACTTTAGAGCGATTACATCAGTACTACCCAGAACTTTTAGAATCGGAATCTTCTATTTTTATGGTAAAGGGAAATAGTAAAGTAAGTTTTCTTTTAAATTCCTTTGTGATTAATGTGGATGATGAGATTCAACTTGATACCAAAGAAATTATCCTAAGGCAAGTAAAGAAAAATATTTCACATACCAATAATTTTAAAATTCGTTCTATAGGAGCCAGTAAACTACCCACTTTTAGTCGGACCGAATTGAATTTAAAGGTTTTAACTAAAAATAATTTGCCATTGGATTATACCATTGAGCGAATGGAACTTCAGTTTTTTATAGACAAGGACAAAGCTTCAATTGCACAATGGACATTGTTCGAACCTCATTTCCAAGGTGCTTTAGATTCTGTAAGTATCCCTATAAATGCAAGTCTAAGCAATATCGGGATTTTAAAAAATGCTAAACTCTCTTGGTTGACACAGAAAAAAGTTAAATTTAATATTTTAGGAAAAGCAGAGATTCAAATTAAAGGATATCAATTTAATGTGCCGATTAAAGACACACTAAGTATAGCCATGTAAAAACCCTTAATAGGGGAGTTTAATGACCGATCAAGAAATAATCAATCAACTTAAAAAAGGAAATGAATCCTGTTTAAAGCATTTGTACCAGCATTTGAACATGGTTAAGAGCCTAGTTTTAAAGAATAGTGGTACAGAGGATGATGCTTTGGATATTTTTCAAGAAGCTATAATTGTATTTTATAAAAATGTAATGTCCGGAGATTATGAACTAAGGGGCAAGATAAGCTCTTATTTATACGAGGTTTCCAGAAGGTTATGGCTCAACCAATTAAATAGAAGAAAAAAGTATGAACGTCACAATGATAGTATATTTTTCTTAGATCGAGCCGAAGATGAGAACAAAGAACATAACCCTACGGCGCTACAGGGATATATAAGAAACGCTTTGGAGAAATTAGGTGATCCTTGTAAATCCCTTCTGGAAGCAGCTATTTTTTTAAGTATGAGAATGGAGGATATTGCTAAAAAATTTAATTACTCTGGTGCGCGTTCGGCAAGCCAACAAAAATTAAGATGTCTAAAAAAGTTAAGGGACAATATTTCTTATGATGACATTATAGCCTTGGGATAGTGTATGCAGGAGGATTTAAAACATATAGAACTAATAGATAAATACCTTAGCGGTACGTTAAGCCAATCTGAAAAAAATCAGGTTGAAAATTTGATGCTTAATGATTCTGATTTTGTAAAAGAAGTAGCTGTCTATAGAAAAATATATGAAGGAATAACACAAAAAGAAGAAGCGGATTTAAAGCAACGTTTAGAGGGTTATTTTAAAGAGTATGAAGAAGACCAAAAAACTGTAGTTGGTCATAGACCTAAAGGGAAGTATCGTAGGTTGTTCGTATATGGTGGAGCTTTAGCAGCATGTTTGGTTATTGGTGGGGCTATTTTATTTTTCAATAAATATGACAGGACAATATCAAACCCTAAACCTAATATTGTAGATGTGGATACTACCACTATAAAAAAGTCCGATTCTATATTTGATTTAAATGAGGAAAAACTAGCCGAAGAAGAGAAACAAGATAAATCAAGAATTGATCAAAGTCGTGATGATAACCTAGTTAATCAAGAAAAAGATAGTATACAACTACCAGGCAATATAGACGATGTGCAGTTGGCACTCGGAGGCTACAAGATACTTCCACAAAACTTAGTAAGGAACTATAATTATTCAAAAACTTTGTCCTATACTTTTTATAACGGCGTTTTTAAATTATATGGAGACCCATTAATAGGGAGGTTGGATTTGCTGTCATTAAAGATTATAAAAAATGAAGAATCTAAATACCTTCTAAGCTTTAAAAATAACTACTATTCAATAGAAGAAACAGAACGTAGAAAACGATTACGGGAGGTTGAAAACGCACAGGATAATAATGGCTTTAATACACTTTTTAATAAGCCCCCAAAATTGACTCCATCACAAGAAGAAATAAGTATAGCCGTTGCCGCTATTGAAAACACTTCAGTGGTTTTGTCGGAATTGGTAGTAAGATTTGAAGATGGAGCGAGTATGGATAAAACATATTTCTTTACTAAAAATAAAGAGAATCTAGAGCTTATTATTAATGATGACTTAAACTTAGAAAAAGTAAGGGTATATAGAATAAAAGAATCTGGACAAAACTATTACTATTTAGTTCAAGAAAATGAGATTTTTGTTTTGGATGAAAAGGCTAGAGAGCCAACGCTTTTAAATATAGTTGATATTACTACTAACAAATTGGCGCGGCTTTTTATAGCGCGGGAGCCTATAAAAACAGTAGTCTACAAAGAAAAATAAATGGATTTCCTTAAAGAATATAAAATCCTCTCACCTGTTCAAAAAGAAGGGCTTTATTGAAGGTTATAAAAATATGAATAGGCTAGATGAGCATTTTTGGACATTCGTTGCTAAATATCCGTATCGAAGATTTAGCGAAAATTAATCATCACAAAAAAATATGGCATCGATCAGAGTTCAAATGAAAGCTGGATATATCATGACGATATCGGGTAGAAATCTTGATATATTTGATTTCTTAGGAAATAAAATGATGGCTGTTAAAAAGCATAAAGCCCGCATTGTAAATTATGATCTTGTTCTTTTAAATAATGAAACAAAAAAGTGACCGTACACAGTTTGAAATTGAAGAAAAGACGCTTTCTATTCTTTTAGACACGCTTTGCTTTATGTCTAAAAACTATCATGTAGCAAGCGTTATTGATCATGCCGCTTGGATTATTAGCAAAGAGGACGTTGATCATACGATTTCACAGCTTGAACCTTATGTTGGGGCTAAGAAGGAGATAATATCTATCACAATGAATTTAAAGGATTGGGATAGATATACGCGAATGGTTGATTATGCAGGGTATTGCGCTTCAGAACAAAAGAACCGCGCCATATTAGAAAAGCTTTATGATAGCTATTCGGATAGCGAAATATTCATCCATGTAGAACTTCATAGGCACGAGCTGAATATCGTGACCAATGTTTTTTTGCAGATGATTGAACAACGCGATGAAATTGATTTTGGGATGATGGATTTAGAGCCTTTTGAAAAGTTTGAGGCGTTGATAGATAAAATGAAGCCATATCAAAATAGTGAAGATTCTGTCTCTATCATTCCGATGACACGTGATGAATGGTCTACTTACACGCCATACGTTAAACATGCCAATGACTTAGTTTTGGATGACTATGAGGGTGATATTATGGCAGATCTTAGTATGAAATATAAAAGAGTTAATACAAACTATGGAGGAAACAAATAAAACAAACATTTCGGAACCTCAGCCAACATCTTTGCCCTGGCATATTCATATTGATAAAATCCCAAAGCAGGGGGCCAAGAAATCAGGACGATTTATCCATGTTGAAGAACCGCTTTATGAGTGTTTATTTTATGTCGCAGATGAACAGATAGAAGTTAAAGGCTTCTCAACACATGACATTCAAAACGGTGTACAGCTCTATGATGTGACTTTGCCTG
The DNA here is from genome assembly GCF_042684265.1 of Croceitalea marina. NCBI lineage: Bacteria > Pseudomonadati > Bacteroidota > Flavobacteriia > Flavobacteriales > Flavobacteriaceae > Croceitalea > Croceitalea marina. Next base: position 172,738 of record NZ_JBHULB010000082.1, on the reverse strand, counting down.
AAGGCAAAGAGCTCATAGATGATATTAAAGGCATTAGCGCATCGATGAAAGACGGAGCGCACTTTCTTTTTAATATATTGTACCCACCATTTTTTAGAGAAATGTCCAATAAAGAAAAAGTGACACGCTCTATTGATGATCATAAAGGAACGATTGATAAACTAGCTGATATGTAAGACTCAAAAACAATGACTAATAAATTCAAAGCGAAACATATAATACTCGAACTAGATAGGAATGTATATAACATCGTTTTTAAGATCCTCACCTATCTTACAGATAATATTGGTAATCATGCTATTGTTGATAGTAATAGACTATGCATGGGCAAACAGGCAGCCGAGAGTATTGTAAAACTCTTAGAAGCTGCCAATTGTGATGATAAGAGTTCAATTATATTGAATATGAATACGAGTGATTGGGCTAGTTTTATGATTATGATTAACTATTCGGCATGTGTTCTTCCTCTACCACATTATTGTAATAAAGAAACTGAAGATTTTTTAGAGTCATATTTACGCCACCTAGAAAAAGAAGAAGATCAGCCTAATTTTTATGATGAGACCATTATAAAAAGAGTAGCTTCTTTCACATAGAGCATTGCAATTTGAAGTTTATAAAAAACATAAAAGAGATTGTTTATTTTGACGCAAATGCGGCAGAAAAATCTGCGCTTTTGTTATTCATTGAAGCCAGCATTCGGGACTTTGACACATACACCATTGGTATTAGTAAATTTGGTACAAGCAAACAGAACCTTGAAGAAATGCACTGCGTGATTTCTGATCAAGTAGAGAATGATAGCCCGGTTCAAATGTCTGTGCATCTTTTTGGGCAAATGGGACTTGTGGCAGGGGCATGGCAAACATATTGGTTTGAACATGTTTTGCCCGAAGACCAAAACACATTGGAAGCTGATAAAGACACCGTATATGCTGTGCGTGGAATGTTTAATGAGTGCTACAAAACGGAGTATAGGAAGATGGAACAAAGAGGCTACATTACTATTGAGTTAGAGCAGTTACAATTAGACGCAATTGTAAGATCATTTGATTATGTTTTAAGCAATCCTCATGATATTGACTTTTCTATGGCAAGTTTTTCTGCGTTATCATATTTGGAAGGGTTAAATGACAAATTCAAAACCTTTCAAAACCAAAAGAAGTCTGTTCAAATTCGTTTAGATATTGATGATTGGGCAACATTTTTTCCATATTTAGAGCATGCTAAAAGTACAGTTTTTAATATACGAGATGCCGAAATGTTAGATGGTATATATGAGAAATATATTTAAAATAATCGCTGACAAAGACCCGATCCAGTTAGAAGTCGGGCGACCTGTTCTTGATATGGCCATAAGAATTGGAAGCTATATAAAGAATAACTTCGATGAGTCTGATTTTTTTACAATCGGACATACCCGCGAACATGTGGTGACCCACTTCCTTGAAATATTACAAGAGGCACATGAACGAATGAAGCCCGAAGACGATAGAGTCCTGTTGAGCTTTAAAAGAGACATGTCGGGTCATTATGATAGCGATCATTATCATATGCTTAAAAGAGTTCTGTGGTATGGCAGTAATTTTGGTGATGATATCCCAGAGCTTGAACCTTATCACGATCAAATTTGGGACGTATATCATGGATGCTTTTGATATCTAAATTTACAGCCTTACTTAATCGTTTACGAGTGACTAGTAAATCTTTAAAAAAAGATGACATTCTTAATTCTGTGGTATATACAGGAAAGCAAATAGATTAGAAAAGTTAGTTAATTGACTATAAAATCAATACAAACCTAAAAATCATTAGATTTAACAAACGACTTTTCCAATCAAAATATTGACCACCAATGAAATTAAACCAATACGAATGGGATCCCGAAAAGGATAAATTGGGCGAAGGAACTTTTGCTGAAGTCTTTAAAGCTAAGGATATCAACGCTAATAGATTTGTAGCGTTAAAAATCTATAAAACATCAGTAAAAGGAAATACTTCGGGTAGTACTGAACAATCGAAATATAGCTTAGAACAAGAGTTTCAAAATATAGAGGCGGTATCACATACCAATATTATTACATACCATGGTTTAAATTATATAAAACATACAGATGCCATGGGACGTGAGGGTAGTTACCCTGTAATAATCATGGAGTACGCCAATCAAGGTACTTTAACCCAGTTTTTGAAGACAAATCCCCAAAAAATAATATCGAACAAACTGATAAAGGATATTATCAAGGGAATAGGGCATTTGCACGAGGAAGGGATTATACATAGAGACCTAAAGCCGGGTAATATTTTAGTAAGCAAAAATAAAAGAGGGGTATATACAGCAAAAATCACTGACTTTGGGATTAGCAAAGACACTCTTTCTTCCGATGCCGATACTACATCGCATACAGAACTTGTAGGCACACCTCATTATATGGCTCCAGAACAGATATATCAAAAAAGATTTGGGCTAGAAGGTAGCATAAGTTCTAGAACTGATCTTTGGGCTCTTGGGGTTATAATTTTTAAAATATTTACTGGAAAGCTTCCTTTTGGAAATGGAGTACAGGATATTGAATTGGTACATGAAGCTATAACCAAAGGAGAAATAGATTTGACAGGAGTACCTCAGGATTACCATAAACTATTAATTCATTGTTTTAAAAAGAATGCAGTAGACAGAGTTTCCAGTGCTAATGAAATGCTAAGCTTCATAGGCCAGGAAGAAACTATAATTCCAGAAATAGAAAAAGATAACGATTTAGAAAGAACTGTTGTTCTTCCTGAAAATGATGGTCTAGGAGAAGGCACTATTGGTATTTACAGTATTAATAGGGACAACAAAGATGAAAATCAAGAAAGTCTATTTGTAACACCAACCAAAATTCAAAAAATACTATTAGGCATTTTTGGCATTGTCAATTTATTATGGTTTGGATACTATTGGCTTACAGAAGAGAAATCACCTAATGTTTATCTTATATATCCTCTACTAATTATATTATTTGCCATTTTCTATTTAAAATCTAATAAAAAGCTCGAAAGCCTTAAACTCTCAGTGTATGGACTAATGATGTATTGCAACATCATTTTTTTAATGCTAGTATACTCTGCGTTTTACCAGGGAATCTTAGAGGGTAAAATAATTTTAAGTATAGTTTTTATCCTAACATTTCAAGTTGGATTATCCATTTGGTTAATTTTTAGTCAAAAAAATAAGATAGATAAAATTAGAAGAGATATTAATTTATCAAGCTATCTTTTAGCTACTAGTATATTATTATACCTAGTTTCTTATGCGCTGTACATCTATGATGACGTTATCGGGGCATCCACATTTGTTTTATTAACGGATAGCATGGCGGTTCTGACACTGTTGCCTAACGTGTTTTTTACAACTGCTTTGTTGTTTTTTGTATTTGATGTCCATAAAAAATTCCCTTTAAGTTTGATTGGATTTTTCATTGCTAGTATCGTTGTAGCGTCCATATGGTGGCTTTTATTGGATTATGACAATGGATATAAGATATCGTTAATTAGTTCATATATGCAAGAGCTAAAAGCCGGGTATTATCTATGGCTCTTATCAATATTCATAGGTTTTTCGGTAGTGGTATATGATGCCTTAAAAACAACAAGACTCAAAAATTTTTATTGGCCAATTTTAGGTTTTATTCTTTTAATACTTGGGGTGACATTTAATGCTAAATGGTCTACCTCTAAAAGTGTATATGATTATAATCGAGGTTTTGAAAATGTGAATTACAGCCAATTTAAACAGGCATTTAAAAATGGGAAGCCTTTAAAAGTTTCCTCTTATAAACTCAAGAACTTTATAAAGAATATACTTGTTAAGTATGACGACGAAAATGCGAATACAGTAAAGCGCATGCTCAAACTTTTTGTTAACAGCAATGGTTTGGTTACCAATATAGGAGATGCAGATTTAGCGAGCGCTATTACCAAAGAAGATCCAGAACTAGTAAAAATATTACTAAGCCCTACAGGAAGCACTAAACTTGAAGATGTGGACTTTGTACATGATGATAAAAGTTTGCTACAACAGGCTCGTGACTTAGAAAATCAAGAAATAGAAAAACTTTTAATTAATGCAGGAGCAAAACTGACAGATCAAGAAAAATTAGTGCTTGACTTAAAAGAAATGAAAGCATTAAGAGCAAAGAAGTATAATTACCTTGAAGATTTCTCTAATGGTTCAGTGAAGTTTCTGGAAGAGTCCAGTAAGGACGCAACTTGGTCACATCAATATAGTGCATATAAACTTAATATAAAAAATGACAAGCTAAGTTATTATAAAACAGCTCCTTTCGACTTAGATACTAAAAAACCGTATACAGTAAGTGTCAAAGTAACTAGAGGTACAAAAGCTGGAACAGCTGGAGTTGTTTTTGACTCTAATAATTCAGATTATCATATTGCTGTAGTGGGAGATAATAGTTTAATCATTTACAAAAATATGAGTGGTAAATGGATTAAAATTAAAGAAGCTGCTGTTACTTCAAATAAATCGATTAATATAATATCAGTCACAAAAAATGGAAATTATATTTCTTGTTATCTTAACAATAAGTTGGTGATTTCAAACGAACTAATTGATAGTACTGGAGGAAATTATTTTGGCTTTATAAACTCTAACCCGAATGGTAGCGTAACTACATATTTTGATGATTTTAGGATAACAGGAACAAAAAAATAAAAACTGGCTATGGCCTACACTAAAGGAACAAAAGATAACCAACTATGTGTATATATGAATGGTAAACTCATATATAAAAAGCGGTTAGATACTGGACAGTCTTTCGTATTTGATAAAATGAACTATACCAAATACACTTTAAAATCTATTAGGGAAGATTAATAGTAGAAATACCCCTTATAATTATAGTACGTCTCAAGTTCAAAAATAATTATTAAAAAATAAGATGACATTTTAAAATGTTGGTTATACACGTATGAATGTTTAACCAAATAGTTGAAAAATGAAATCAAAAACAAAAATTACTACGTTAACGCTACTCTTGGTAGCTGCCTTTACTTTTTCACAAAGTAACAATGAAAAGGATAATCGAAGAATTCACAATAAGGCTGAAAAAGCAGAAAAAACGGTAGAAGAAACCAACGAGCAAATAGATAGTGCTGTTGCCAGTATAGACAACACTATTGAAGGCGCAAAAGAGACGGCCACAAAAGTAGGCGATATTTTTTTTGGTAAAAAAGACAAAAAGAAAATATCTAAAAATACTGTTGTCATTACCATAGCTTCTGTCTCTTATGACGACAAAGACGTTAATCAGCTTTATCATGAAATCTCCAAATCCAAAGGTGCCAAAAACATAATCAAGACCTACTCCAATGGTCAAATGATTATACAAATGGAAAGTAAATCTTCTGCAGATGCAATATGGCAAAACGTATTGCAGACCACCCGTACAAGTTTTAATATCGATAAGATAAGTGAGAAATCTATAGTACTTAAACTTAAAAAGTAAATAATAAAGCAAAAAACAAACCAATGAAAACAATACAAATAATGCCTGCCCTTTTTGTTATAACAATGACAATGATTAATTGCTCTACAGAATCTAACAACGAAACAAATGAAGAAAAAAATGCCAAAGGAATAATCAACTTATCAGGTGATGATACCTCGGCTGTAGGAACCTCACTAGAAGTTGGCGACATTGAATATGGTAGAGTAGATCTTACTGGATTAGAAGATTCAATAGTTATAGTACCCAAAGGTGCTACCATATCCGAGGATTCGCCTACGCTATCGCCAGGAGATCCAGGTTATGTAGAATCGATAATAGATTTCCAGGATAGCGAAAATGGTTTTATTATAGTTGCCGGGGAAGAAGTGATTTCCATGACTATAGTTGTCGATGGAGTACAACGACAATATGGATGCGAATCAAATTTTGGTACGTTTACCGTTTGCGGTGAAATCAGCATAGATAAAAATTCTAGAGAAGCTGTATTTACAGATACCACGGTTCTTAATATCGACACTGGCACTATATTAACCATGAATGGGACCGTACAGTGGTAATGAATAATCATTTATGGCACAATAATCGTTGGATGAAAAAAATTATAACCCTATTTTTAGTAGTACTATTTACTGTAACATGTAGAGTTTCTGCACAAAATCAAGAAGGTGGTATGATAGGATTTTCATGCTCATTTATTGGTAAACCATCTCTGTTGGTTAGAAAAATGTCTAAAATCTCTTTGCCTTCTCAGTATAAAGACTTGAAAAAGCTATTAATTTACGGTGATAATGCAGAACGATATTTATCGGTTGTTTTGTTTGAAGCTTTGATTGCCAAGAACAAAATTGTGATATCGGAAGCTGAAAAAGATACAATCACTATATTATATCAATCCAAAGCTATGCTATCTATCTGTTCTGGATGCGCCTTATTTAAAAGGGTTACCATATCCGAATTATTAAATGGCAATTATATTGATAAGCAAGCACGAGAATGGGCCAAAAGAATTGTAGATGATAAGTATAACTTTAAACCAAATTAGAAAATGAAAAAAAGTAAAGTAGATGTTCCACTTAGTAAAGCAAAAATGACTCTTATTATACTTGGATGCTTACTTTTTGTTGCGCTAGGGGTTTTTATGCTCTTTAATGCGGAAGAAATGCAAACAAGAAAGTTTTCACCATTATGGATTATGGGATTTGGAGGTATCGCAGTACTCTTCTTTGGAGGTATATGTATTTCGGTCATCAAAAAAATGTTTGACAAGAAACCTGGACTTAGTATAGCTGAAAATGGGATATGGGATAATTCTAGTGGAGTTAGTGTAGGTCTTATAGAATGGGCGGATGTTTTAGGAATACGGAAAGTGAATAGTTCAGGAACACGCTTTCTGTTAATTGATGTAAACAATCCAGAAGAGTATATAAATAATGCCAAAGGAGCAATAAAAAGACAGGCGATGAAAGCAAACAATAAAAAATACGGGACACCTGTTTCTATTTCTGCTAATGGGTTAAGTATTAAATTTACTGCTCTTGAAGAATTGATTTTAGAAGCGTTTGAAACTCATAAATAATGATATTATTTCAGCCAGAATATCTGAATGAATTAGGTGACCGTGACAGGAATGAAGATAGTATATTCCCAATTTTTCCACAAAAAAATAATACTGTTTTTCTGGTTTGCGATGGTGTAGGTGGACAAGCTAAAGGAGAAATAGCTTCCAAACTGATATGTGAACATTTTCCGGTTTTCTTAGACAAAAAGAAAAACGAAATCGAGGATGTGTGCATATTTGAAAAAGGGCTGAAGTATGTTGAAAAAAAATTGCAGGACTACACAAAAAAGAACCCTGATGCTCATAATATGGCAAGCACACTTACAATAATGTGTTTGTCAAAAAAAGAAAATAAAGCAGCACTGGGTTGGGTTGGAGACAGCAGAATATATCATGTGAGGGATGGGAAAATATTATTTCAGACCAAAGACCATTCAGAAGTACAGAATCTATTGGAAATGGGCGAAATCTCAGAGAGTGAAGCTAAAATTCACCACAGAAGAAATGTGATTACTAGAGCTGTAAATGGAAAAACATCTACAAGGATAGATTATCATAAATCGGACAGTATTTTGGAGAACGACTTCTTTTTACTTTGTTCCGACGGCATTATGGAAAATCTGGATAACGAAAAAATTGAAAACTGGTTCAAAGCGGATGTTCAACCAGAAACCTTAAAAAACCAAATATTGGAAAACGCCAAAGGCAAAACAAAAGATAACTACTCCATGTTATTGATTAAAATTAAAGAAACTAACAAAAGTTTGTCCACGGGCAAAAATTGGTTTTGGTAAAATTTTATAAACCTAATAACTTAATAAATGAAAAATATAACACTCATTTTGGCATTTGCCATTTTGGTTCCAAACCTTGCTTCTGCAAGAAGAATAGGTGGCCTTTTCGGTAAAAGTGAAAATATTGAAGAAATTATAGATTTGGATGCCAAAGGTCCTAATGGAGAAGATGTATACTTAGCCTATAAAACAAGTGGTTATTATTTTTTTATGGGAGCTTACATGGCCGATGAAGGATATGTATTAGGCATAAGGGGTAAAACTTCATATTATCCTTTGGACAAAAACCAAATAATAGCATACCAAGAAAATGGGTTTCTGCCCAAACCTTTACCAGAATATAAAATCCCTTTTAAAGATTGGCTCTGGGGGTTTGCATTGTGGATTTTACTATCGGTACTTGGGCTCATATGGTTTTTTCCAAATAGGGGATCTCCATTTGAAAAAGGCTGTAAGTTTTATTTTGGTAAAAATGTTCCTGTAGATTATATGAAAGCCCATGACTATTTTAAAAAGTCAGCCAATAAAGATTTTGCACCTGCACAATATAACCTCGGAATCATGTACTTAAAAGGTCAAGGAGTAGAAAAGAATGTCCAAAAAGCTATACCCTATTTTATGTTGGCTTCTGATCAAGAATATGCAAACGCTCAAGTTCAATTAGGGAACCTTTATTTTGATGGGGAAGAAATACCTAAAAACTTAGATAGGGCATTATCTTTTTATAAGTCTAGTTGTGAAAATGGACATCAAGATGGTTGTAAAATGATGAATCACATACTGGAAAATAAAAAATAGCAAATCAATCTTAAAGGATGCTTAACTCCTCTTGATAGGTATCAAGGACATTGCTAGGGAGAGATTTCAGATAAATCTGGGTGGTGGATAGTTTGCTATGACCAAGCATTGCCGAAATAGCGGATAAAGGAATATTTTTAAACAGCGCATGGGTGGCGAAACTATGTCTCGACACATACGATGTCAACCTTTCTTCAATGTCGCACAATTCTGCAATTTTTTTAAGACCTTTGTTGTAATTCTTTAAACCCCATTGTGCATCTTTATATTGAAGTTCAAGGGATTCTCTTTTTAGAATAGGTAATATAAAATCATCGCGTTTCTTATCGGAAATATAATATTTCAAAATCGCTGACATTTGCTCAGTAACCTTGATATCATATATTTTTGAGGTTTTTTTTCGCTGAAATTTTATGCGCCCATCTACAATATTTCCCTTTTGAAGGAATGCCATATCGATGAAAGACATTCCCATTGTCATATAGGAAAGAAGAAAATAGTTTCTATAATTGAAAAGGGAATTATCTTCTTCAAAATCAAGCTCCAAAATTCTCTTGATGTAGACTACTTTTATAGCTCTTTTTTCAGTTGGAACAGTACGTATTTGATAATTGTGAAATGGATAATTTTCCCTTTCAATAACACCATCCTTGATGCCCTTATTATAAATGGCCTTGATGGTTCGCATGTAGGAAGCAAGACCGTTTTGAGTATTCCCTTGCTTAGACAAATGAAATCTATCGAACCGTTCTAGAAAATTGAGATTCAGTTCGTTGAATTTTAAATCTTTGCCTTTATTAAATACTTTAAGAATATTTAAAACTCCTTCATAATTTCTTGCTGTTCCAAACCGTTTGGATTCCCTTAATTCTTTTGCCTTAGCCAAGCCGTACACGAAGAAAGAATCGTATTTGGATTTGCTAACTATTTTATCTTTCAGTTGTGTGACTGACAGAAAATCGAGCTCACCTTTATAGTGTAGTCGGTTGATAATTTCCTGAGCTTTTGTCAATTCTGAACGGAGTAGATTATTTAAAAATTGCACAGATTGAACGCCTTTATAGGAGCGTCGTACTAGTTTTTTTGAATCATCCCAGTACATTTCTTGAACGGATTGACCGGTAGCTATTGAAGTTGTTTTTTGAAAATGACCAAGCCGTATTATAATTGGAAACGAACTATCTTTTCTTATTCGGCGAGTATCTAAACTTAAATTTAGGCTTGTCTGCATACTTTAAAGGTAGATAAAAATTTGCACATAATTTGCACATAAATAGTTGGTGTTAAATGAGTCCAAAGGAAATCAAAATGTATTAAAATGATTATAATCAATTAATTATGATTAATTTTGAATCTTCATGAATCCGTAATCCGACCGCTGTTAATCAGAGGGTCCTTGGTTCGAGCCCAAGAGGGGGAGCTTCCAGCAGCAAAGGCTTCGCAGAAATGCGAGGCCTTTCTTTTTTGGCAGGGGTGAAACAAGGGTGAAACAAATACTTTTTGCATATATCTTCTTATCTTCATAATCGGCTTTCATGCGGTTATGAAATCTTCTACTAAAAATACAATTCTTTTGCTTTTCCGACGAATCGACAAAGCAGTTTTCGATGTTTATCGGAAAGGATTGCTATTGCGTTCTATGGAAATTCCGAGATGGGTGCTGTTTGTTTTGATAACATTTACTTTTGCCCTTATTATTTTTAGCCTATTTGTTCCATTATTTCAATCTGGTATAGTATTCTTCTTTTATGTGGGAGTAATTGGTGCCATAATTACGACTTTGTTTTATTTGATGTTCTTAAAGGCTTTTGTAGCACAACTACTAAACTATAAGAATACATATCCTATTCAACTAAGTCGAGAAAATCTCATTCCTACTGAGAAACAGTTGCCCTTTCGTTTTGTATATTTCGTCAATAGCATAAACTATAATAACTCAAGAATTTTTCAAGATTACCTAAGAACTAGCGAAAACAATTTTAAACAGTTTTTAATGGGTGAGAAACTGACCGAAAAAATAATCTGGTTACCGGTTACGGATAGAAAACTTTCCAACTTTAGACTTTTGTTTGAATTTCTGAATCATGTCTCCGAAGAGAACTTGGAAGGGTACTATGGGGAAAATCTTTTATTTCTTTGCAAGTATATCACCAAAAATTTTAAATCGAAGGACAATGATTGGTCAGTGAAACAACTTCAAAAGGCACATTCGGGTTGGAAAAACTGTAATCCAAAACGACGTATGGATCTGAAAATCGATATCGAAAACCATTTTATCCATTCGGGCAAATCATAAAATGAAATGGAAAGTAAAGAAAAACAGTGGAAGCCTGTCCTTTACTTGATTTCATGGGTAATCCGACCCAAATTACTTTCAAATATTTCCATTAGCTAATCATGGAAAAAATGTGAAAACTTAATTTGAAAGTATTATGGACAAACAAAATTCTTCCCTGGTAAAATTACTCCTTGAAAAAATCGACCATCTTGACGAAGCTGCTTTGGTCAAGAAAAAGGTGTTTAACGTTGCGAACTTACAAATGTATACCGGTTGGAGCCTTTCCAAAATCTATAAGCTTACCTCGGCACGGTTGATTCCATTTTCAAAGCCAACCAATGGCTCCCTTTTTTTTGAAAGGGAGAAAATAGAGGAATGGCTACTTCAGAACCCTTCCTATGCCGAAGAGGAACTCGGTGAAAAAATAAACACTCATTTAAAAAAACATTTTAGGGGTAATCCATAAGAATCATTATGAAAGCTACAGATAGAAACTTTCAGGGTATTTGGATTCCCAAACTGATTTATTTGAATACCGAGGTTAATTGGTATGCTAAAATCCTATTTCTAGAGATTCACAGCTTTACAGAGCACGGTAAGGAGTGTTATATGTCCAACAAATACATTTCCTCATTTTTAAAAATCTCTGAAAGACAGGTTTCCCGGTACATATCGGAACTAAAGGCGTTGGGATGGATTGAAGAAGTGTCTTTTGATGGAAGAAAGCGATACTTAAGAAGTATGCTCCAATTTAGTTTTAAAGCGGTCGATTCAGAGTTGACAGTTCTGTCTAGGCAGCATGGAAATTCTTATCGTAACAGTATTGACAATAATGACCACCATAATAAACCAATTACAAAACAACCTAAAAATTCAATTACTTCTTTAAAAGTAAATATTGAAAATAGAAGTCCAATTCTAGAATAGAAACCATGAAAAAGGAACTATCAGGGCTGTTGAAAAAAGAAAAAGAAATAAAGGGTCCGCTTTGCGAGCCTGATGTTTTTAAAAAAGTGTTTTTCAAAATGGCACAGGATTTTTATGCCAATACTAATCTGGACTTTGAGGTGGATGGTTCGAACAAAAGTTTCTTGCAACACTTCTGTAAATATTGGAATCGGGACATGGCCTTTGAAGTTTTGGAAAACATTTCCTTGGGGAAAGGGCTATTGGTATTTGGTTCGTACGGTACAGGGAAGACCTCAAGTTTTCAAATCATCCAAAATCTGGCTAAACATTATCAGGTTCGTGAATTATGGTTCCCTACTATCTCGACCCAGGAAGTGGTGGCCAAGTTCAATCTGGAAAAGAACAAAGAGGAAGTGATACAATATTATTCGAAGGGCGTATTTATGTTCGATGACCTGGGAGCTGAAACGGAAGGAAACAATATTTATCAATATGGGAAGGAGGAAGTGTTCGTACGTATTCTACTGAACCGTTATCGCAATTTCGAGAGTCTGGGTACCAAGACGCACATTACCACAAATTTGAACTTAAGTCAAATTGAACAACGGTATGGCAAGCAACTGGCCGACCGGTTTATTAAAATGTTTAACCTATTAAAATTGGATGGGCCAAGTAGAAGGAAATGAGAGTGAACGGTAATGCAAAAATATCTATGAATCTCATCCTTTCTTTATTAAACCGAAAAGGTATTCTTTCACGAACTGCTAAAAAAAAAGGAAAGCATGAAAATGGCGTTGCGAAAGGAAGGCAAGATGTGTTTTTGTAGCTACAAAAACGATCTTGCTTTGCTCCCGTAGGGTCGCAAAGTGAAAAAAATGAAAAGTAAAACGGTACGTTTCAGGTGCTCGACCTTCGAGCGGAACTGGCTTCGGGTGAAGGCCAAGAGGTCTGGCCTTTCCGTGAGCGAGTACTGCAGACGTGCCGCTTTTGACGACCGTATCATCGAACGCCTTTCAGAGGACCAGATAGGAATGTACAAGATGCTGACGGACTATCGGAACAACTTTATACGCATCGGGAACATGTACAAGAAGAAGGACCCTAAACTCTCCGCAGAAGTCCGGCAACTGGCCCGGGAGATACGGGACCATATCCAAAACTTCAGGAAATGATAGGCAAGGGAAAAGCGATAACACATGTAAGGGCAAGCATCGAATATGGGTGGAACCAGGAGAAGGGCGCGGAGATCGTCCATATCCAGTTTGTGTCCGGGGAGAACCCCAAGGAGATAAGCGACGAGTTCAAGATGGTACAGGAACAGAATACCAGGTGCAGGAAGAACACCCTGAGCTTCATCCTTAGCCCTACCGTCGAGGACGGGAAAAGCCTGTCAAAGGAAAAATTAGGGGAAATGACACAAAGGTTCATCAAGGAGATGAAGCTAAAGGAACGTCAGGCCATCGCATTCGTGCACCGGGACAAAGAACATACCCATGTGCATCTCTATGTCAACCGTATCGGTTTTGATGGCAAGGCCTATAACGATAGCTTCATCGGTAAGCAGAGCCAGCTCGCTGCTGAACGGGTCGCCAAGCAAATGGGACTGACCACGGTCCGGGAGGTACAACAGGAAAAGCTGAACGAGATCAAGAACGTCCGACAACAGATCAAAGAAATCCATGAAAAGGTAATGGAAAAATACAGACCCAAGGACTTCGACCAATATATCGAACAGATGAAAAAGAACGGGGTAAAGGTCATTCCGAGCATCAACAAAGCGGGGAAGCTCCAGGGATTCCGTTTCGAGTATAAGGGCCATAACCTGAAGGGAAGCGAGGTCCACCGTTCCATGTCGGGCGCCAGACTGGGAATTGGAATATCTAAAAACACTGAAAAGGGACTGACACTGAAGCAGGGAACGGCCGTAAAACTTATGGGAAAAGTGACCGACCTGAGTGCCAATATAGCCCTGAAGCTGACCAAACAGGTTATCAAACAGACCATCAAAAAATCGATAGGATTTGAAATAGGTTATTAAAACAACATCATTATGGCGAAACTGGACGAAATCACGGAACTGTTGACAGACGAACTGGAAGGCTTCAGAACAGCGATCGCACAACTCAATAAAATTTCAGGGGAACTGAAAAGCTCGGAAGTGGTCAGGTATATCTACACCATTAAACAGCAAATATCGGACCTTGATCAAAAACAGGATACCCATTTCCAAAGAAGTGTTAGGGAATCTGGAAAGTTGAGCGAAAAAATGGCCGATGCAAAACTGACCCCGAGATGGTTGTTGGCATTGTTCTGTATTGCATTCACCTTTAACGTACTTGCCTTGGGCTATTTCGGGTGCCATTTTATCCAATTAGAGGATTACAGAGCGGAGTCTTTTGAAAATGGAAAAGAACAGGTCATTTTAGATCTGAAAGGCTACTTCGATGAACATCCCGAAGTTTACAACGATTTTCAAGCTTGGTCAAAAGAGCAGGAGCGTGTTCCGAATCAAAAGTAGGGTGCGCCCTATGGAATTTTTGCTTGACGCTTATCTACCGGAACACTACAAAAATTCCATAGGATCCGTGCGCAGTTAAGTTATGGTAAGATTTGGGACGAGTCTTATTTTTAATAAGTACCATAAATGGTCGGTCTTATAAGGCTAAGATTTTTTCAGTAGATTTTTTGAGTGCAACAAAGAAAATAATGTTAATAAGCATACCGCTGTGGTCCTCCACGTCTTATTTCTTCGCTAGCATGTTCCTCAAATTTTTTGAAGTTATCTCTAAACGCATTCGCCAGCTTAAAAGCCGTTTTATAATACTTTTCATCATTGTCCCAAGTCGCTCTAGGGCTTAATACGTTAGTAGGAACCCCTGGACAATTTCTTGGTTGAGCGACTCCAAATACAGAATGAATATGATACTTATCATAACTATAAAGACCAAGTTCACCATCTAAGGCAGCGGTAATCATTGCTCTGGTATACTTTAATTTCATTCGAGAACCTACTCCGTAAGGACCACCTGTCCAACCTGTATTCACAAGCCAAACATCAACCCCAGACTCAATCATTTTTTTACTGAGCATTTCCCCATATTTTGCGGGATGCAATGGCATAAAGGGAGCACCAAAACATGCAGAAAAAGAGGGTTGTGGTTCTAAAATACCAGCTTCGGTACCAGCAACTTTTGCCGTATAGCCAGACATGAAATGGTAAGCGGCTTGCGCCGGAGTCAATTTTGAGATAGGAGGTAGCACACCAAAAGCATCGGCAGTTAAAAAGAATACATTTTTTACGTTCTTACCTATTGAAGGTACTTGAATATTGTCAATATGATGTATGGGGTAACTTACCCTTGTATTCTGCGTAATGGATGTATCTTCAAAATCTACTACTCCATTATCGTCCATAATGACATTTTCTAAAATGGCACCTTTTTTTATAGCACCATAAATCTCTGGTTCTTGCTCTTGCGAAAGATTAATGACTTTTGCGTAACAACCGCCTTCAAAATTGAAAACACTATTTTCCGAAGTCCATCCATGTTCATCGTCACCGATTAGTTTTCGGTTAGGATCTGTAGAAAGGGTCGTTTTTCCAGTACCTGAAAGACCGAAAAAAATTGCGGTATCACCATCCTTGCCAACATTTGCAGAGCAATGCATAGGAAGTGTATTTCTATAGACCGGTAAAATAAAATTCAATGCTGAGAAAATACCTTTTTTAATTTCACCGGTATATCCTGTTCCACCTATAAGCGCAATTTTTCTCGAGAAATTTAATACGGCGAAATTATGCTGCCGGGTACCGTCTACTTCAGGATTGGCCATGAATCCTGGAGCATTGATTACCGTCCATTCAGGTTCAAAATCTTTTAGTTCTTCACCCGTTGGTCTTAAAAACATATTGTAAGCAAACATATTAGACCATGGGTATTCATTAATTATTCTAATATTCAACTTATATTCTTTCTCTGCGCAAGCATATGCATCACGAACATAAAGTTCTTTCTCGTTTAAATATTGAATTACCTTATCGTGTAGCGTATCAAAAGCTGCACTATCAAACGGAATGTTAATATTGCCCCACCACACCTTGTCCGCCGTTATGTCATCTTTTACAATAAATCTGTCCATGGGTGAACGCCCTGTAAATTCGCCTGTATTAACAGCCAATGCACCTAAATCCGATGGTTTACCCATATTTTTATCAATAGTGATGTCATGCAACTCTTCCGGTGTTAATTGGTAATGGACGTTTGTATTTGTAATACCATGGCCTATTAATGATTTTGATTTTTTGAAGTTGGTGTTAATCATAATATCGATTTTAAGTTATTTAATGCTAATCAGCCATGCTGAAGTTTTAACATTTAAAAAATGATTCCAGATTTTTAAACCTGGCTGTTAAATTCAAAGAGTTACTTTTAGGATACACTTTATCAGAAATACCCCTATTTTTTTGGTAACGAATTTTGATTTAAGTGAATAGGAAATTTATCTGCAATTAAGTCCCACATTACTGGAAGAACGAAATAAACAAAGAGGGTAAGCAGAATTATTGATATAATGTTCATAAAAAAACCTTTATTCACCATATCCGGTATTCGAAGATAACCCGATCCAAATACCACCGCATTAGGTGGTGTAGCAACGGGCAACATAAACGCACAGGAAGCTGCAACGGCAGCGCCTACCATTAAAACAAATGGATGTACATCTATATTTAAGGCCATGGGTGCCAAAACGGGTAACAGCATTGCCGTAGTGGCCAGGTTTGAAGTGATTTCGGTTAAAAAATTAACTGATGCTATTAAGATGAGTAAAAGTAAAAATAGATGAAGGCCTGCTAATCCACCCATTTGACCGCCTATCCAAACCGCCAGACCACTGGTCTCAAAACCCTTAGCTAAAGCCATACCACCACCAAAAAGTAATATAATGCCCCATGGCATTTTAACAGCTTCCTCCCAATTGACCAAAGCTCTTTTTTTATCTTTTGTTGGTAGTAGAAATAGTACTATGGAAAAGAATACCGCAATAATGGTATCATCTAAAGCGGGAAAAATACGTTGTAATAAATAAGATCTTGTAATCCAACAAAAAGCGGTCAATCCAAAGACAATAGCTACCACTTTTTCTTCATAACTGATTTTTCCCAATAAAGTTAACAGCCGTTTAATCTCTGCCTTTCCTCCCGGGAACTCGGTCTGTTTAAATTTAAATGCGAACCTGGTTAAGTATAACCAACAAATAGACAGTAATATAAGGGATATTGGCAAGCCAAATATGAACCATTGCATAAATGTAATCTCATAACCATATGTATCTAAAATTACCCCAGCAAGCACTAGATTAGGCGGTGTTCCAATTAAAGTGGCCATGCCTCCTATTGAAGCACTATATGCAATGGCGAGCATTAAAGCCTTACCAAATATTTTATTTTCATCTTCTACCGTATTAGGATTGTCATGTAATTGCTTAATTATGGCAACACCAATGGGTAACATCATAACGGAGGTTGCCGTATTGGAAATCCACATGGAAAGGAAAGCCGTAGCGGCCATGAAGCCCAGAATAATCATTCTCACATCTGAACCAATGATATTAATGATGTTTAAGGCTATTCTTTTATGTAAATTCCATTTTTCAATAGCAATGGCAATAATGAATCCACCCATGTACAAAAAAATATATTTGTGCCCAAATGAGGCAGCCGTGGTATTCAAATCCAAACCGCCGGCTAATGGAAACAGTACCAGTGGAAGTAATGCCGTTATGGAAATGGGTATAGCCTCAGTAATCCACCAAATAGCTATCCATGCAGTGGATGCCAGTATAGCAACTGCCTCTTTTGAAAGTCCTTCTGGTTGAACAAAAAAGTAAATTAGGAAAAATGCAATTGGTCCTAAAACTAGGCCTAGTTTTTTTTGTGTCTGCATATCAAAAAAATAATATATAAATTAAAAGTACGGTAATCATAGAGATTGGTATGCCCAAACCAGGCATTAAAAAAGCTAAATCCGGTTTTAGTTTTAGCTCTGCAGCAACTATAGCAATTGTGTTCATTGAACCCAGGCCTGCACCCAGTACACATATTCTAGCTAAAGTCGATTCATGTTCTCCTATAAGGTAAAGTATTATGAATATTAAACTTGGAGCTAAAACTAGCTTATAACATTGCCCTAATAAAAAGTAATTTTTATTCTTTTTAATGGCATCCTTCTTAATACCCAAACCTATTGTAAATAAGGCCAAGTAAGAAAATGGCTTACCCATAACTGTAAGAACATCACTAATAATTTCCGTATGCTTATAGTTAAAAGCTAACAGTACAAATGATAGTAGCATGGCTATAAATGGAGGGAAAGTAAAAATATTCTTAAGTAATTTCAGGAAATTTGTTTGCTTTTGGGCAAACCAAAATCCAGTAAAAACACCCAATGTGTTACAAACCACAAAGGTACCTGCTAATGACAAAATAATCCCCATGGCTAAACCCTCTTGGCCGTATAACATTTCAAATATGGGAAAACCTGCAAACGAAATGCTTCCTATCCCAGAAGTCATTATTAGAACAGCCCTCGTTTTTCTAGGAATTGGTTTTGCTACATTAACCGCTTCAAAAAAAAGCATGGACCCCAGATAGACTATCCAAGGCGATAGCACAAGCCAGATATGCTTTTCAGAAAATTGCATTTCGGGTAAATATCGAAGCGTTAAAACAGGTATGAAAAAATTAATAAGTAGTTTGTTCAGTTTTTTAGCATAACCGTTAGGTACGTAACCGCTGTACCTACCTATTATACCCAATATTAAAAAAGAAAAAAGAAAAATAGTTTTCTCCATATACCTCTAAAAAAGTGGCTCCATAAGGAGCCACATAATTCAACAAACTTAAACTAAACAACTACTTATGAGAACTCTTAAAATGTTACGTTCAATCCTGTGTAATAATAAGCTCCATTAAAACCAAACTGATTTGAATTTCTAGAATAAGGAATCTGACCGCTTGAATAGTTAGAGGCTTGACCTACAAAACCATCTCTTGTATTGTTCCACTTATCTGGATAAACATCAAAAATGTTGTTACTACCTATAGACCAAGTGAAGTTGTCGCTGAAACGAAAAGACACTGATAAATCTACCAAAGCTTTTGGACTAAATACCTGTACCAACCTAGCTCCAGATTCACTTTCGATTACATTGGAATCTTCTAGAGATAAACCACCACTAGCTGCCTGAACTTCTCCAAAATGAGTCATACGGCCAGTAAATCCAAATTTACCAGTATTGTAATTAAGATTGGCCAAAAGCTTGTATCTAGGTTGTGCTACTTCTATTAGCTGTGTTGCAACTTCCCCAAGTAATTTGAAATCTGGATCACCACCAGCGGTAAGTTCTGCAGGTGCATCTTTTTGACTTACTACCTCAGTTTTGTTCAAGGTTAAAGCTAAACTTCCAGAAAAGTTGCTTTTCTCTGAAAATACCTCTTTATAGGCAGCTACAATGTCCAATCCCGTGGTTTTGGTACTAATCGCATTTGTAAAGAAACGTATCTCTCTTGCTTCAGGAAAAAGTGCAGCAACTGCAGGGAAATTACCCGTATTTAATCTTTCCGTAATTACGATACGATTATCAATATCAATTCGGAAAGCATCTGCGGTAAACAATAACTTTCCATCAAACAATTTAGCGGTTACCCCTAAATTATAATTATTAGAAATTTCTGCTTGTGGATCTTCAACACCTAACTGAGCCAGTCTTTCATCATCACTGGATACTTGCTTGGTAATAACGATTACATCATTCTGAACCGTCGAAGTATTTACCCTATTGCCAATCTGCGCTACAGAAGGGGCTCTAAAACCTCTATTGTAAGAACCTCTAATTGCGAAATTATCAGTCAACTTATAACGACCTGCCAATTTACCAGATATATTACCTCCGAAATCGCTGTAATTCTCATAACGTAGAGCTGCTCCTAAAAGAAATTTTTCGGAAAAATCCTTTTCAACATCAATATATACGGCAGTATTACTTCTAGACAAGTCATTTTCATCTAGATCAGCAATACCAGGTCTTCCGCTAGATCCAATATCTTTACCCTCACTAGCTAAAGGTCCTACAAGAAATGATTCTGGTGAACCTTGTCCCAATAAAAATCTATCCGTACGATATTGTGTACCAAAAGCTAAATTGAATGTTTCACTAAGCGCTTTTGACATATTGAATTCGCCAATTGTTTGTCTAAAATCATATCTACCAACAACAAACTCAGTAGGTGAAGTAGAACCCATGGAAGGGTTTACGGTTTGGTTCGCAAACAAATCTAAATAGTTTCTACCGTAACTAAGGCTTACGTCATAGTTCCAGCCATCTTGAGTAATTCTGTCCATTCCTACAACAGTTGATACATCAACAGAAGATCCTGGTAATTCTGGCACATAACCATCAGGAAAAATATTTCTTACCGCTCTAGCTTCATTGGCAGGATTTCTGAAAAATCCAAATGCCAAGATATCTTTTCTAGAAACTCCCCCGAAACTATATATCTTCCAATCTTTGCTTCCAACAGGTAAACCGGCGTTGTAAAATGCTTGATACGTTTCATTTTCATTCGAACCATAATTACCAACAATTATATCTCCCTGTGGGTAAAAACCTCTATCTTCTCTTGGTGTAGCAGTATCATAAGGAAATTCTGCCGTTGGACCGGTGATAGCATAATCATCTGGTGCTGCAGGATATATTGTACCTGTATAAGTATCAGACCTGTTAGTTCCAGAAAAGGTAAAAGTTTCTAACGTTACGTTGAAATAACTATTTTCCTTACCTAAACCAAAACCATAGTTGAAGCTGTGCTTAAACGTTACTCCGTCTCCCTCTTTATGAATACCTGCAGTACCATTATAAGTACCCTCTCCTACAGATTTGTTCAAGTTTAAATTAATAATACCGGATATAGCATCTGAGCCATACTGTGCGGCCGCACCGTCACGTAGTACCTCAATCCTGCTAAGTGCACCGGTTGGTATAGAGTTTAAATCTGTAACAATGGTACCTAAACCTGGGGAAACGTTTAAATTCAAAGTTGAAAACTGATGTCTTCTTTTACCATTGATCAACACCAAAGATTGATCTGGCGACATTCCTTTTAACGTAGCCGGTTCTGCATAATTCGTAGTACCATTAACTCCATACTTGGCAGAGTTGAACGAAGGAGAAGAGAATTGGATCTGCTGACCTAAATCTGTTTGACCGGTGGCCGCTAATTCCTTTGCCTGAACCACATCTACAGGAACTGCCCTATCTACATCTGTTCTTGGCTTTCCTCTAGAACCAATGATCACCATTTCCTCCAATTGAGCTGCAGAAGGCTCTAAATTCAAAACGATTGAATCCTTACCTGTTATGTCTACTTCTACCGTTTTAAAGCCTATGAACGATATGGAAATTATAGTGGCATCATCTGGTACTTCTAATGTAAAATTACCATCAAAATCTGTTTGTGTTCCTATTGTTGTTCCCTTAACAACTACACTGGCTCCAGGTAACGGATTACCTTGGTCATCATTAATAGTTCCTGTGATCTCCTTTTCTAATGGACTCGATTTAGAAATCTTTTTTTTGGTCAAGACGATTTGATTTCCACTAATCTTATAATCAAAATTCGCTTTTTCGGAAAGTCTTTTTAAAATCTCTTGGGTAGTCTCTGAGTTAGCTTTCAAACTCATTGTTTGGTTATCGTTAATTTCATTTACATTATAAAAGAAATGATAGCCCGTTTGGCCTTTTATCTCATTAAGAATCTGCTTTAATGGAACGTTTTCATAATTAAATTCGACTTTCCTCTGCGACATAACCGTATTAGCGGATAATTGAAACAACATAAAAGTGGTAATGAGAAGACAAATTTTCATTTTAAACCCCATGGTTATGGAACGTTCTCTAAAAAGAACATTACCCTCGTTACTTTTTTTCATAATTTTGAATGTCTTTAATTGTTAGTAATTAAGTTATTAATGGTTAATTTAAGATTGGGGAGTGCTCCAACACTTCCCTTTCTTTTTTATTTAGTTATAATAATAGTGCTCTGGTCTTTTTCGAAATTAAAAGGCGTGCTTAAAGAAATGGTCTTTAATATTGATTCGATATCTTCATTTTCAAATTCTCCCTTGTAAGTCGCATCATTCAACCTTTCCACATTATTGATAATTTTGACATGATGCCTTCTTTCTAATTTTACCAGAATTTGAGAAAATGTAAGGTTGTTTATTACTAATCTATTATGCATCCAAGCCGTATAATCATTTGTGTCAACAATTTTTTTACTTAGCTTATTTCCAAATTTGTCATAGTTGGCCTGGTAACTTGGCGTCAATAAAATAGCGTTATCAGGAGTTCTGGCTTCGTAAACGCTTACCGAGCCTTCAACCAATGTTGTAGAGATATATTTATCGTCCTTATAAGACGAAACATTGAATTCCGTTCCCAAAACCTTAATATCTATCTCTTGGGTGTTTACTATAAAAGGCAGCTCTTTATTTGAGCTAACATCAAAAAAAGCTTCTCCTTCCAAGTATACCATTCTATGTTTTTTTGATGGACTGAATTTTTGCGGAAAACGTAATTTAGAGCCAGAATTCAACCAAACTTTTGTCCCATCAGATAATTTTAATTCAAACTTTTGACCAAAAGGAATATAAACCTCATTGTACCGTTCTTCTAAATCTGTCTTACTATCGTTATTATCCTCAAAACTTAAAGAGTTACTTTCCTTATCTGCTATAACGTTTCCATCTGCATCCTTTATCAATTCATTACCGTCTGCAGTTATTGTTTTAATGCTACCATCAGACAACTTAATGACAATATTATTTCCTGTAGGAGCAGTGTTTTCAGTTTCTACCAGCTCTATACCAGTATTGGATTCACTTTGGTCAAATCGATTCTTGGTCAAAATACCAATAGATAATAAAACAATTAGAATGGCCGCATACCTTAAAAACCTAATATAGCCTCGTTTCGATTTTTCCTGCGACCTCACAGTGGTCATAAACTTCTTAAAAGCCAAATCCGAATCATAATCCTGTATTTTATCTTCATAAAAATCTTTAACAGAATTCTTGAACAAATTCATGTGCTCATCACTTTCCGACACCCAAGACCGTAATTCATCTCTTTCCTGAGTTGAAATTTTCTTTTCAAGAAACTTGTTTATTAACAAACTATATTTTGTCATTATACATGTTAGTTTAACTCTAAGATGTCATTTTCGTAAAAAACCCCTATGTATTTTTAATTTTTTTTAAATTTGCTTGTAATAATTAAGAAATATGAATGAAGGCGTACTTATAGAGAAGCTTCGAAAGGGTAAGCCTACTGCCTATAAATATTTATTTTCTGAATATTACCAGTGGTTATGCAACTACATATATAACTTGTCTGGAAATCGTTCGCTTTCCGAGGATATAGTGCAAGAGGCACTTATTAGTTTTTGGGAGAAACGTGAAAGAATTATAATTACGACCTCGCTTAAAAGTTACCTTTTTAAAACATGCCACAATCAATTCCTTCAACACCTTAGAACCCAAAAAATTAAATTCGACGAGCTTGATAAAATAAAGTGGGAGGCATTAACTGAAGCTGCAGTGGAAGAAGAAACAGAATTTAAACTGGCAAAACTGAACATACTCATAGATCAGTTACCCCCACGTTGTAAAGAAATTTTTATTCAAAGTAAATTAGAAAAAAAGAAATACAAAGAAATTGCATTGGACTTGGGTATATCTGTTAAAACTGTTGAAAACCAAATGTCCAAAGCATTGCATTTTTTAAAGACAAACGCTACTTTATTCTTATTATAACCTTACAAATTCCTCAACAGCCAATTGGCATAGCAAGCAGATATTGAATTTAACTTTATGTTTTCATTATCAGTAGGACTCCGTAAAAATAAAGAATATATAATTTAACTGAGATCATACCTTAATTAAAATGGCTTTGCTAATTTGCAAAATTACGATTTGAGTATTTAGATTATTTATTCCCCGAAAACGGCCGTTTTACGGGACTAATATTGATGGTTTTATGCTCAAAACAACAATAGTCCTATTTTTCGTCTTTTTTAATAGTTTCGTAAAGTGTCCTTTTACGGAACTTTTTTTTGGCAGAAATTGATACAAACAATTTTGCAAATAGAGAGTAACGTCCTTCCCCACCTCCAGCACTTATCTTTTCCCTCATTCCGCGCGCGACATTCACTCAAAAATAAGAGCTTCCGGTTCCGCCCAATACAGGTTGTTGTTATCGACCCTTATACTACCGATTAAACAAACGCTACCACAACCCGTATTTTATCCCTTGCCTATCTCCGTAATAGCCTTGGTAATTAATTTTTTGGAATCATCACTAACGCCTGTATCATCGGCATAAATATTCCAGTCAGCAATGGCACTCCTTACTTCGTTGATAATAGTTTTGGGTTTCTTTATTCCGAAGGTATTTGCCAATTCCATTAAATGTTGTTCGCCAGGCGATTTGCTTTCACCGGCAATCATGGTACTATGCATACCGTGCGATGAGTTTGAAAAGGTAAGGTCATAGGCCGGGGCCAACTTCCATTCTCCGGCTGCGTTCATGAGAAAGGATATATTCTTACTATGATCGTCCCGATTATGGCTAAATACATTGAAAGCAGCCAACCGAAGTACTTTTGAATAGGCGGCCACATGATTTTCAAGACGAAAAGCGCAATCCATAACGTTACCATAGTCCAGATTGCTATATCGAAAATTATCATGCAAAAGTCCGCTTGCAGAATGTAAATGTAAACGCTTATTCTTTATTCTATCAAATCTTTTAGTTGCAAAATATTTTGCCCCGGACGGACCTTTAAATAACTTACATTCTGACATTTCGATTCCTGCAGCCAAAGCCATTTTATAATACGCATATTCTATTTGAGCAATATCAGGCAGATCGGTTGACGACGGGAACTTTATTATCCAATGTTCGTAGTCTTTAGGGAGTGAGGAATGCCCATGTATGAGGTGATCGGTTTTAGGATTATAACCCACAAAAATTTTCGGTCTTGCTCCTCCGGAAGAACCTCCGAGATTGAACAGTTCTTCTATTACACTGGAAGGAGTGCCCGACAGCACCTTATTCATCTCTTGGTAAATTTCGTCCAACTCCATAAGGGTATCAGACTGAACTTTGGAGTTTAGGGATGGTTTATAGGTTAATGCACCCATGCCACTTGAACCCACATAGGCCAAACGGTCCATGGGTGTCATTTGATTTAAGGATATTCCCTTTGACATTAACGTTCTGTCCAATAACAATCTACCCCAACCATCGGGCAGCGAATCATTGAACACTCCGAAGAGCCCATCAAAAATAGGAGTTTCAGGAGTTAAAATAGTATCGGAAAGTTTCAGTTTAAAAGGAGATAACTCTAATCCCTTTTTTATAAAAGTATCATCATACTTGAAAAAAATGGTTCTATTGTCGGTGACCATTTGACCAACGACCATCGGGGTGTCTGTAATACGAAGGTAAACTTCCAGTTTTTCAATGGGTTCCATTAGCTTTTCTTTTTTGAATCAAATAATTTCTCAATATGTTTAAGGTTTTTATCAGGCTCCAGTACTCTTTCAAAATCGGATAATCGACCTAGAACAAACACCAACTTTAAAAGTGATTCCAAAGAAACTAACCCTTTGGTTTCGAAACGTTTTAAGCTGCCTAGGGATACTCCCGAACGTTCTGCTAGTTCATTTTGGGATAGTCCCTTCTGTTTCCGAAGATTTTTATGCTTCAGCGCTAGTTCTAAACGGACATCCCCAGGAAGTTTGTCAATACTATACTTATTCATAAATTGGATAATATATTAGCTAATAATACTCTAATATACAATAAATAGATAATATATTATCTATTTATTGTATATAGTATTTCACCATAGTAATACTTCTACAGCCTCATCCAACACTTCAACGCCGAACTCACGGACATAGGCTTTTGTAGTCAGAACACTTTGGTGACCAAGCGTCTCTCCGATTACATCAATGCTAACACCTTTCTCGCGCAAACACATAGCAAAACTATGGCGTGCAACATAGCTGGTCACATTCTTTGTTATACCAGCTTTCTGTGCCAATATTTTAAGTGCTTTATTGTATTGTGATAGGATCTTATGCTTTCGATTTTCAATTTGCATTGGAGTTAGAGCATCATGCAGTAAAATTGGAAAAACGTAGTTGGTATCCCTCCTGTTTTCATTGTAATATTCTAAAATCTCTCTTACTGGTGGTACAATCTTTAGTGAGAAATTACCCTGGGTTTTCGCTCGTGCATACGTGATTCGCGTTTGGGTTATATCAGACCATCTTAAGCGCATCATGTCGGCAAAGTTCATGCCTCTGGCATAGAAGCTAAATAGAAAATAGTTCTTCGCATTAAGGAGTTGAACATCTCCTTCACAGTCAATATTTCTGAAAGATTCAATTTCTGCCATTGTCAATGCGTGCTTAATACGTTTGCCACGAAGCTTTGATATTTTATATTTATGGAAAGGGTAGAGGTTTTGCTTTATCATATCGCGACGAATGGCCAAATTAAAGATAGTTCGTAGACTTCTCATGCGCACGGCAATACCACCATTTGAACCACCCCGACTCCTAAGAAATACCTCGTACTTATCAAGAAAGGTCACGTTAATTTCCCGCATGTGCAAAACGGGTTTTTTATGAAATTTTCTTAGGGAACGAATAGTATCGCGATTGTTTCGGGCATAACCTGTCCTTCCGGAGAGTTCTAAATCCTTAACCACTGAGTTCCAGAATTCGAATAAATCAATTTTGCTACGTTTAGAACCAAAGCGAAAACGGTTTTCAAATTCATTGAGGGTAAAATCAACATCGTCTATTTCAAATTCAGAAATAATATTTCTTGCTTTTATTTTAATGGTATCCAACAAACGATTATTTTGCATCGAATTCGAATGTCTTGTTTTGAAGCAATGTTCTTTGTTGTCCCATTGTTCTTTTTTAACCAGAAGTCCAGTGGCGATAATTTTCTTTTGACGGTCTTTTAATACTTGCAAAACGATAGAATGTTCGCCATCAACATTTGCTTTTGTCTTTAGTTTTAGCTTAATACTTACCATGCTTTTTTATTAAGGGGTGAAACATAGGTGAAACAAATACCACCTTTTTTGAAAACGCATGAAAACAAGTAAAAACAAAAACCCAGTAAATACAAGGGTTTCCAGCGATTGAAGAAAAATGAAAATAAATGAAAGGGCAAATATTCGCGCTGTTAATCAGAGGGTCCTTGGTTCGAGCCCAAGAGGAGGAGCTTTAATAGCAAGGCTTCAGAGAAATTAAACTCTGAAGCCTTTTTTATTTGCACGCAATTTGCACGCAGATTGAGAAAAATTTTATTTGAGTCAAACTTTAACATTTCAATCTAAAATTTTCTAGAATTACTTGCGATTTGTCCCAAATCCTTACCCCTGAACTTTGCGCATGGATCCTGTTTCGATTTTGTAGTGTTCCGATAGAAAAGCGTGAAGTAAAATCGAAATAGGGCGCACTTGCTATGCCCTGACATTTATTTTTCCTTTCCAAAATCAACTTAAGCTACCTGCTTTAAATTACAATAATAAGCTTCAAATAAAATCCATGAAAAATGCTAGCTCAAATCGCAACATTTAGTAGCGAATAATATTTTTTGCGCCAAAAACTTTCAGTGCTTACTGGGGTTCCCAAGGTTTTTGGCGCAAATACCATTTTTCACGAAATTTAAAGTCTCAACAACTATCTAAAAATCAATAAACTAAAAATCATAACATCGCTTTAGCGTGTTACCCTCTTGCTTTACAATCTTCGTCCTGCAAGCAGGACAAAAACTGTAAACACAAAGTGCCTTTTCCATAAATCATATTAAACCAATGCAATTCAAATTTCATTGATTCATAATATTTAGAGAAAATCAGATTATTAGAAATATTATATAAACCTATTTAGTATAAATTGAAATTAAAATATGATGATAAACAGAATATGAGTATCGAACAATTCTATAAAAGGTGAACTAAAAAAACGAAGGATTGGACACTTTAGCAAAAGAAAAACGATTTTCTCATCGCCATCCTTTAAAACAGGCGTTTTTTTATCCTGCCAGAATATGATAATACCCAAAAAAGTAGAAGCTTACAGATTAATTTCACAATTTAATTAACCCGCTCAAGTAAATATGAACCCTTCAAGTCCTTGAAGAGTCTATTGTTTTCTTTATCAGCATAAAATCTGTACTACATTTTGATACAGATACAATTATTCATGACGTTTTTTTGATTTTTATTGGATATTAAATTATCTTTATTAACATAGTATTTAGTAATTCAAAATCAACCTCATAAAACCAAAGACAGTACTAAGATTTAAAAGAATTACTCTCTTGGTATTTTTCTTGCCAGTAATTCTAATATCCCAGGGAACCAAGCCCATAGCTAATAAATCGTTAATAGAAATAAATAAAGAAGCTTTAGTTCTACTTAAAAATTTTGAGTACGAAAGACTAAAGGGTTACTGCGAAGCCTACCTTCCTACGGTATTAAAATCTATCTCTGATGACAACTACAATTTAACATTATTTTACTACTACCAAACAGAAGCGCAACATTTTACTGAGAATCACACAGATGCTTATGAGAGTTGTAAAAAGGCGCTTAGCTATGCAGAGAAGGTAAAAGAAAATAAAGAATTAAAAGGAGTCTTATTTTATAAAAAAGGAAATATTGAAGGTGATCTTCAGCTACTAGATTACGAGTTAAATTATAAAAAGGCAGCAGATTTTTTATCTGAAACAAGTAAACTTAATATACAATATTCAATAGCGAATTATAGTGCATTAGCTAGAGTTCGAGCCTTCAACGGTGATATTAAAAGCGCTATGCGTTACTTTAGATTAGGCGAAAAAAAATTTAAGGATAATCAAGATTATAGTTTAAGAGACTCCCCTTTTCTTCCGATAAAAGATGCCAGAGATGCTTTCCTTTACGATAAAATATACATACTCTTACAACAAAAACCCGACGCTATTGATAGTACTGCTGTCTTAAACACTTTAAAACAATTAGAGCGCTTGGATAAAGTATCTAAAAAAACAACAATCTACTATACTACATCTTTAAGCCATGTTGCCAATTGGTTAATTAGAAGTGAAGAAAAAAATGTTTCATTTAACAATAAAAGACTTGAACTAGGATCTCGTTTACTGGATAAAGCTTTGTATCTAATAAAAAATAAGGGATACCGAGGCGACTATTTTCAATTTGCATACACTAAATCCAAAGCCCTAAACTATTCTAATTCTTTAAAAGAGGCCAATGCATTAATAAATCATTTACTAGATTCTATTCCAAAAAAAGATGCTCGAATTCCTTTTTTTTATGCACAAAAAGGATTGATAAATGCAAAGTTAAATGAAAAGAAAATTGCTTTAGCTAGCTTTTATAATGCCGTAAAAAGTTGTAATCCATTAAATATAAATTTAACCCAAGATTATAAAAACTATAAACCAACAACCAAGTATAATGAAACTGCCTTGTTACTTCGTATAGGTGAAAAAATAGATGAATATTTTAACGAAGATGCGGAATCCTTAGAAATTTTAGCAAACCTTTACTATGCAGCATTTAGGCAATTTGAGAACAGTTATAATTCCTCAATAGTATCATCAATTCAAAATACGGAAGTCCGTTCTATACTTCGCGAATTATTGATATTAAAGAAAAAAGGATTTGGTAAAGATATTGATATTAGGAGTATAATTGCCCGTCTAGAATTGGTCTTTAATACTATAGAGACTACCCGTTCTTTACCTAAAAAAAATACAAAATTAGACTCCCTAAACCAAAGAAATCTTAAACTAAGAATGCAGTTAGTTAATGCAAAAATTGAAGATACCGTTACCAAGATAGATTCTTTACAAGAGCTTATAGACAAACACAAAAGGTTTACTGGCCGGCAATTTCCAGATAAAAAATTTTTAAATACTACGGAGTTTTCTATTAAAAATCTTCAGGAGAATCTAAAACCATCTGAAGTTGTAATTAAGTATCTTTTTTTAGGAAATAAATTAGCAATATTTCAAATTACAAATGAACAGTTTTTTTGGCAACTTAAATCTTGGGAAGAGGAAGAAAAAAAGCTACTTAAAGAATTTAATACTTCAATAGTTAGTGGAACTTACGAAGCAAATAAAGCAAATAAATTAAGGGAACATTTGTTACCAAAAAGTGACTTAAATAAAGATATCTATATCATAAATCCCGAGGGAGCCTTAGCAAAATTACCATTTGAGCTTTTACAAACCGAAGAAGACTATCTTATCAAGAAAAAGAAAGTTCGTTACACTTCTAATCTGCTCTTATTGAATAATTTAAATCATAATAATAAAAGTTCAGAAATGGTTGCGATTTATGCACCTACTTATCCAAAAACTGATAAAAAATTAAAAACCAGAAGTGAGCCTTATTATTTAGAAGGTGCCAAAGAAGAAGCCCAGAATATCGCTAAGATGTTCCCTTCTACTATTTTTACGATGGCAGATTTACCTAAAGAAACATTTTTAAAAACGGCTCCAGAAGCTGCGGTTTTGCATTTAGCTATGCATGCGGTTGTGAATAATAAAGAGCCAGCACTTAGCCACCTTTTGTTCGGCGATGACACCAAACTTGACAATAATTTGTATTTAGAAGAATTAAATGCTCTTAGTTTTAATGCACAAATGGTAGTTCTTAGTGCCTGCAATACTGGAATTGGAAAAGAAAATAATACCGGAGGCATTGCTTCTTTACAAAGAGCATTTTCTAATGCAGGTGCACCCGCTACTGTTGCCAGCTTATGGGAGGTACCAGATTTAACTACTCAAAAAGTAATGGAAGCTTTCTATAAAAACCTCAAAAAAGGTTTGGGAAAATCGGAGGCCTTGCAACAAGCAAAACTTGATTACTTAGAGAGAACTAGTAATCCCAAATTAAGAGCTCCCTATTATTGGGCGGGTTTTGTACTTTACGGAAATGATGCACCTATTATTCTTAACCCTAAAAATGAATATTTGAAATGGTGGCCATTAATTGCTGTCGTTCTTCTCATAGCTGTATTTTTCTTTTTTCTAAAAAGGAAGCGGGTTGCTTAACCTTATTAAGTACAACTAAATGGGTTTTTAGTATTTGGTGAAAGCATCATAATTAGGCTTTCTAAACCAGCAAATACGGCCCCTGCATTACCAAACATTCCAAAAACTATTTCTCTATAAACCTCGCAGGCCAATACTTGAAGTTCTTTCTTAATCCTATCATCCATACCTGTTGCATCCATAACTACAATGGTCTGTGTTACAATACCATATAGTTTTGCTAACGTAACACCATATTTTGCTATTATTGCCAGAGATACTCCGGCAGCAGGATTAGCTAACATGGCAACCCGACCAGCAGATGCTATAAGTACTACTTTCTCTAAAATTGCCACGATATTTAAAAGTATAGAAACCCCATCTTCTAGGCTAGGATCAATAGGAATTGGTGTATTACCACCACCAGACCCATCTGGCAGCATACCATAAAGTTCTCCAGTCTTTCCGTCTATCTTCCAAAAAGCTAGAGATTCTAAACTTTCATTAAAAACGGTATAATCTTTATTATCTAAGATTTTATAACGCAGTCCTTTTTTATAGACCAAATCCCATATTCGTTTATACGAATCAGATTCAGTTTCTAATTTTAAAAACTGGTTTGAGGTAAGTTTAAGCTTAGCTAATAAAGATAGCGTACTCTCTTCAAAAAGTTGACTTTCCCTAACGGCAAGTTGCGCGGTTATTTTAGCATTATTTTTAAAATTAACCAAAGGCGAACCTCCAATAGTGGTATATTTTGAAGTTTGAAAAAAGTCAAAACTATTGCTCCCAAACTGTTCCTCAATAGGCCAAATGGTTTTTGCCAATGCCAAACGATATCCTTTAACGTGGGTAAGACTTCTTTTGGTTACCATATCTTTAGGCTGCGTTAAAAGAGAAAGTATAGTGCCAGATAGTTTTGTTGTGCCTTTTTCAAAATGAGTTTTAGCCTCCTCTAATTTTTCTTCTAAAAATGCCTCTCCCCATTTCCTATTAGTCAGCTGTGCCTTTAAAACATCAGACATGGCAACTGCAAAGGTTGGTCCATCAGTTTCTATATAAAGTTGTGCTCCGCCATGTAGAAATCCTCTAACCTCATTTTTGTACTTTCTATAATTTACATCTTTTACTTTTCGATATATGAGAGACTCATATTCTCTTACATTAAAACCTGCAAGGCTTTTTGTAACAACATCTCGACCAATAGACATCTTTAAGTGCAGGGCTATTAAACCTGCTTCATTTTTGTTTTTGTCTGGGAAATTGTAGGTGTCTTCAGCTTTAATTTGAGTTTCAAAAAGTTGAACTTCAACCTTATGTTTTGCCCTACTTCTACTATTATACTCCAAGATATATGGAGGTATTTCCATAGCATCCATAAAATTAAACACTTCTTTGAGCACCAACTCTTGGTCTTTGGCAGGTAGTACTTTACCACCTGTTAACTTTGCCATTATTTCAAATGATTCCCATGGTTCTTCATTAACATCTAAAATAAAGGCAGGTGGTCCTTGGGCATATAAGTCTGCATCTTCATCATTTAGTTTATCGTCATTATGGCCATCAGTTGCATAAAGAATTAAATCTGCAGATGCTTGTGAGGCTTTCAAAAGTGAAGAGTAAAGTGCACTTGGCGTTATCCAAAATTCTATGATTGCTGATGGATATTTAGCTTTTATGGTACTTTCCAGCATCTTATTAAACGTTTCCATTCCTTCTCCGCGGTAAGCAGCAGGCATACTTAAAGAACCATCCGACAAAATTAAGATTTTGGGACTCTGTTTATTGCTTATTAATCTAGCAGGAATAAGGTTTTCGTCTTCTTTGATTAAAAAAGATTTAGGTAATAGCCCTTCAACCATTTTACCACTACTGTCTTTTGGGGTTACAGCCAATTTCACCCTAGGGAAGCTACCTGTTTTTGCTTTGCAGGACATTGATGTAACAACATCAGTAGTTATATTTTTTTCATACGCTAACTGGGTTAATATACTTTTTCCATTTTCATCATCTAATTTAATTGTTTCACCTTCTTGGGTTATGGGTTCGCCTAAATAAGAATTTTCTTCTAGTACCGAAAGTTCAGCATCTACACCTTGTAATGAGAAAGAAGGGGTGAAAAATTGCACTTGGTTCAGACTTTTTAAAGAAAGTTCTCCAATTTCTAAATTTTTTAAGAATGAAATATTTAGTTGTTTGCCTAATACATCTTTAATATTCCACTCCCCACTAAGAAAATCTATTTTTTGCTTAACATCTCTAGAGTGATACCCGTATAGTTCTAATTTTAGTATTGTCTTATTTTCCCTGGCTTTAGGTGCAATTAAAACAGGACTGTTTGAAGAACGTAGTCTTCCAAAGGGTACTTCTGGGTCTATTAGATGTGCAAATTTTTCTTCTCCATTTATCTTAAATCTAACTGAAGGTGTTTGCTTATTTGCCCATTTAATTTTTGTTTTAGCGATTAACTCTTCATTAATACTAAACTTTGAAAATAGGTTCTCTGTAAGTTTTTGAGCTTGGCTATCAATATCCTCATTTAGGGAAACTTCCGAATCTTCTAATTGTAGCTCTTTCTTCCATTGTTTAAATTGTTTATCACTAATAGGAGGGTTAAATTCATTTTTATACGTTCTTAGATAGCAACCTAGAATAGTAGTTTCGGTAAAATCTGTTTCTTCCCATACAACTTCAGCCTCAAAACCGGCTTGTTGGTACATTTTTGCCAAGAGTTCTGATTTTTCTCTTGCAGATGCCACTCCTGTTCTTGTTATACTTTCTAAACCTCTATGAAGATTTTTTCCTTCTCTGGATAAGTCTTCAGAAGCTGGCACTAAAACAATACTGTCGCGCAAATAATTAAACATGGCTTCAGGGTTTTTGGTGGCTATTAGCTTTTCTATTTGTGCTGGATGAAAATCTGGACTCTCTTTAAGAGCCATTAAAAGCTCTTCCCAAATTTTAAAAGGGACTAGCCCAGTACCTTTAAAAAGAGGTTTTTCTTCTCCACAGCTTAAAAAACTTAGGGGCATTCCAGTTGCAATACCGCCTAAAATTAGTTTAACAAAAAAATCACGCCTATTCTTAGAAAAAGTAGTCTTATCCATTAGTCTGGTAGTTGAATATGGTATTCCGTGGCCATTATACTTTTTAACTCAAAACCTACGCTAGTACCTTCTTTAGTTTTAAATATTTCTTTTACAACAAGGTGATTGTTAGGTAAAGAATAACCGTAATCCCATTTTACGGGCATATCTAATTCTTCAAAAACTGTTTCTACCAAGTATAATGCAGTGGTTGGTATATTAATTGGTGCTATATAAACTTGAACTTTATCTGGAGATTTTACATAGGTTCGTTCATACTTTTCTGCTATTAAAGCTTTCGCATAATACTGATTGGTACCAAATTCTGCAGTCTCTTGTTTTGATTTAAAAAAACGTTCAAAATCTTCTTGAACGTTTTTAAGATTTTCGGACACACCATCAGTTTTAAAAACATTTTTTTGAATTGTTCTAAGTTTTCCAAATTCATCGTCATAACCAAGAATGTAATTTCCATTGGGTTTTATGATGATGTAGTTGGTCATTTCATCAAAAAAATGGGTGATGTTTTTTTCTAAAAGAACAGTGCCTGTTTCAGGGTCTAGGTAAAAACCAAAATTTCCAGAGCTTATACCTTGGGTATCTTCCCAAGCATTACTATACCTAAAAGTAAATTCTTCAGAGAAATAGTATTGTCCTTTATCAGGATTCCAGTTTTGGTTGCGGTATGTGTTTATACTGTCAGGTTGAACAATATTCTGTTCTTCAATTTTATTTTTTTGAATTGAGTTTACAGTAGAAGAGGTTTGTTCTACCGTCACTACTTTAGTTGCTTTTTGTTCTTTACATCCTAAGCAAAAAATTATAAAAATTAGCCCAACTAATATAATTTGAGAAAACTTCATTAATTCGTTTTCTCAATTTTGAAACCAATACATATTTCTGGAGAACTATTCATAAAGAAATACTCTTTATTAAGTTCTAAGTTTTTAATATTTATTTTTTGACTATGGTATCCACCTTTATCGCCAAACAAGCCACCTCCTGTAACACCCCAAGATTTCATGTTAAATTGCAAACTAAAATCAGCTTTATTATTTGCAGCTTCTCCTAAAAGTCTAAATTCTCTTATCTTATTAATATCAACAAAATAATTGTAAACTACATTTCTAGAGGTTCTTGAATTTATAAATTTAGGAACCGTCACTTTTTTCCTTTTAGCTTTTAATGATGAAGAACGTGGTATATCATACAATCTATTTGGCAGATTATTTAAAGGTTTAATTGGCACCTTGCCAGATTTAATAGATGCATCTAAATACGCTCCAATAGTTCCGTAATATCTTTCTTCATCTACTGATAATAGTTTGGTTACGGTAACTCTGTATGTTCCTGCATAATTTTCTTCATTAGAGCCTGTATTTGTTTCCCGAGTATCGTAATAGTAAATTGTTTTGTTTGTAGATACTGCCCATATTTTACCATCATGTACTGCCATGGCCACAAAATCTTTTCGAGTGCCAGGGAGCAATACCCATTTTTGTGTTTGCTTTAACCATTTATAGATACCTTTATTACGGCCAACAGCATAAATCTTTTCTGCTTTCTGGTCCAAGGCAATTTGGTTGGGCTGGCCATTTAAATCTCTCCATCTTCCCTGTTTCCATTGCTTAAATTTTCCGCCTGAATCACGCGCATACTGTTCTTTGGAGGTAATTATATTAACTTGGTTAAAGTCTGAAATAGTTCTATTATAATTAGGATTTGGTGCTAGATTCCATTTCCCACTTTTCAAGAACCTCATTTTGTTCCTATCATCAATTGCAGCTATAGTTCCATTTTTACCACAGATAACCTCATCTGTTTTTATTCCTGGAACTTTAATCCACCTTCCATTAACATCTAGAGATACTTCTCCAGATGTATTTACCATGTAAACAACCCCATCTTTGGTTACAGATACCGATTTTGCATTTTTAAGTTGAGCGCCAAAAGGCAAGAATTTTTTAGTTCTAGTGTTGTATTTTTTTATATTCTTTTGAGCATTAACCACATAAACACTACCATCTTTGGCGCTCATGGCAATATCAGTAGCTTGCCCACCAACTTTTACAAATGTTTGTGCATTTACATTTTGGTTAACTGTAATCGTTAGCAAGACTACAATTATTATATATTTAAATATTTTCATAATTATATTTTGTGTTAATTTCTATTATCCAAAAAATCTGTAAAAACCGTATTTATTTTTATGCTTGTATTTTCTATTCTTAATACTTTATGCTCTGGATATAAGCCAGTTTCCACTTTTTCGCAAGGCTTGGAAACGTCGTTTGCTCTGGAAACATCTGTACATTCTACATAATGTACACCAGTAAAATACGCAACCAGTCGTTTTGAATTAAATTCGACAATATGTAGCGTGCCTTCATATGGTGTGCTTTGAGCATTACTGGGTGAGTCCCCAAATAATAAACTATATGTAGGTTTATTATTTTTATACTCAGAGGTTTCTTGGTTCATCATAGCGCTACTATCCAACTTATCAATCATCGGTTGTGTAAGTGCTTCAATTTGTTTCATAGCCTCATCTGGAGATAACTTTCCTTCTTGCATTAATTTTGAAATTCTTTGTGCCTCTTGCTCTATAGCTACTTTTTGGTCTTTTAGTCCACTTATATCGGTATTTGCCATAGACACATTCATTTTATTCATTTCAACTTTGTTGAAACTCTCTTCTTCAATACCTTCTTTTATAGATGAAAAGCTCACGTAAACACTATCTTTTGGAGTAATAGGAAACTTAAAAGCTCTTTTAAAATCTACGGAAAGGTTTAACGACAATGGTCTTGGTCTTTCATCAGGATGAGGTTCTTTTCCTAGACGCCTTAGTGCATTTAACCGTTTAGCCCAAGCCCCATTTGGGCTCATATCTATTTCTGAAATGTACAAGCTAAATGTCTCTCCGGTATTACCAATCTGGGTTTCTATAACCTCTGCTGGCTTAAATGTTTTTCCGTTATAGCTTACATTTTGTTGTGCATAGATTGATGCTTTTGCGCACAAAAGAAGAACTGCTATGTTTACGATAGTTCTCATTATTTTAAAGTTTAGTTCTTCCTGGTCTTTTTCTTAGTAAAAAACTAAACTCAACAGGTTTAATTTCACCTTTGACACCAAGGGGTTTAACAGATAACTCTACAGTATAATTACCTTTTGGCATGGTGCCCAAAAGTTCATTTAGGGCTGGAACTACGGTAGCTGATGCCTCTTCATCCGCACCTGCTAAAACACCTATAAAATCGAAAGCTTCTGCTGGAAGAAACATTTCACCAGGAAAATATGGAATTGGTTGTTTTCGTATTACATTTTTAACCAATTTACCGTCCTTTTTTATCGAAGTGATAAATTCAAAAAAGATAATTTTTTCTTTATATATATTGTTTGGTAACTCTTTACCATCAAAACTGAATTTCAATTGATATTTGCCTGTTTTAAATTCTTTAAACAGTTGAACTGCAGAATTCGTTTCTAACTTCAGTTCAGTTTTTGATTTCTCATTTAGGGTAAGCTTACCACTTACAGATTGTGCAGTTACAGAAAAAC
This sequence comes from Croceitalea marina, assembly GCF_042684265.1. Lineage (NCBI taxonomy): Bacteria > Pseudomonadati > Bacteroidota > Flavobacteriia > Flavobacteriales > Flavobacteriaceae > Croceitalea > Croceitalea marina. The sequence continues at coordinate 135,044 of NZ_JBHULB010000082.1, read as the reverse complement.
TAGAAATAAGGGCAATTATTAAAATTGATATTCTCATGATTAAGTTATTAGAATTGTTATTTGATTAAATTTTATAGTGTTTTGCCATTTCTATGGCAATTTCTTTGTTCTCTTTACCCGTATCTGTAGTTTTTCCTCTACTGGGTGGTGCAATATTGTATAAAATACCTTCCTTTAGAATAAGAAGTTGATTGGTAGTACCAATAAAAACAGCTTTCTCGCCAAAGCCATCTACTTTAAAATAGATAGAGGGGCTTCTTTCTGGATTATATTGCCAAAGCGGGTCTTTAGTTTTTGGTGCCGTAGCACCTACCTGCCCTTCATAAAATTCATACTCTTTTTTACCATAAAAGAGTTTTATTTTACAGTAACTAAGTTGACCTGGAATTAGTTCTATAGGCTCATTTTCTATTCTAAGAAAACTAGGGTTATGCTGCATGATAAGACTTTCAGGAAACTCCTGACAAAGTTTCTTGGTAATCTTTTCGGCATCTAAATCGGTTTTAAAAGATGTTGAGATTTCTGTTTCGACCTTGGTAGAAGTCTTATTTTGAGTATCTTTTTTATTACCTGTGCATGATATCATGATTATAGCCAACAAGGCTATCAAAAAAAGGTTTGTTCTTTTCATTTTTCTAGTTTATAAAGCCACAAGATTTGGCCATTTCTATGGCAATTTCTTTGTAATCCCTATTCTTGGCTGTCTCTTCTTTATTAAGTATATTTTTTGGAGGATTGATCAACAAGTTGTAGCCATCAAACTTTATTTCTAAAGTTTTCTTTCTAGCATTCCATAATGCTGCTTTTCCCATATTAGGAATCCATTCTGCAGACTTAGATATGGATTTTTTTAAGCTCCAGGCTTCTTCCCAGTTTTTACCTGCGCCTACAGCTTCTGCAACATCACCCATGACCTCGTCTTTATCAATTTCACGATTAACTGCTATGGAACCACGTAGCCATTCAAAATCAGAGGCTCCAGATTTTATAAAAAACATACATGCTGGCTCTGGGTCTTTATAGCGATCAGATTTTGTAGGATCTTCTATCACTATAAAATCCGCTCCAACATTATATAAACCTGCAATTGCACTTGCACTAACATTATCACAAGCACTCATCCCCTTTACATAATTTATATTATTGCCTTTAAAAAATTTGTTTATAAAAGATGTATCGCCGATGTCATCTGTATTTATAGGCTTTTTATCACCTATACATGAGCTCATTACCAGTAGCGTAATTAAACTCAAAACCATAAAATTAATATTGGTTGATATAGCTTTAGTTTTCATAGTATTAAAACATTTTTTTGTAGTCACTTGCGTTAATTTCTAATTTGTAATTGTCATTTATGCCCGTTACCTTACTTGTAGTCGTCCCTTGTTTATCAGTAGCTGTAAATTCCAACACAAAGCCAAGTACTCCGGTTTGTTCTACAGCATCTTTACTACCAAACATCCAATTGGGAATAACTACATCCGGTGCTGCCCAAAAACTAACTTTACCTCCATCTTGTTCTACTATATATTCGTAGCAAGTATAGTTTAGTATAGTCTTGGTATTTCCTGTTTTAATGGGTTTGCTGTAATTATAATTCCCCATTTCGGGCATTTCTTGCCCCTGTTGGCCTCCCATATTCTGTGACATTTGCATTTTCATCATTGGAGTGTCTACAAATATCCTTGTTTCACCATTTTGCATCACAATTACAGAACTGCCCTCCACATCACCATCTCCATAAGCGCTCATATCTGCTTTCATTCCAAAATAGTCTGCCTCTTTATTTAAGACATATGAAATAGGATAGCTCTCACCGTCAGAACTTATTACAAGGGTTTCTATCTCATAATTGAACTGATAGAAACCAGGTTTTCCTGGTTTTAAGGTAAAAGCAGGCTCATTCTCAACAACCTTTGTAGTCTTTTGTTTGACTTTTTCAACTATTATTAATTCAGGATCATTAACAAGAACAGAGCCACTGAATCCATCTGTATCAAAGGTAAATTCAATGATATTCTCGTTATAGGAAGAAAGGATAACAGTGCCCGTAAGTTCTGGCGCGTTATACACCAATTCAAATTCTGGGTCTTCTTCACGCATACTATCCGACCCTAAATAAGCTCCTAAAAGTCCATCATAATACAGTAATAAACTAGCATCATCCGGAAGGTTCAAAGAAATAGGTAAGTCACTATCAAAATTAATCTCTTTATGTATACTCAAATCAAACATATCATAAGCATCAGTGCCATGAGTAACCCACCATGCTGAAATTCTTGTAGTATTATTGCTATTATCCAATGTGATTTTTGGTTTTGCAATATCAGTAATCTCAGTAGGCCCATGATTTGGACCTGATATGATTGCATTACCATACGTTTCACTTACTTCTTTCTCATCTTTACTCCTTTGGTTTTCTTTTTTAGGACTTCTTTTTTTGTTCCTTTTTTTTCCATTACCTATTGAAAAAATACTGTCTATGGCTTGATCTGTTTTTTGCTCTGCTTTTTCTTCTACTTTTATTTCTACTGTTCTTTCAGCCGCTTCTTTAGCTCTATCTTTTAGTTTTTTAAAAAACTGTGCATTTACTGATTGAAATCCGCTAAGAAGGATAAGAAATACCAATAATTTTAGTGAACGATTCATTTTGTTTGGTGTTAAATTCGTTAATTGGTTAAAAAAAGAATCAAAAGGTTAACAAAAGGGCAAATTTTTTTGAAAAGCTGTTAACCTTGGCAGTATTTACATTACTAATGAACAAAGAAGAGGCATTACAACAGAGACTAAGAGCTGGTGATAAAAAAACATTAGAGGAACTTTATTTAACACATAAGGATTCTTTCATTGTTTTTTTTAAATCTAGAGCAAATGCTAGTATTGATATAGAAGACCTATTTCAAGATAGTATAATAGCTCTCTTTCAAAGTTTTGTTTTGAAAAAGACTGAACTAAAAAAAAGTACAGTAAAGACTTATCTTTTTGCAATTGGAAAAAATAAGTTAGCGCAAAAGTTTAATGGCCCCGTTTTGGTTGATGAAAAAGAAGATGTTATTGAAACACATTATGAAATTGATGATAATGGTTTAAGCACTGAGCAAAAAATGCTTATTAAATCTTTTAAACTTTTAGGAAATAAGTGTAAAGAGCTTATAAAAATGTACTATTACAGAGGACTCACTAATAAAGAAATTGTAATGCTAACTTCTTATAAAGATGAAAATACTGTGAAGAGTTATCGTTCAAGATGCTTAAAACAATTAAAGAATTCCATTCATGGAAGATGAGAAACAACATCAAAAATTCAGGGATTATATCTTAGATGAACTCTCCTCAGTTGAGAAGATTGAATTTGAGAAACGGTTAAAAGTGGATAAAGCCTTAGCACTTAAATTTAAAGGATATAAAGAAATTTTTGAAGCTTCATATCTAGAGGAAAGAGCGCAATTAAAAGAGAAATTAGCAAGCATTAATAACTCTAATAAAAAGGCCAGAATTAAATTGCGTTCATGGATGACAGCAGCAATTTTTATTTTAATGGTTGGCACTATTACATGGTTTACTCTATCTGAAGACACTGATTTGTATAATGATTATTATGAGTCCTACCCTAATCTTCTTAAACCTTCAACTAGAGGAGCACAGATGAGCAACCTTATTTTAGAGCAAGCATTTTATTATTATGATGATACGAATTTTGTAAAGTCTTTGCCACTTTTTATTTCCTATTTAGAGGATAATAAAGACAATGACGTTTCTTTTTATTTAGCTATGAATTATTTGGAATTAGAAGATGGAGAAAAGGCCGCTAAAATTTTTAAAGACCTTATCAAAGCGGAAACAAAGACAGATTATAAAGAGGAAGCATATTGGTATTTAGGCTTATATAATCTTAAAAAAGATGATACGGAAAATGCTTTAGAATTATTTAAGCAAATGAAGTTGCTGAATCAGCAGTTCAAAAGACAACAAGTTGAAATATTAATTTCCAAATTAGAAAGCTAATTTTAGCTTTTTAAAGATTTTTTAATTTTGTAGATAATAATTTAAAGAAGCTCTTAATTTTTGCACGTTAAGTGTTTTCAAAGAATATTTAGTTCTTCTTGATAGGTATCAAGGACTTCACTCGGCAATGATTTTAAGTAGATTTGGGTTGTACTTAGTTTATTGTGACCCATCATAGCAGAAATTGCCTCCAAAGGAACTTTTTTGAACATAGCATGGGTTGCGAAACTATGTCTGGATACGTAGGAGGTCAAACGTTCTTCAATACCACACTTTTTAGCTATTTCTTTTAGCCCAACATTATATCTTCTTAGTTCCCATTGAGCATCTTTGTACTGTAACTCTATTGTGTCTCTATAAATTATGGGTAATAAAAAACCAGATGGATTAGGATGTTCCAGATAGTAATCAATGATTGGTTTAATCTGATTTGTTATGATTATATCATAGCGTTTTCCTGTTTTCCTTCTTTGGAATTTAACACGACCATCAATGATATTATCTCTTTTTAGAAATGCCATATCAATAAAGGACATGCCCAACATAAGATAGGATAGAATAAAGTAATTGCGATAATGAAAATGATTGGAACCTATCTCGGTTTTCATTTCAAGTATTTTCTTGATACTTTCAATCTTAATGGCTCTTTTTTCAGTTGGCTTAGTTTTGATGGTATAGTATCTAAAAGGGTATAGAGCTTCATCCACCGCGCCTTCCTTGATGCCCTTGTTGTAAATTGCCTTTATCGTTCTCATGTAAGATGCAATTCCATTGACGGTATTGCCTGGTTTTGATAAATGGTGCCTTTCAAACCGTTTTAGAAATTCAAGATTGAGTTCATTGAATTTTAAATCTCGGTTGTTGGTAAACACCTTTAGTCTTCCTATTATTCCGGAATAGTTTCTGGCGGTGCCAATCCTTTTTTCTCTTATAAGCTCTTCAGCCTTTTGAAGACCGAACTCATAGAAGGAATTGAATCGCTTTCGGTTAACTATTTTATCAGCAATATCTTTTGCGGTAAGTCTGTCCAATTGGTCATTATCGGCCAGTCTATTGATTACTTCTTGTGCTTTGAGTTGTTTTTTTAATAAAAGGGTATTCATCAAGTGAACCGAATTAACATCTGGAAAATTTCTTTTTACTTTGCATCTGTGATTATCCCAAAATTCCTCTGGCACATAATGGCCCGTTTTTATCGAAGTGGTTTTTCTAAAATGGGTTAGTCTCAAAATAATGGGAAAACATCCATTTTGGGTCATTCTACGGGTGTCCAAACTTAGTTTTATACTCGTGTTCATGAACATAAGTTATAAAAAAATTTGCACGCAATTTGCACGCAGAAAGTTGGTTTCAATTGATTTGGTTTGACAACAAATTTTATTAAATAACTGATATTCAATAAAATATGCGATTTTTAAGATTTGCTTGAACCCCATTCGGTGACGCTGTTAATCAGAGGGTCCTTGGTTCGAGCCCAAGAGGAGGAGCAAATTAAAAAACCTTGCCAGAAATGGCAGGGTTTTTTGCATTCAGGGATTTCTGGGCGAGAAGTTTATCCCGAGCGCAGTTGAAGGGAGCCCAAGCGTCGTGCTGAGTTTGTCAAAGTTATAATGAGTGTTAAAACTTATTATGAACCTATTGCAGGCTTTTTCATACTTTAACCTTCAAAAATCTTAGAGATGAAAAGAATCACATTTTTAATTATTGTAATCTTACCCTTTGTCGGTCTAACCCAGAGTGCGGAGTACAAAATCATTTCTTATAAAGAAGCAGGCACAAAAGCACCCAATACGCACTATATGGGTGAAGCTTGGCTAAACCGTCTATTTAGTGCAGATGAAACTTTAGATTATAACATCACCAAAGCAACTTTTAAAGCCAATTCTACTTTAAATTGGCATAAACATGACACACCACAAATATTAATTGTGGTTGAAGGTATAGGCTATTATCAAGAAAGGGGCAAAGCCCCCAAATTAATACGCGAGGGTGATGTAATTAAGTGTGAGAAAGATACCGAACATTGGCATTCCTCATCAAAGAAAAATGATGTTACTTATTTGGCAATATATGGTGGAGGCAAACCTACAGAATGGACGGAAGTGTTATCTCAAAAACACTATGATAGCGTAGCCGAGAAATTAAATGAAGATTAAAAAGGGGAAACGTAGTTTTTCAAGTTCCTTTCGCTATCGTTACTTTCTCTAAGCATATATAATTGTTATTTTTTTCGTGATTTTTTGTAATTTTAAGTAAAATCATAACAATGAAATTTTTAACACTTTTATGCTGTTGTATTTTATTGACAGGTTGCGTAAGCACCAAATCTTCTGTTACCACAACAGCAAAAGATGAAAACAAGCTGGTCTTGCCACCAGATGTTCCCTCCAATAAGTATTCTAAAACAAGGCAAGGAGGCAGAAATTAAATTTTTTCTAGGGTCGATTCGCATAACTTGGCAAAAAGCCAACCAAAAAGAATACCGACACCAATGCCGGTAATGACGTCTAAGGGAAAATGTACCCCAATATAGATACGGCTGTAACTTACCAATGCTGCCCAAATCAATAGTGCAAAACCTAATACTTTCGTTTCCTTTTTGTACAGAATTGAGAAGAAACTCGCAAGTGCAAAAGAGTTTGCTGCATGCGCCGAAAAGTAGCTGTATCTGCCACCGCAATAACTTCTTACCATACGCATGAGCTCTTGAATTTCATTATCATAGCATGGCCTAAGTCTTTGTGTACCTTGTTTGATAAATACCGAAAGTTGGTCTGTACATAAGAGTAATAGACCTACGGTAATAATTGCAACAACCGCTTTTTTAAACCCTAATTTCAAGTACAGATAATAGATTAGAAATAGAAAAATGGGAATAGTAACAAAACTTAAAGTTTTTGATAGATACAGCCAAAAACTGTCCCAAAACGGGACTCCCATTCCGTTTAAATATATAAAAAGCTGTTTATCAAGTTCAATGAGGTCTTCGAACATTAGTTTTTAAAATACGATGATGAGTTTAATAAAGTTAAAAACGTCCGACGAGGCCAACCCGCCCCGGACCAATATTTAGATTCCAACTTATCTTTTTCTCTTGCTGTTGATCATTGTACTTCTCATCATACTTACGGTCAAGATATCTATCAATTGATTCTACCGTAAATATGCTTATTGCAACGCCTAAAGCAACATCTGAAAGCCAGTGCTCTCCATCCCAAAGTCTTGAAACTCCGGGCACAAGACCAATAGCATAGATGCCACCTTTAAGCCAAGGGCTTTTAAACTGTTTGGCGATGGCGTAGGCATTGGTAAAGGCAAGTATGGTATGGCCTGAAGGGAAAGAGTGAAACTTTCGACTAGAATTAAAGGGGTCAAAGGTGTCTTTACCCTTATTGCTAACAGGTCGTGCCCTACCGACAACAGATTTTGTTACCTGCTGTAATAAACCTGCGGAAGATGCCGAAGCTATCAAGAGTACCCCCGTTCGTCTTAACTTTTCGTCTTTTGTAAATAGGCCGGTTAAGTAAACACCACCAGTCAACATATAGTTGTATTGGGGGCTGCCGTATTTTGTGCCATAATCTCTAATAAATCTTGGAATACCTAGTTGTTGACGTCTTATAAATTCTGATGTTTGCTCGTCAAAAACATACAGCAATCCGGTGCCAGCGACAATAGTACCGAAAGTACCCCATTGTTTGCCCTCCCAGTGAAGAGGTCTGGTATAAGAGTGTCCAACACCTTTAAATACATTGCCTATATCGTATTTGAACAGCTGCCAAGTTGTTTTATCTGAAAAAGTAGATTCAGAATCGGTTTGTGCGCATAACTGTATTGTAAAAAAGAGGTACAGTAAAATAAACACGGAAATTTTCACAAAAAAGGGATTGTACTTAAAATAGGGCTCAAATTTTAGCAGCATAACTTGGTATTATGGAGTATTCTTTCTTTGCTTTACGAAACCGTGTACTACTTGACCAAAAAAGTTCTTTGGTAGTTCTTCGTCACCGGGAAAACCTAAGCGTATTTTGCCACCGTCTTCAGGAATATAGTTTGTTTTAAACAGATAATCCCAAAGGCTGAGGCTAATCCCGAAATTCACCCCGAATTTCCCTTTCGGAAGTTCGTAAGAGTGATGGTACAAATGCATCACCGGATTATTTACCAGATACTTTAAAGGCCCCCATGTAATCTTTATATTAGAATGATTAAAGTGGCCAATGGTAATTGCTATAAAGTGTACTATATAGGCCTGTTCAGGCTCAAACCCTCCAAGTAACATTACGCCAAAAGTTTTAAGAGGTTTGTATAGAATATTTTCCATCCAATGATAACGAAGGTGCGCAGCAAAGCCCATTTCTTTTACGCTATGGTGTACTTTATGAAATTGCCATAGAAATGGAAATTTATGTAGCAAGATGTGGGTGAACCATTGTACAAAATCCAATACTATAAAAAACACCAATAATTGCACCCAAACGGGCCATGATGACGGGTCTATCAACGCTAGACTTTTGGCGGTTATACCAATATCATTGAATAATACACCAAGCATTTTATAGATACCGCTTATGGCAATAGCAAAGAGAAAGAAATTGAAAAACATGTAAAAGCCATCTAACCAAAAGTCTTTTCTAAAAATGGATTGCTCTTTACGCCAAGGGAAAACAATCTCTAAAATCCATACAAAAAGGGATATAACGATTAGGCCCCAAAAATAATTGGTATACCAAGGTACTTCAAATAGTATGGACTTCCAGGTCCAACTTACCGTACCGTTAAATGCATTTACAAAGGCGTCAACGTATTTTTCCATAGCTATTGTAAAGTTACGGTAATACTATCTTTTTCAAAAGACAAGTCTTTATAATAGCTCCATTCTGACCAAGAGCCGTCATAATTTTTGACGTTTTTGTAACCCAACAACTCGGTAAGAACAAATGTGGTATGCGCAGAACGCACACCGGTGTGGCAATAGGTAACGATGGTATCGTTTTTACCAATTCCGAATGCAGCATATAAACTTTCAAGTTCAGATACGGGTTTAAACTTCATGGTATTGTCATAATCAATAGCCTCTGCCCAGTCTAAAAATTCGCTTTTTGGAATTCTGCCTGCTCGAGCTGCCCCTAGTTTTTGTCTTTTTCCGGTATACTCGTCATAAGTTCTTGTATCTATCAATAGTGGAGGGCTGTTAGTTGCTAGAAGCTCGTATAATTCATTTTTTAAAATCAAAAGTTCAGAACTTACCGAGGGCAGTGTAAAAACGGTCTCTTGGTGAACAGTGGCTTTCTGAGTTGTTGTTCCGCCAAAAGCCAACCACGCTTGCAGACCCCCATTTAATATCTTGCTATTATTAAAACCGTAACTTTTGAGCACCCACCAAAGGCGGGCAGCATCACATGAACCCTTGTCATCATAGAGTACAAGGATGTCTGTATTGTTAATTCCTAGTTTTGAAAATAGCTTTTCAACTTCTTCTTTTTTTGCCATCATACCTTTATAAGGAAATGAGGCATCTTCTATATCATCTCTCCATAGTTGAATTGCACCAGAAATATGACCTTGTGAATAATGTTCTTTTCTTCTAAAATCAATTATTTTTAGACCAGTGAGGTCTAGCGTTTCGCTAAGTAATTCAGTTTCTATAAGCGATGAGTTTTCAAGTTGGGTCAGAATAGTGTTTAGGGGGTCTTCAGGAATAGCGGGAGTATGTTGTTTCTTGCATGAAAGACAACAAATTAGCAGTACCAGAATAAAACTATTCCTCCAACTCATACCACTCGATATCAGTTAAATTCTGGCGTCTTCCTTTTTTGGAGGGGGCATAATTCGTGGCCAAATAATTCACAATAATTTCTTCGTTTTTACCTAAATCCCATAAATTTTGGGTTTCTTGCATCCATCGAATTGTGGCCAACCAACGCTCTTTAGACATTCTATTTTGGGTTACCAATTTGGCGGAATGGCAATTGGTGCAATTGTTTACCACAAGCATGAGCCCATCACTATCTACAAAACCTGTACGAACATGAATACCGTTTTCTATTTTATCGTAATCGGCCTCGTCCATTTCCGATACAACTTCATAATCGCTAACTGTAATTTCGTTTTTATTAGATTTAAAGGAAGACAAACTCGGGTCTACCATAATATAAAGAAGAACGGCTGCCATTGCCATAAAAAAGACCACAATTACTATTGTTAAATGGCGAATTTGTTTAAAACTGTTTTTAAGTCTCTCTGAACTATCCATTAGCTAACTTTTACGGCAATTCTATGGCAAGCGTTGTTTAAGTATCCTTTGGGGTTCCAACCTGGTAAAATCATCGGTTGTTTTAGGTTGTTGCTATCCGTAGCTCTCGCCCAAACCTCATAATAGCCTTTCTTTGGAAAGCTTATAGTTGCACTAAAATGTTGCCATGCCAATCTGTTCTTTGGTACTTCTAATCTGCAAGTTTGCCAGCTACTCCCAAAATCTATGGAATATTCCATGGTCTTCACTTGAAGCTCTCCGGCCCAAGCATGGCCTCTAATGGTCAAGCTGTTCTTATTTTTTAGTACAGCTCCAGATTTTGGATAGGTAATTAAAGATTTCACGGGCATTGATTCGATAATGCACATGTCTTCATCTTTTACTTTTTCGCCAGGGGCGACCGCTTCACAGGGGACACGGTAGGCAGAACCTGTCATCTTTGTACCATCATGTATTTTGTTGCGAATACTGATGCCATTGAGCCATTTACCGGATGCGGATGCGGGCCAGCCCCCGGCAATCAACCGTAAGGGGTATCCATGCGCCAGCGGAATGTCTCCTCCATTCATTTTAAAGGCAAGTAAGGTTTCGTCTTGTAGCGCTTTGGCCATGGGCACACCTCTTGATATTGGCTCTTTACTTGGGTCTCCACTTAGGTGGGTATCCGCGGCATGGTAACCAATATAAACAGCATCTTTTTTATAGCCTGCATCTTCTAAAACATCCTTCAAACGAACTCCGGTCCAGGTGGCACAAGAAACAGCGCCCACGGTCCATTGATTGCCTTTTGCCGGCGGATTAAATTCACTTCTTCCGTTACCGCCGCATTCCAGTGTGAGTTGATAGGTATATTGTTTGAATTTTGATTTAAGCTCTTTGAGGGAATAGGTTTTTTTAGTTTCTAAAGATTCGCCATCAAAGGTAATTTTCCAATTGGCTGCATCTATGTTCGCGGGTATTTTTCCATTGTTTCTTATGAACATGAACCTATTGGGTGTTACCCTATCATCCAATAAATGTGCCTGTGCTTCCATATTCCAGGGCTTATCGTTCAAAACGACCATTTGGGGGTCTTTTTGGAACAATTTAAAAGGGTCTGGGTCTTGTAATCCTAATAACTGGTATCCTTCACGAATATTTTTTCCAAAAACAATTTCAGTGCCCAGGGCAGTTGCAAGCGTAAGTAGACTTCCCTTTTTTAAAAACTTTCTTCTTTGCATGTATAATCCATTTTCATAAGTTGATGATTAAATAATCAACAGAATAACACTCCTCTAAAATAATCAAAATAGATGCTTCATTTTTTTTACCCAGTTTATTGGAATGCTATATGGCGGATATCGTAGTGGCACGTCTAACCAATTACCACGCTTCAAAATTGATTTTTTATGTGAGAATAGGTCAAAGGAGTATTTGCCATGATAACCACCAATACCAGAATTGCCAACCCCACCAAAGGGAATACTCTTATTGGTAATCTGCATTACGGTATCATTGATGACCCCGCCACCAAAACTGTATCTATTGATAATTTTCTTTTGGAAGGTTTTGTTTGTCGAAAAAATATACAAACCTAAAGGCTTGCCATAGCTACTGATATATTTTTCAATGTCTCTCTCTGTTTCATAGGATATTATGGGAAGAATAGGGCCAAAAATTTCATCTTCCATTACCTTACTTTTATCGCTTGGTGAATCTATAAGTGTAGGACCGATAAAACGGTCTTCATCATTACTGTCACCTCCAAAAAGTATATTTTCTCCTTCAAGCATTTCTTTTAGCCGTTGGTAATGTTCAACGGTGGCAATTCTCGCAAAATCTTTTGAATGTGCTATGTCTTTTCCGAAGGCTTTTGAAATATTATGCTGTAGTGCCGAAATAAGCTTGTCTTTAACTTTTTTATGTACCAAAACATAGTCAGAAGCAATACAAGTTTGCCCGGCATTTAGAAACTTGCCCCAGACAATTCTTTTTGCGGCCAGTTTCACTTTTGCAGAGCTATCAACAATGCATGGGTTTTTACCACTTAGCTCTAAGGTTACAGGGGTCAGATGTTCTGCGGCGCTCTTATAAACTATTTTACCAACTCTTGAACTACCGGTAAAAAAGATATAATTCCATTTTTGTTTTAAAAGCTCTTGTGAAACCGCTACACCACCTTCAACTACGGTAACATATTCTTTGGGAAAAGTATTGGCTATAATTTTGGTTATAACTTTTGAGGTATTCGGGGTGAGTTCCGAAGGTTTTACTACCGCTGTGTTTCCTGCAGCGATGGCACCGATTAAAGGAGACATGGAAAGCAGAAAAGGGTAGTTCCAAGGCGAAATAATCAAAACAGTGCCATAAGGTTCTGAATATATATGGCTAGTAGAAGGGAAATTTACCAGATTCGATGAGGTCCTCTGGGGTTTGCTCCAAATAGCAATGTTGTTTAGCACATATTGCAGCTCAGAAAGTACAAACTGGGTTTCCGTTGCTAGACTTTCGAACTTAGGTTTTTTAAAATCTTCATACAAGGCATCGCAAATAACGTCTTCAAACTTTAAAATTTCCTTTTTTAGTTTTTGTAATGCTTGTTTACGGAAATTAACGTCTTTGGTCTTTTGGCCTGCAAAGAAAATTGATTGATCTTCTACAATTTTATTTATCATTGGTAACTTTTTGTTAAGCTGTATAATAGGATAAATATATAATTTAGTTGGATGGCGAATGATTTAAAATTGATTTTTGGGGACATTTTGGAGCTTGATCTCATGTATGAAATTGCTAAAGAGGGGAAATTAGTTCAATTTGAGCAAGGTGAAATAATAATTGATATAGGGGATTTTATTAAGAAAATACCCCTGCTGCTTTCTGGAGCAATTAAAATACTTAGAGAAGATGATAATGGGGATGAATTGTTGTTGTACTATTTAGAAAGAGGTGATACTTGCAGTATAACAATGACTTGCTGCTTAGGGGCGACAAAAAGCGAAATTACAGCAATAGCCGAAACCAATGTTGAATTGATTATGGTTCCTATTAGTAAAATGGAGGAATGGACAGGAAAATATAAATCTTGGCGTAAGTTTATTTTTGATAACTACCATAGCCGTTTAAATGAATTATTGGCAACAGTAGATAGTATTGCTTTTATGAACATGGACCAACGATTAATTTCTTATTTAAAGGAAAAGTGCCGAATTGCCAAATCAAACACAATCATAAGTACACATCAAGATATTGCTTTTGACCTTCATAGTTCCAGAGTTGTCATATCTAGACTTTTGAAAAAGTTAGAACGTCTAGGTACAATAAAACTGCATCGAAATCAGATTGAAATAATCAAACTGTAGCCTTTGTGACTTAGGATACATATCATCCTATAAATGCATAGTATCTTTGTAGTAATGTTAAAGCTTTTTTTTCCAATATTAGAATGGTTGCCAAAGTATAAAAAGGCCTATTTGGCAGGAGACTTTTCTGCTGGCATTACTGTTGGTATTATGCTAATTCCGCAAGGAATGGCGTATGCCTTAATTGCAGGATTACCTCCAATTTATGGGCTTTATGCTGCTTTAATACCAAACCTGATTTATGTTTTTACGGGCTCTAGTCGAAAATTAGCAGTAGGCCCAGTGGCCTTAGATTCCTTAATTGTTGCTTCAAGTTTGGCGGCAATGAAATTGGCCAATATTGACGATTACATCAGTATGGCTATTTTCTTGGCATTTTTTGTTGGGGTGATTCAATTGGTAATGGGCTTTATGCGTTTGGGTTTTTTATCTAACTTTTTATCGAGGCCTGTGGTAGGCGGTTTTACTTCTGCGGCGGCATTGGTTATTGGTATTAGCCAATTAAAACATTTCTTCGGCCTAGAAATTAATACAAACAACACCTTAAAAACGATTCGAGCCATTATTGGTCAGATTTCCGAGACTAATTTTTATGATTTAGCAATTGGCATAGCAGCCATCTTGGTGATTTTGGGACTGAAAAAATTACATCGAAAATTACCGGCTGCAATGGTTGTGGTGGTCTTGTCCATTATAGGCATTTACTTTTTTATGGTCAACGAAACCGATGTTCATATTGTAGGTCAAATCCCCAAGGGTTTACCTGGCTTTTTATTGCCACAATTTAATATGGACTTAATCGTAAAAGCTTTTCCGACCGCCATGGCATTGGCTTTTATTGCTTTTGCCGAAGCAATGACCATTGCAAAGGCCGTTGAAGATAAAAGTGACGAATACCACACTGATGCCAATCAAGAATTACGAGCATTGGGTACTTCAAATATTGTAGGGTCTCTATTTCAATCGTTTCCGACCAATGCCGGTTTGTCAAGAACAGCGGTCAATGTTGATGAAGGGGCGAAAACAGGCATTGCCTCTTTAATCAGTGTAGTTGTAGTTGGTATTACCTTATTATTTCTTACCCCTTTCTTTTACTATTTGCCGAAATCTGTTTTAGGTGCAATTATTTTGGTGGCAGTTTACGGTCTTATTGATTTGAAGTATCCCAAACAACTATGGCGTCAAGGTAAAGATGAGTTTTACCTTTTTGTAGTAACTTTTATGACGACGCTGTTAATAGGCATTTCACAGGGAATTATTTTTGGGGTATTATTTTCATTACTACTCTTGGTCAACAGAACCTCAAGACCGCATATCGCCATCTTGGGTAAGATAAAGGGAATGGAGTATTTTAAAAACTTAAAACGCTTTCCTGAAGATGTTGAGGTGCATGATGAAATTTTAATGATCAGGTTCGATGCACAACTGTTTTTTGCCAATGTGTACTATTTTAAAAGGGCACTTTTAAATGAGGTTGAAAAAAAGGGGGAAACGCTAAAATATGTTATCCTTAATGCCGAACCCATAAACTATATTGATAATACTGCCGTAAATCAGCTTAAGAAGATTGTAGAAAAACTTAGGGAGAACGATATTACCTTTAAAATTGCAGGGGCCATTGGCCCGACAAGGGATATCCTTCATAAAAGCGGATTGGTAGAGTTTATAGGAAAAGAAAATATTTACGTAAGAACGGCAGAGGCCTACTCCGATAGTTTAAAGAAAATTGGAAAATCACAAATTCAAGAAAAAGTTTCATTACAGTATCGATGATGGAAGTTAATTTGACATAAGTCATAATAAGAAAGTTTTACTTTCAATAAATTTGTTAGAAAGCGATAAAAATGAATATAGAACAGATATATACCGGATGTTTGGCGCAAGGGGCCTATTATATCGAGAGTGAAGGAGAAGTTGCCATCATAGACCCGCTAAGAGAGGTAAAACCCTATTTAGAGCGTGCAAAAAGAGACAATGCAAAGATCAAATATATTTTTGAAACCCACTTTCATGCAGATTTTGTAAGTGGCCATGTTACTTTATCCAAAGAAACCGGAGCACCTATTATTTATGGCCCAAACGCAAATCCTTCTTTTGAGGCTACAATTGCTGAAGATAATCAAGAATTCAAACTAGGTAAAATTACCATTAAGACCTTGCATACGCCCGGTCATACCATGGAAAGCACGACCTATTTGTTGAAAGATGAAAACGGAAGAGACCATGCTATTTTTAGTGGGGATACTTTGTTTTTGGGTGACGTAGGTCGGCCCGATTTGGCTCAAAAAGCAGCGACTATGACGCAAGAAGATTTGGCCGGTATGCTTTTCGATAGCTTGCGTAGCAAAATTATGCCGCTTGCCGATGATGTCATTGTGTATCCTGCCCATGGAGCTGGATCCGCCTGTGGTAAAAATATGATGAAAGAGACCGTGGATACTTTAGGGAATCAAAAGCAAATGAATTATGCATTGCGGGCCAATATGACCAAAGAAGAGTTTGTCAAGGAAGTTACGGATGGTCTTTTACCGCCGCCGCAATATTTTCCCCTTAATGTAAAAATGAATAAAGAGGGGTACGAAGATATTCATGAAGTTATCGAACGAGGAGCTACAGCATTGTCACCTGATGCTTTTGAAACCGCTGCCAATGAAACTGGGGCAATTGTGTTAGACGTGCGCCATCAAGATGACTTTGCGAAAGGCCATATACCACGTTCCATTTTTATAGGTTTAAAAGGAGGTTTTGCTCCCTGGGTCGGTGCCTTGATTGCAGATGTAAAACAACCGCTGCTTTTAGTGACGGATAAAGGCTCGGAAGAAGAGGCCATTACTAGACTGTCCAGAGTTGGTTTTGATGGTACTTTAGGGTACTTGAATGGAGGAATCGAATCTTGGAAAAAAGCAGGTAAGGAGATTGACACCGTCGAAAGTATTTCTGCGGAAAGCTTCAAAGAAAAACTTAAGAACGATGTTCCTGTTTTTGATGTGAGAAAAGAATCGGAGTATAGTGCTGAGCATGTAGATGCTGCCAATTTAACCCCACTTGATTTTTTGAACGATCATTTGTCTGAATTTCCTGAAGAAGAAACTTTTTATGTGCACTGCGCAGGAGGATATAGAAGTATGATTGCCGCTTCTATCTTAAAAAGTAGGGGCATTCATAATTTGATCGATGTAGCTGGCGGAATGGCCTCCATAAAAAAGGTTGGTATTCCGGTAACAGATTTTGTTTGTCCGACCACATTAAAATAACTCAAATGAACACCTCTAGATTCACCTTTCTTTTCTTGGCATTAGTTTTTATTGCTTGTCAAAACAACGAAGGCCAAGAAATCGTAATTGTAGATAAAGCGGCGATTAAAACGGCTATCACTGGTAAAAAAGTACAACTTATCGATGTTAGAACTTCTGAAGAATATGACGCTGGACATATTGCCAATGCTGTTAACTTCAATATAATTAATCGCGATACTTTTCTTATACAAGTACAAGAGCTCGATAAACAACAGCCAGTTTATCTGTATTGCAAAATGGGTGGTAGAAGTAATAGAGCTGCACAATTACTAAAAGAAAAGGGATTTAAGAAAATATTCGATTATTCCGGCGGCTATAATGATTGGGTTTTGGAATAACTATAGCTTCTTTTTAAATTTTAAGAATGGATAAAATACTTCAGCCATGGCCATGGTACGTTTCAGGGCCTTTAATTGCCCTGATAATGGCAATTTTGATTCTTTTGGGTAAACGTTTCGGAATGTCTTCAAACCTGCGAACAATATGTGCCATAGGTGGTGCGGGTAAAGTTGCAGATTTTTTTAGGTTTGATTGGAAAGCACAACGTTGGAATCTAATTGTAGCTATAGGTGCAGTTTTAGGAGGCTATATCGCCATAAACTTTTTATCAAACGATGCTGCGGTGACCATTAGTCAAGATTCTATTGAAGCTTTAAAAGAACTTGGAATTACAGATGGTGGCAGTGCCTACATGCCCGCACTCTTGTTTGGAGAAGGGGTGTTTTCTAGTACAAAGACCATCCTCTTGTTACTGGTTGGCGGATTCTTGGTAGGTTTCGGGGCCAGATATGCGGGTGGATGCACTTCAGGGCATGCTATCTCTGGTTTGAGCAATCTGCAGTTACCATCTTTAATTGCGGTTATTGGTTTTTTTGCCGGTGGATTGCTTATGGTCCATTTTATTTTTCCCTTAATATTTTAAGATTATGCGGAGTTTAAGTTATTTATTGGTAGGTATATTTTTCGGAATCGTAATGTTCAAATCTGAAGCAGCTTCATGGTTCAGAATCTATGAGATGTTCAGGTTTGAGGCCTTTCATATGTATGGTATCATAAGTTCGGCACTGCTTTTAGGTATTGTTTTTACCCAATGGGTAAAGCGAAAGGGCGTAAAATCGGTTTACGGTGAAAAAATTAGCATTGTAGATAAGAAAATGTCATTTGCTCGATATGCAATAGGTGGTGTGCTGTTTGGACTCGGTTGGGGGCTTGCTGGTGCCTGCCCAGGGCCTATGTATACCTTGTTAGGGGCTGGGTTTTTGCCAATTCTTCTTGTAATTTTTGGGGCATTACTTGGCACATTGGTTTATGGTCTGCTAAAAAATCGACTACCTCATTAAGTACGTTTATACTTTTGACCTAAAAAAGGCGTTTTTTACATCATAAAGATACTTTGCGACCTTAAAACGAGTATTTAATTAGCAATAGCAAGTATAATTTTACCTTTGTAGGTTAACAGATATCTCCCCCAGATTATCGAATACGAACTTATGCAACGTAATATCTGTATTATTGATGATGATTTAGTGTCTCAATTCGCCACACGTTATGTTATTGAACAACATAGTGGAGATTTTTCTATTTCTACCTGCGCGAATGCCGAAGAAGCCTTGGTAAAGCTCTCTTATCTAATTACCGAAGACAAAGAACTTCCTGACATTGTTTTTTTAGATTTAATCATGGGCGATATGAATGGTTGGGAGTTTATAGAAAATCTTCAAAGCCTTGCTAAAGGAAAAAGACTTCCAGAAATCTATATACTTTCTGGCTTTTCAAATTCTAAAGATCGTGCTATCGCAAAAGAACATGCCCTTATAGATGGGTATTTTGATAAACCTCTTTCAAGAAATAGTTTGGATAAGATTTTTTCAAAGAAAACGGTTTAATTTTTCTTTTATTAATTTACTATTGTGATTGATTGTTAGCTAGCCCTAACAAAATCTGTTCTTTGTAAACATAAACTAGCAAAATTTCCTTCATATCTTTTGAATAAAGAATTGCTTACTAGTTTTGATACCGAGTGATTAAGTTCGGTCTTATTAATAGGTTTTGTCAAAAAATCTTCGACCTGATTAAATTGGGTTGCTTTAAAAGCGTATTGTTTTTGTGTAGAGTACATTATCACTTGGCAATCATGCTCTAGGTTTTGAAGCACATCGAAGCCATTTAAATCAGGCATTTCAACATCTAAAATCAATAGATCTGGTTTTAGTTTATTAACTGCGGCCAAACCTTTTTTAGCATCTGTATAAGAACCTAAAAAGTCTAAGTTTCGATTATTCTTTACCAAAGTACTTGTGGTCAGGTTCTGCATTTTACAGTCATCAATGACAATGGTCTTCATGAAATTTAGGTTGTTAGTTTACACCTATAAAACAGTTGATTTAACCTATCTCCTGATGGGTTTAGATGAAACGTCAACTTTTTCGATGACCTTCAAATATGTCGATGAAAAGCAAAAAGTCTAGAACATATGAAGTGACATGGAAAGTAAAACGGATCTAAAAGAGATTTAGATTTGCCGTTTTGTTACCGCAATAAAATTTCTATATAGCTGGGTAATGGTAATATCCCTTAGCGTTAGGTTAGGATTAAAATCGAACCTAAGAACACCCATTTCGAAGGCATGGTGTTTAGCTAGCCATAGTTTTTTTAAAACTATGGCTGAAATTCGGTTATTAATTGGAACAATTGTTTGCAAAACGCAATCTATCATTGCCAGCAAGTAAATTTACTTTTCCTTGACTATTGACTAAGGCAACCTCATTCACATCCCAAACACCATTAAAGTCCTCAAGCCCGGGAACTACAATTTCTATCTGAATAATATTATCGGCCGCTTCTGTCACGAACCAATTTCCAGTGAAAGTTTCCGTAGATGATGTGACCACAAGAATATCATTCTCTTGAAAGTGAAAAGATAAGTCCTCATACTGTGTTTGTAAAAACATATTATCACGCCTTAAACTATCTACTATCCAATCATCACATGAAAGGAAGAGTTCTTTTATTTCATCTTCATTACAACCTTGACAATCATCATCGTCAAAATTGTTATCATCATCTTCATCACAATTATTAGATGCATCGGCAATACTATTTTCCAACTCTTGAAGATCAAAAACTTGTAGTTCATCTCCATTACTCAATAGTAAGTTCAACGGAAATGTTATGTCGACGACATCGTTTTTGTCCAGGTTGGTAATAAAGTTGAATAAAACCTTGTCGTTTACTATTGAAAACGAATTGAACCGCTCACTATTGGTATTAAAGGTGGTAAGTGCAACGGGGTAGATAAGGTCTATGCATTCAATATCATCATCGACTTGGTTTTCACCACCACAACTACTTACGAAAGCATCAAAATCTGTCTGATTGTTTACTTCTTCTTCGGTATAATCAGCGAAAATAAGGGTAATAGGAAAAATTATTTCTAGGATATCATCGTCATCATCACGCTCTTCAAATATAAATTCTATTTCGTCATAACCATCTTCATCGGTGATAGTAAGCGTGTTGCCATTGGCAATAACCGTAAGTGGTAATGCAACAGAAAAACAACTTGCGCCATCTACAATATTATCAATAGAACCATCTTTTAAGGTCGTTCTAATCAATAGGTTAGCTACGGTAGAATTTGAACTTAACCCATCCTCTGGAGGAGTACCCACAAATTCGAATTCCTCTTTTCTGCATGAGGTTTGTAATAAACTCAAAACAAGTACAAAGGCAACTAAAATTCTACTGACAGTTTTCATCTTTGGTCTATTTTTAATAGTATTACCACAACTAAAACAACTTAACGTTTAAAACTCCTGAAAATTTTTTGAGAAAAGTTTTTCTACTTTTATAGAACAAAAAGGCATACCTGTTGAAAAAAGACCTGCATTTAGATATTTGTAATGAGACTTTATTTGAAAACATATATAATAAGTACATAAAAAACCTTCAGGATTTTCTCTATTACAGGTATGGAGAAAATCTTAATCCGGCAGATAAAGCGCAAGATGCTTTTGCCAAACTTTGGGAAAATTGTAGCAAAGTGACTTCCGATAAGGCAAAGAGCTTTTTGTTTACTACTGCCAATAATCTTATGCTTAACGAGGTAAAACACCAAAAGGTAGTGCTTAAATATAAAAATGAATCTCCTAAGCAATACACCAATGAGAATCCGGAGTTTATTCTTGAAAAAGAACAATACCTGAAAAAGTATCAAGAAGTACTTTCTAAATTGTCTGAAGAACAGCGAACGGCTTTTCTGTTAAACAAGGTAGAGGGTAAAAAACATCAAGAAATTGCCGATTTATTAGGGGTTACCAAAAAGGTTGTAGAGTACCGTATTTACTCGGCTTTTGACCAATTAAAAAAAGAATTGGAAAATTTTAAGATAAAATAATCAGGAGATTTAAGGATACGATTGTTATATAGGCAAAGAGTCAAAATCATGGACAAGGAAAATTTAATACAAAAATGGGTATTGAACCAGCTCTCAGAAGAAGAGAAGAAGGAATTTAATGCCTTGGATAATGCCCCTTTCTTTGAGCGTATTGTTAAGGATGCTTCACATTTTAAAGCAGCCGACCATTCTGAGTACAATGATTTTGATAGTTTTAGAAGTAAGGTTATGCAACCGGAAACTAAGGTTAGAAAATTACATTATTTAAGACCCTTGATGCGGATTGCTAGTGTTCTTATTGTGGTATTCGGTCTTTACTATTTCTTTTTGAACCAACAACCTATTAACATACAGACACAAGTTGCTCAACAAACTACCGTAGAATTGCCGGATGCGTCTACTGTAACTTTAAATGCACTTTCTGAGATAAGCTATTCTAAACAAGATTGGGCAGATAAAAGAGAAGTGAAATTGGTAGGTGAAGCATTTTTTGATGTGGCCAAGGGGGCAAAATTTGATGTGGTCACTTCAGAAGGTACCATAAGCGTATTAGGTACAGAATTCAATGTTAAGCAAAGAGACGATTTTTTTGAAGTTGCTTGTTTTGAAGGTACAGTACGTGTTGTTGCAAATGGCCATACCCAAATATTGAAGCAGGGTGATAATTTCAGAATTCAGGCAGGTAAGGCCCTAAGTGGTGAACATAATTATGATGCTCCTAAATGGACCAACAACATAAGTTATTTTGAACGTACGCCTTTGTCTGAGGTTTTTGCCGAATTAGAAAGGCAATATGGTGTTTCTGTTACTAGTAATACAGTTGATGCCAAAACTTTATTTACAGGTGGTTTTGCACATGGTGATTTAGATAGCGCCCTCAAAGCCATCGGAGAAGCGCTTGAACTTGATTACGAAATACTAAAGCCAAAAGAGATACGTTTTAGTATGCGTGAGTAAGAAGCTATTATTTTCAGGTCTTTTACTGTTATCTTTTTTCTACCATTCCCGCTGTATTTCCCAATCTAATGAGAAAACGCTAGTGCTTTCTGAGATTTTAAACGAATTACAAGAGCGTTATGGGGTGCAATTTAATTATGCTTCCGATTTAGTTGAAAACATTATTTTAGAAGCTCCTAAAAACAACTTAAGCTTAGAAAAGGCCCTAGAAAAAATAAGCTCGGAGACTTATCTGGATTTTATCTTTATTTCCAAAACTATTATCACTCTTAAAGAAAAGACCATACGTTTTTGCGGTTACTCAAAAGATAAAGACAGTAACGAAATATTGCCTTTTGTAACCCTGTATACAGGTAAAAATAGCACTATTTCTAATGAAGAAGGTTTTTTCGAATTAAAAAATCTTAAAGCAAGAGATACTATCACCATTGAACATATAGGGTATAAACCTATTCGTTTGGCTGTAAATTCCCTTAAAACCCAAGAAGCATGCGAAACCCTTTTTCTAACGCTCTATCAAGAGCAATTGGCCGAGGTAGTCGTCTATGATTTTTTGGTAAGAGGAGTAGATCAATTGGATAATGGTTCTTACCAATTAGATTTTAAGAGATTTAGCACCTTGCCAGGGTTGGTAGATAATGATGTTTTACAATCTGTACAGGCATTTCCGGGTATACAAAGTATCGATGAGACCGTTTCGAACATCAATATCAGAGGGGGTAGTAATGACCAAAACCGTATCACATGGGATGGTATTAAAATGTATCAATCGGGTCATTTTTTCGGGTTAATATCGATGTTCAATCCTAGCATAACACAAAAGGTCGAGCTTAAAAAAAATGGGAGCAATACCTATGAAACAGATGGCGTTTCAGGTACAATTGCTATGAAAACCAGCACAAAACTTAATAATGATTTTAAAGGGAGTATTGGTTTCAACCTCATTGATGCCCATTCATCGGTAGATACTCCTTTAGGTGAAAAAGCCTCCATGCAAGTAGCGGCTAGAAAAGCCATAAATGGTTTTGTACAAACACCAACCTATTCTAGTTATTTTGATCGTATTTCACAAGACACTGAAATACAACAGAATACGACAATGATTAATGAATCTGAAATTGATTTCGATTTTTATGATACTTCTTTAAGACTACTCTGGCAGCCAACTCAAAAAGATCAATTACGGTTAAACTTTATCCAGACCAACAACAGTCTTAAGTTTAATGAGACCGCTATCTTTAATGGGCAGACAGAGATTAGGGAAAGTAATCTAAATCAAAGTACTATTGCCGCTGGTTTAAATTATAATAGAGATTGGTCAGAAAAACTTAGCACAACAGTTTCAATTTATAATACGGATTATAAGTTAGATGCCAACAATGTTGCCATCGAGGCCGATCAGCGTTTTATTCAAGAAAACAAAGTTTCTGAAACCGAGTTCAGGGTTATGGCTAATTATGCCTTGAGTGAACAAATGAGTTTCATTGGTGGCTATGACTTTACAGAAACTAAAGTTACAAACCTAGATAATATAGATAACCCTTTATTTATAAGATTGGTGGGTGAGCTGTTACAGACACACGGTGTTTTTAGTGAAGTAAGATTATCTTCTAAAGATCTGGATACTAAATTGACTTTGGGCCTTCGCTATAATTATCTCTATGATTTTAACAAAGGATTATGGCAACCTCGTTTAAGCTTTAGCCATCGTTTTAATGAAAACCTTAGCGTTGAAGCACTGGGTGAGTTTAAACATCAAAGTACTTCACAGGTGATAAACTTTCAGAATGATTTTTTGGGAGTTGAAAAGAGAAGATGGCAACTTTCAAATAATGAATCCGTACCGGTAATTACAAGTAAACAAGGGTCTATAGGTATGAGTTATAACAAAGCGGGCTGGCTTTTTAATCTCGTACCCTTTTATAAGGAAGTAGATGGTATTACAACTCAAAGCCAAGGTTTTCAGGGACCCTATGAATTTGAAAGGACCTTTGGGTCTTATAGCGCTTTTGGTGCTGATGTTTTAATAAGAAAACAATTTGAAAAGAACGCTTTTTGGCTAAGCTATGCTTATTTGGATAGTCAATATTCTTTTCAGGAATTACCTGAGACTAGCTTTGCAAATAATTTTAATATTAGTCATGCTTTTACGGCGGGTACAAATTTTACAAAAGGCAATTGGTTGTGGGCAGCTGGTTTAAATTGGCGTTCAGGTAGACCATTTACTGCGCTTGAAGTAAACAATGAAGTGGTAGAGGGGGAACTAAATTTTACGAATAGTAACTCGGAGCGTTTAAAAGACTACCTACGCCTGGATTTTTCAACTCAATATCAGTTCAATTGGGGTGAACAAACCAGGGCGCAAATAGCTTTTTCAGTATGGAACGTACTTAATCGTGAAAACGAAATAAATGCTTTTTATCGTTTGAACGCTGAACAACAGGCACAAAGGTTCGGTCAGAATTCTTTGGGTATAACCCCAAATTTGTCAGTAAAGCTTCTATTTCTTTAATTTTTTTTGTTGTAGTGTAATTTTTCATATCTATATGTATGGTTCTCAAAAGAGTGGGTTAGTTCTAAAAAATTGCTAGGAATACGAAAAATTGTATTAGGCTAAAAACCACAATTCCCTTTAAACAAAAATCATGGAATTCGAACATTTTTTTTATTTGTTCGTCTCTTTGCATCATCTCCTTTTTTGTTAGCATAGTTTTTTGCATGGTCGTTCTTTTTATATAAAACAACCAAAAGTTAAAAACTCCTGAAAAGAATTTTTTTTTTCGATAAAGTGCAAAGAATTGATTGGGGGAAGAAAAGGAGATCAAGCCGGGCAATAAAGGCACTGGACCTATTTTTCAAAATGATCTCATGTCTAAATAGCCTTAGCTTTTAATAGGTATGTAATGGGCCTTTATGGGTCTTACCATCAATTTTTAGTGAGTATAAATAGACATTGTTCGTTATGTCAAATTTTTCAAGATCAATAGACGCTTTTATTTCTGGTTTTGAAGCAATTCCGTCAAAAAGCGTCTCCACTACATTACCATAATAATCCAATAATTCTAAAGTAGCAGGTGTTGATTTAACGGTTTTGCAGGTGATAAGTACTTCATTTTCTTCTTCGTTGGTCTTAATGGAGATGGGGATCCTTTTATCGGCTAAAGTAATTTCGGTAAGCACATCAGAACTATAAAGCACAAGTTCATCCACATTTTTGGTATTGAAAAGCTTTACATAAATAGTTTCACTGTCAATAAAATAACTCGTTCTTTTAGTTGTCATGAGTTCCTCAGTACTTGAGCTTTGGTCAATTAAGTTTCCGAAAGAATGCATGGCAAAAGGTTTTTTATGTGGATAGGGTACTTTCAAAACAATCCAATTGCCTGGCGCGCTTTCCCATTCAAAGCTTAGATCAAAAAAATTCATTGCTTCTTCACCCAGTTTAAGTTCGCATACATTTTTACCCGCCGTAAAAAGAGTAGTTCTGTTGGTGGGCTTTTTTAGAGATGTCGTTTTTTGTGTGAAGTGGTTGACAAGGTCAAGCGTATTAAAAGAATAGGAATGCTCATGAACAGGATCTAGAAGGCCGTGACCTGTGGAGATTACCAAAGTTCCGTATGAATCTCTCAATGATTTATAGATTTCAGTATTTTCAACCAAGGGCTTACTGTTGTTCGTGAGTAAAGGTGAATCTTGATGAAAAAGTAGATAATCTTTTTTCTTTTTGGGTTTAACATGGTGTGCATGATGACTTTGGCTCACCTTATGGGGCATATGTCTTTGATTTGGTTTATCCTCAAATTTTTCTTCTTTAAAACCCTTTGCAACAATGATACTTTCTGGGTCTAAATTTCCAAAACCTAAAGTGGTGGTATTTTCTGAAGCGATTTCCTCAAAATAGTTTTCAGATGCAATTAGCCCTTCATAAAAAATACCGGTCTTATAATTACGGATTGTAATATTACTAAGTTTTGGGGCCGATTTCCCTAAAGAGTCGGTTGCCCAAATGGCTTTCGAATTTAAATCAGGATTCAGATGGGTACGAATGAATCTTGAATTTTGCACGTAGGCAGTTCCCGGGTAAATTCCGATTAAATTTTCTTTAAAATCATAATCGGAAAGCACAGTATTTTTACTTTTTATAATTGCTCCAACAGGGAAATTAACTATCGCATTGTGTGTAGTTCTCCAAATCCCCAAATGATTAAAATCGTCAATGAATAAACCAATATTTTGATGTTCTTTGTTTGTTGAGCCATTAAGTTCAATACTATTATTGTTCAAAACAAAATGCTTTGAAACCGTTGACCACGCTTTGTCTTTGGTAGGATTGGGCTTTTTTATGGCAATACCGTTGGCGCTATTTGCGACTTTGACCTTATTTTTCTGAATAGCTTGAAACGGATTGCCAACCAAAAGAGCATAAGCCCCTTTTTTGTTATTGTTGATCAGTAGATTGGATTCTATCTTATTTTGATATCCCTTTCCATTTTTAGAACAGATAATGGAGCTTCCGTTTGCTGAGATGAAAATGTTATTTTCAATACGGGCCGAGGTGTTTTCTAAAACCAGGTCATCGCCTTTTGAATTGACAAAAACGGAATTTAATAAACTTGCCTTGCCTTCTTTATTGCCATTCCATAAAAAGGCCGGTTCGAAAGAATCCCCCATATTTTTAAATAGCACCCCTGATAGATTGACTTTAGACGCTTTTTCCAAACGGACAGAAGCGGTGACGCTCTTATTAGCGGTTGATAAAATAATGTTCTTGGTAAGTTGTTTTTCTTTAATAGCCTCACTTTGATATTCTATTGACGAAACAATAGTCAGAGGATTATAAAACAACAGATTTCCATCATTGATTACTTTTAAGCCCGATGAAAGAGTTCCCGACGAATGGGTAAATGTTATCTGACATTTGTATTTTTTTTCTTCTTGTTCCGTTCCAATTTCAAAGGTGCCACCATCAATCACAATTTGGGCAACCTGAATTTCAATATCCTTAACATCAGCAATTCGCAAAACACCCTGAACGGTAATCTTTTCCAATGGCGAAGGACTCTTCTTTAAAATAAGTGTTTTGCCTATAGGTATTACTAACTCACTTTTGCCTTGAGCTTTTAAAAAGTGAATGTTTAAAGTGATTAAAAGGGCAACAGATAAATAGCGAAATAATTTGATCATAATACTCCTGTTAAGGTTTAATGATTTTAATAGGTACTGAAATATCATCAACCCGCACGTTAAGGATATAAACTCCAGATTGCACGACTACATTCTCTAAGGATAGGGTATGATTGCCCGAATCCCTTTCGCCTAAAAATAGCTGCTTGGTTTTGCGGCCCAACATATCAAAGACTTCAACAGATAAAAACTCTTTTTGGTTTAGGGTATATTGCAGTACGGACGACGAAGTTAAAGGGTTTGGATATACAGTGATATCCCTAAAATAAAGGTCTGGGCTGTTGTCTGGCAGGCCATAGTTATTACCCGTTTTTTCTCCTTTTGGAATTAGATTTACTTTAGAATAACCGGTTTCATCGGTAACCATTTTGATATATAGTGCCCCCTCATCCTCATTAAAATAGTAGGAGTTCGCTAGTTCGTTATCTAAATCTTTTAAAGTGTCGACCTTGGTTATCGGAAAATCGTCTTCATCCAGAACCTCGACGCCAGTATAGGGGAAAGGATGCTTAAAAATGGCCCATTCACCTTCTTTTTCCAAAACACTTCGCAGCTCTAAAAGGTTTCGTCTATCATCTATCTCCCATTGGCCCAAAATGGTATAACGTTGATTGCCAAAAAAGCTATAATAGCGTTGTTTCGCCCTCTGCATTTTAGGAATACGGTGCTGATCATAGTCACGTATCAAAGCAACTTCTTGCGGCAGGTCGAACCCAATATCGGCCATTTTCAGCTGCATGGCACCTTCAGCCTCTAAAATATAGGCCTGCCATTCTTCTCTATATTCAATAGCGTCATTGGCAAATGAAGAATAGGGGTGTGCAATTAGAACAGGTCGATTATACCCCGTCAAACTACCATCTTTATCCAAAAGAATAGAAGAATTCTCGTTTTTACCCTTACTTCCCCTAGTGCTCATCCATAGGGGTAAAGTTTCTCCTTTTACTTGAATATTTTCAAAAAAATTGTATTCTTTATGACCTCCGTGCCCTATTATGGCCGCCGCCACTTTACCTTCTTCAACATCTTTATTGATATCTATAAAGGTCACGTTGCTCAATTTGGGCTCTTTACTTCCGCCTTGGGCTATGGAATAGTATCCCGCCCTTCGGTCTCCATGTCTCAAGTGTCTGTTTTTGCCCCCTATTTCATTTTTTGATTTACCAATAACGAGGGAGTTTTGCACATAAGACTCCGATGATAAGAGCCCTATGGCATTGTCGGCCAAAATAAAATTATCTAGAGTGACATTGGTTATCTCTGTCCATGCCCCGCTCATGGCATTTTTGTAGCCTGTGAAGTTATTAAAAGTCCACATCAAATCCCCATTATGAAAAGTTGTCATGAAAAAACCATGACCGTGGCCTACTTGTCCGTAAAGTGCGGTATTGGAAATTCCCTCGTTACCTAAGTTCCCTGGAACAGAGCAAGAATGGGCAACATTATCGTTGAATACAATTTCTCGGGGTAATAAGTCGTAGTCTCTAAATTCTTTGCCTCGACTACGAGTATCAAAGAAAAACCCGGTGCCGCGTTCAGAACCCGCAACATGATTGCCGATAAGATTATTATGCGGGTTTCGCATCCAAAAACCACCAACCCTTTGTTCGCCCTGAGAACTTCCACCATTACCTTCTCTAGGAAAGGCAAAAAAGTCTTTGTCCGGTCTGCGAACTAGCATAGCTAGATTGTTCTTAAAGGTATTGTTCAGCTCATTACCGTCTTCTGCGGGTACAAAAGCATGATTTTGTATGTTATAAGCAACAACATTTTCTACCAGTACATTGTCCGTTTGATGCAGTACGACCGCTCTTTGCATACCATGGTGAATACTAGAGTTTTTTATATAATCACCTTCTCTGTCACCTGCTAAGTGCCAATGAAAATTATATCTCGCTTCTTTACCAGGTTGACCTGTTTTGGTAAATTCGACGCCTTCAACACGAATTGGTCCTGAGTCTACCATGACCATGATATGTGCTCCAAACCGGAGTTCGGGCGAATCATCTGCCCCTTGAATTCTTACGTTTCTGGTCAACATCGCTACTTCGGCACGTTCATCAAGAATTTTTCCTTCATATTCTTGTAGCTCCCCGTAATGGGCATATTGCAAAGCAGGTGTAAACGAAATAGAATTTCCATTAATACCGGTTATAGTGAGCTCTTCGGCCTCGTAGGGTTCGTAACCACTTGGGGCAATAGCAATTTTATCGCCTATCTGCCATCCTTTTGGTTCAAGGTTTAATGTGAGCGAGGTGGCCCCGACTTCAAGATTGCCTTCTAATTGGCCCCAACTCAATTTTGAGGCACTTGCGCCATGAATCTCTAAAGAACCGCCCATCATGGTGGTCAAAAACCGGCCTCCCATGGTATTTACGTCTTCCTCGGGCCCATTTAAGGTAATTGTGGCTTTGCTCTGAAAAGGATTTTCTTTTGTTCCTATTTGCAAAAGGCCGTGCACCATTATCCATCTGGCGGTCAATGTCACATCGCTATCTTCAAAAATAAGTTTTCCATTAACGATTAAGCTACCAAGATTAGGAGTGCTGGTATCCAATATGATGGTTTTTCCATTGGAGATAATAACATTTTCGTTAGTTGAAGGAACTTTTCCATTTGGCCAAGAAGAAGGATTGGACCAATAAGTTTGGGCATAGCCGGTACCCACAGAGATTAATAAGATAAACAATAGGTTTGCGAATAGTGAAAGTGCTGGTTTACAGCTGGTTGATTCAGGTCTCATTGTAATAGCATTTAGGTCTACTACTGTGAACACCTGAAATCGGATAAACCCTACCATATATTCGATGAACTGCACAAAATTTTACTGAGTTGACATGAAACCTCATATTTGATTTAGTGCTAAGATGGTAACTTTCAGCTTTTAATAATTTTGGATGAGGTGCAAAAGTTAGTAAGGAGAGAAATAGTTTAAAGTAGCCCCGGCAAGAATCGAACCTTTTTCCCAGCCCCCTTTATTTAAAAGGCTTTCAGCTTTTTATGATTTTTAATGTTGACGATTTGTGAACTTTTTTGGTGATTTTTCTTTCGTCAATACAAATGTAATCGAAAGAACTTAAATGCTATTATTCTTAATTAGAATATGTAACTATCCCAAATCTTACCCTTAAACTTTAAGCATGGATCCTGTTCTGATTTTATAGTGTTCCGAGAGATAAACGTCGAGTAAAATCAGAATAGGGCGCATCCTACTTTTAATTTGAAGTTCCATTTTTTCTTTCATTATAATTACTTTTCGCTTTAATGGAACTACTTACAACTTAAATATCCAATATGTAAAGTCAATTTATTAATACGGATAAAAGGGTATTAACGACCATTTTGAGATAAGCTTTGCCGTGTTTATTTTCTTTTGCGACCTCCGGGAGAAAAAGCAAGATTGTCATGACAATGACACATCTTGAATAAACTCTCAACTTCAAATTATCTCTATCCTTAGTGGAGAATGAAAAGCGCCCAAGTTTTAACTAGAGAAAAGAAGCTCTTTTAGAAGAAGTTCATTGAATGAAAAGAATCAACGAGATTTTGAAAATGAATATATGGTGTTTTGTAAAAAACTACTATGAAACCAACATGAGCATATGCGCCCTATTTGATTTTTGATTGATGGAATTTGAGTTATTTAATCATTTTTTGCGGCTCAAAAAAATTTAAAATTACTACGGAAATAATTTTTATTAACAAATAATTAATAAAGGTTGTAAACTTATTACCATGGAAACATATTTTAATTACCTTACAATTAAATTTCAGAATAAAAATGACTCAAATTAGTTCCCCAAAGAATAAGGCACAGGAAAATGGTAAGCTCACCAATTCAAAAATAGAACAACTAAAGGATATTATTTTTGGCGAGAACATTCAAGAATATGATTCCGAATTTGAAAAAATAAAAAGCGAAATACAAAGTAAAAAAGTAGAACTTGAGAATCTAATTAACGAAATTAAAAATGAATTAGATGCTGCTATCGATAATTTAAGTACAGACATCAATATAAGACTAACAGATATTGAAGATAGTTTTTCTGATAAACTCAAAGATTTGGACAACAACAAGATTGATAAGAACTCTCTAGGGCAGCTCTTAATATCATTAGGAGAGAAAATAGCCAAGGGCCAAAAATAAAAGCCCTTTTATATGAATGAGAAAGATAAGCTTACATTATTCAAAGAAATTCTTTTAACGGACGAACGAGAGTTTGCAGAAAAAATTTCAACTAGAATTGATCAAATTGAAAAGACAATAAACGAACAAAAGAAGCTTTCAAAAAAAGTCGATCCCATAATTACTGAGCGTTTGAACGAATACACTCGAAGTATTCCCGAAACATTAGGCAGTACAATCACAGAAACACTCAAAAAAGAAATTAAAAACTCACGTAATGAAGTAGTTGATGCCCTATACCCCATTTTAGGGAAAATGATCAAAAAGTATATCTCACAAGAAATAAAAGTTCTTTCAGCCAAAATTAATGATCGTCTTAACTGGAAAAAGAGATTTAAGAATAGCATTAGAACTAAAAATAATGCTTCAACAAAACATTTAATCCCCACTAAAATTGAACAGGTTTTGCTTATTGAGCAGGAGTCCGGAATTTTGATTGGAAGTTATTCAAACAAACAGACCATTGATGAAGAAATGATTTCAGGAATGCTAACAGCAATAAAATCTTTTGTTGAAGACGCATACCTAAAAAAACAACAACACCTGGAGCTCATTGAATATGAGTTATTTAAAATACATATTCAAAGTTTTATGACTCATTACATTGCAGTTGTAATTTCAGGTAATTATCATCCTTCTTCGAAAGACAAATTACAAAACATGATTTTTGACTTTTATGAAGAGTTTACAAAAACTAGTATAATAGAAACAAAGAACCTTAATAAAAAATTAGCAAGTTATTTCAGTAATGCAGAAATCTAAAAAGATTGTACTTCTGGGACATTTCGGAGTTGGTAAAACCTCTTTAATTAGGCAATTTGTAAATAGCTCTTTTTCAGAATCTTATAAAGTAACCATTGGTGTTCATATTTCAAAAAAAGAACTCATTATCGAAACACTAGGTCCACTTTCACTAATTATATGGGATATAGAAGGAACCAAAGATTTAAATTCTGTCAGAGATGCTTATCTATTGGGTACTGATGGTGTGCTATATGTTTTTGATATAACCCGGCCTAAGAGTTATGAAAATATCCAAGACGATTTAAAAATTATTAAACAAAAATGCCCTAAAGCAAGCATACAAATCATTGGCAACAAATTAGATTTGATTGAAAAAGAAGTCTTAAACCAACTTGATAAAAAAAATCAGCTTACTTATGATTTTCTAACAAGCGCAAAAACAGGTGAACATGTTAATACTGCATTTTTAAATCTTGTAAAAAATTGTATTCTCCCAAAATCGTAAATAGAATGGGGCCGAGAATTCAACATATTATTACAGATTTAAATGGAAAAATCATTAACAGCAATCAAGCTATCTATAATTTTCAAAAAAATAGCTTGATTAGTGAAAAACACCCTTTTTTTTACAACATAGAATTTTTACCAATAAGTGACAACGGACTAATATTTACTTGTGTCAATTTGTGTATTGAAGACCAAGAAATTGTTGCTGATATTGAAATTAATAGAAGAGGGAAAATTCTTTCTATTGTTATTCAAGATTTGACAACTTATTATGAGAATTATCAATTAGTTGCCCAAGAAAAGAACGAATTAAATATCAGCTTAGAAAAAGTTAGCGAAAAAAATTTCATTCTTGAAGAAAGAGAGCAATTCAAAGAGAATTTTATTCAGAATTTTAGTCATGAATTACGAAATCCTTTAATGCATATTATCTCTTTTACTTCCCTTCTTTCTGATACCGGTTTAACTCAAGAACAAAAAGACTACGTCAATTTTATAAAAAGCTCAAGTAATAAATTGACTTCTATGGTAGAAGATATTTTAGAGGTTGGAAAAATTAATACAGGACAATTAATTATAAAAAAAGAAGCTTTTAGCATCGTTAATCTTCTTGAGAGTCTCCGCCTAGTATATGGTTTAAAAGCAAAGCAAAAAGGTCTTATTTTAAGAATGGAAATTAATAAAAATATACCTGAGGTATTAGTCTCTGACGAAAAATGCTTGTTTCAAATATTAACCAATCTTTTGGATAATGCCATTAAGTTTACAAATAGAGGGGAAATAGTCTTAAAGGTTATACTGAATCAACGCTGGGGTAGAAATATTAATTTGAGCTTTCATGTTTCCGATTCGGCTGGAGGCATTGAAAAGACTAGTATACCAAATATTTTTGAATATTTTCATCGCCTAGATAATGCCAAAGAACATAGAGGTTTAGGATTAGGTTTGCCAATAGTTAAAAAAATACTGAATGCTCTAAAAAGTGATATAAGAGTAACATCAAACTCAAAAGGTGGTTCTGTATTTTACTTCGATTTGAGTCTAACATGTATTCGAAAATCCTACATTAATCTCCCGACTTATTTGAATAAAAGTGTTTCTAAAACAACAGGTACAGCATTAAATAAAGCAAAGAAGCGTGTCATGATAGTTGAAGATGACGAGCAAACTCAATTAATCTTATTCAAGTACTTATTAGAAGAAAAAAAATACTCAATTGAAGCGTTTTCGGGTAAAGAAGATTTAAGTCCTATAATTACTAAAGAACCATTAGATTTAATAATTGTTGATATTCATCTACCAGAGACTAATGGCTATGAAATCGCCAGCCTAATTCGAAATCTTCCTGATAAAAAGACTAACAAAACTCCGATTATAGCCATAACAGCGGACGCCTATAAAAAAAATATCGAAAGATGTTATTCCTCAGGTATTAATACTGTCCTAACCAAACCATTTACAAAATTAGATTTAATTAATGCAATTAATACCTTTATTTAACCCTCAAAAAGGTGTAATTCAATTTTAACATAATTTTTTAAGCTTTTTACTTGTTAAAATACATTTCATCGATAAAAAAATACTTTTAATCGATATTTTTCTCCCTAATTCACTCTACGAATCTTACAATTAACAAAAGCAGAGCTAGCTTTATAATTAAAATGTAAAACTGGTTGTTTTCATTTTGGTGTTTTGTGGACGGGTAGATCTAAAAGTACTTATTAGTTCCCCCGATTACTTTTATTATTTACCCGTGCTAAACATTTAGCAAAAAATTTGGAAAATCAACTA
Source organism: Croceitalea marina (assembly GCF_042684265.1). NCBI lineage: Bacteria > Pseudomonadati > Bacteroidota > Flavobacteriia > Flavobacteriales > Flavobacteriaceae > Croceitalea > Croceitalea marina. The sequence goes on along the minus strand of NZ_JBHULB010000082.1, from coordinate 100,384 downwards.
ATTGAATAATACCATTCATCGATTATTCATTGTTTCACAACAACTTATCGATGAAATACAACATCCGGGGGGATTGTTAAAAAAAATATAATATGTTTGAATTTTCTTACAAATATTTAAATAAAATCTTAATGAAAAGATTTATACTCAATAACTGGTTCTTTAGTCTTCTATCTTTTTTATTGCTCGGCACTGCGTTCTCTTATGGCCAAAATTGTTCGGTCAATGCAGGTATAAATGAGACAATATGCGTTAATGATGGTACGTTTACTTTATCAGGTTCTTCCGCTGGTTTGATTCAGAGTGGTCCGGTATGGTCTCAGGTTGCTGGTCCATCAGTTATCATTGATGACCCAAATGACCCTAATTCCTCAATAACGGGCTTAATTGGGGGGAACGTTTACACATTTCGGCTTTCGGCTAACTGTACGGATGGAAGCACACAATTTCAGGATGTTAACATTAGCGTGGAACCTATAACGATAGCGGATGCTGGAAATGATGTGACCTCTTGTCCCGATACCTCTGGAGCCATAAGCATAACGGGAAATACGCCGATTAATCCAGGTGAAATAGGGAGTTGGAGTATAGACGGCGCCAACAATGCTGGAGTTACTATAAATTCTCCAACTTCAGCAACAACAACTTTAGACTTAGCAGAAAGTAGCGCAGGTACCACAACACTTCGTTGGACTATTACCGGGCCAGACTTTGCTCCTGGTCAATTTTGTGAATCATCGGATACCATCACCATCACTAACTATGGTGGGGAGCTGCCAGTAAGTGCGGGAGCAAATCAAAATTTGGATAATTGTTATACCGTAACGCAGTCTACAAATTTGAATGCAAGTTTTGGCGGCAATAATATTAATGGACAACAAGGTGCCTGGTCTTTTGTCAGCGGGCCAAGCACACCAAACTTCTCAAATGCAAATAGCAATACTAGTAATGTATCTAATCTCATTGAAGGAACTTACGTATTAAGATGGACGGTTGCAGGTCCTTGCGTTTCCGGGCAAGATACGGTCACTATAACTGTAGATGAAGCTACCCAAGACATTTCGAATGCTTCAGTTCAGGAAAACAATATTCGCTTTTGCGACCCAAGTATTACAACTACAACTTTAGTAGGGTCACAACCCCAATTCTCTGGAGAGACCGTTCAATGGACACAAACCGGTGGACCTTCGGCCTCAATCCTCAATGATACGAATAGTACAACACAAATATCAGGTTTGGTTTCGCCAAATACCTATACTTTTGAGTACACGATAAGCAATTCGGTAACGGGTTGTTTTGATACGGAAACAGTTACCATAAGATATTCCGTAAATCCAATCACTATAACCGCAAACGGTGGCACTGATATCACTGGAGTTTGTGGGCAGTCCGAAGTGGACATTCCCTTTACGACAACGGGCAATGGCGGGAATACCTTTGCTATAGTTAGTGGCCCATCTGGTTCTACCTTAGTGGATCCCAATGATTTTAACAATACTGGAAGTACTCCATTGGCCATTGATTTTGATGTAGAGGGTACCTATACTGTACTATTGCGGAGAGCGGTAAGTGGGTCGGTACAGACCGGTTGTGAGGTAGGTACGGATGCCATCAATGTGACCATATCCTTGAATCCAACAAGTGCTAATGCAGGCACTGGGCAGGTCTTGGCTTGTAATGTGACATCGACCTCCTTGGCTGGTAATGCGGTAAGTACGGGGAACTCATTGTGGTCGCAAATAAATGGTCCAAATACGGCAACCATCACAAACCCCTTCGATCAGACCACCCCGGTTTCAGGACTTATTCCAGGTGAATACATCTTTCAGTATGCCATATCCGGGGGTAATGCCTGTTCTCCTTCTGCGGAGTCAACAGTAAGCGTTACCGTATCCTCAGATGCAGCGATTACCACAGATGCAGGACCAAATCAGCCTTTGGTATGTTTTGGAGCGCCAGTGTTGTTAGCTGCCCAAGATCTTCCTGCGCCCAATTTAGTTGGAGAATGGACCGTTGATACCGCTCCGGTTGGGGCTACAATCGTCTTTGCAGACGCCAATGATCCAAATACTTTGGTTTCCGGTTTGGATGATGCCAATGAAACCTATGTTTTAAGATGGACGGTTTCCAACCCCAATGACAATACATGCCCACCGCCGGGTACGGATACTGTAACCATTACCACGAATGCAACACCAGGTCCAACCACAGCAAATGCAGGCACTGATCAATGTTTAGCAGCTGGAACGGGCACAGTGAACCTGAATGGAAATGCCCCAGGTGCTGGGGAAACAGGACAATGGACCGCAACACCCAATACAGGAATAAGTTTTGCGGATAATACGTTGTTCAATACAACGGCAACAATTACAGTTGATCAAAGTTATACCCTTACTTGGACCATTTCAAAAGCCGGTTGTCAATCAACATTCGATGATGTAGAGATCACCGTAGATGCCTCGGCATCGGCCAATGCGGGTCCAGATGATAGTGTGTGCGTAGCTACGTATACGATGGTGGCAACAAGCTCAACAGGAACGGGCTTGTGGACCCAAGTTTCTGGTCCTGGTGGTGTTACCATTGATGATGAAACAAGCCCGACCGCACAATTTACTTTCACTTTTTCTGGTCAATATGTATTTGAGTGGACGGTCAACAGTGGAACCTGTTCCACAGATTCCGATCAGATTACCCTTAACATTGGTATCCCTCCTACTATTGCTGCTGTAGGTGCTGATCAGACTATTTGTCTGGCGGATAATACGGTATTGTCAGGAAACGGATTCGATTCCAATGTGGAAACTGGGTTTTGGACCTTGCTTTCCGGTGCCCCTAATACGCCCACAATTGCCAATGTGAACAATCCAAACACAGTGGTATCCAATTTAGTATCGGGAATTTACAATTTCAGATGGACCATAGCAGGGGATAGCAATTGCCCAACCTCATTTGCAGATTTACAAGTAGAAGTATTTGCACCTGCCGGAGATGATGAAACATTGCAGTTTTGTGAGATAACAAATTTTTTGGTGGAAGCTACCTTTGGTGCTACAGGTACTTGGGCACAAACCTCAGGTCCGACGACAGGTGTTTCCATAAATCAAAATCCGGCAAATAGTAATGTAGCCGAAATCGAGATTGTTGCTGGAAGTACATACGAGTTCACTTTTACAACGGATTATGCGTGTGGTACGGATACAAAAGTGGTGACCGTTGTTTCTAGTACGGCGCCTTCTATTGATCCCAATGCGGGACTAGACCAGATTTTGTGTACCGCAGATATTGGAGCTCCATTTCAGACCACTTTAGCCGGAAATTCACCACCAGTTGATGTTTCCAATGCGGAATGGCGTTTTGCCAATGAACCCTCAGGGAGTTTAGCTACCATTGATTCCCCCAACAGTCCAACATCTACAATATCAAACCTATCAGTACCGGGAGTTTATATTTTGGAATGGAACTTTGAATCTGGCAATTGTACGGATACTGCGGATGTTGTGCGCATTGAAGTTTTTGAAGCACCTTCCACCGCAGACGCTGGTGCAGATCAGACGGATGCTTGCCAATTGGATGCTCAAATGAATGCCGTTCCCCCAACTGCTGGAATTGGTACATGGACATTTTCCAACGATCCATCTGGAGGTGTCGCGGTAATTGATAGTCCAAATTCTCCCACTACAACCTTATCCAATATCACAATTTTGGGTACTTACGAACTTACATGGACGGTTACCAATGGAACAACCTTTGTTAACCCATCCTTATGTGCACCTAGTGTGGATACGGTTGAAATTACCTTTACCGACGTCCCACCTTCAGATGCTGATGCAGGCCCAGACCAAGATTTTTGTGATGCCACTTCAGCAAACTTGGCAGCTGTAGCACTAACTACAGGAACAGGAACATGGAACCAAACAGCCGGGCCTGGGATAACACAATTTGGAACTCCTGCCACAATTACGGATGTAAACAATCCCAATACGCCAGTTTCTGATTTGGAAGCTGGAACGTACGAATTCACCTGGACTGCAAGCAATGGGGGATGTACACTTACAGATACTATGGAAATTGTGATTCTATCCCAGCCGATAATAGCGGATGCTGGGCCGGATCAAACAATTCAACAATTTTCTACCATCGCCCTTGCAGCTACTCCAACGACTGTTGGCACAGGGCTTTGGACCCAGATTTCTGGACCCACTACAGCAAGTTTTGTAGATGACACTGCCCCAGATACAGAGGTCTTTGGTGTTGATGTGGGAGACTATGTATTTGAATGGACCGTATCTAATGGCATCTGTGCCGATGTTTCGGATACCATGACACTAACCATTTTAGGGATGGCTGATTTGGAGTTGACCAAGACGGTAAATCCTACTAGCGTAAACGCCGGTGACACGGTTACCTTTACCATTTCTATTTTTAACAATGATGGTACTGCTTTTGGCAATTCTGATGCTACCGGAGTTACTGTTGAAGATATTGTTCCAAGCGGATATACCCTAGTTCCAGGAACGGTTAGTAATGGTGGTGTTTTTAATGCAGGGGATTTATCAATAGTATGGTCCAATCTGACTGTGGTATTTGGAGCTACCCTAGACCTTTCTTTCGATGCTACCGTCAATACGACAGGTGTATATGACAATACCGCTGAGATAACGGCAAGTGATCAACCCGATCCAGATTCTACGGTAAACAATGCCAGTCCTGCAGAAGATGATCAAAGTACAACAGCGATTACCCTTCAATCTTCGGATTTAAGTTTATTGAAGACGGTGAGTCCCACCACGGCAAGTGTAGGCGAAACAGTGACCTTTAGTTTGGAGGTCTCCAATGCGGGTACTTCCAATGCGAGCGGGATTGCGGTTTCGGATGTTGTTCCCAGTGGTTATACCATAGGCACGGTGAACAATGGTGGGTCTGTTTCCGGAAACGAGATAAGCTGGAGCGGCCTATCGGTGACCAGCGGGGGTTCCACCACGGTTTCGTTTGAAGCTGCGGTGAGCATGCCCACGGGAGCCGCCGGAGAGTACACGAACACGGCTGAGATTACGGCGAGCGATCAATTGGACCCGGACAGTACGCCAGGGAACGATGATGGGAATCAAAGTGAGGATGACGAGAGCGCTTCGGGGATTACCTTGGAACAAGTGGATTTGGAACTTGGCATAAGCAGTGCCCCTACATCTGGCAATGCTGGCGACACGGTGACCTACACGGTTTCCTTGACCAATGACGATACCGTTGCAACGGGGGACGCCACCGGTGTGGATGTTGTAGTTGTGGTACCATCGGGCTTTACCATAGTACCGGGAAGTATTAGCAACGGAGGGGTGTACAACTCTGGGAGCGGGACGATAACTTGGAGCGGTGTTTCCCTTACCAATGGGACAACAACGGACTTCACGTACGATGTTACGGTGAACCCCAGTGGCAATTACGATACCACGGGAGAGATTACGACTTCGGACTTGCCCGACCTGGACAGTACGCCCAACAATGATGATGGGGACCAGAGCGAGGACGATGAAGCACTTGCTTCCTTCACCTTACAGTCAGCGGATTTAAGTCTGTTAAAAACTGTGAGTCCCACCACAGCTAGTGTTGGGGAGACCGTAACGTTTACACTCGCTATTTCCAATGCTGGAACTAGCAATGCTACAGGTGTTTCAATTGCCGACCTTGTGCCTGGAGGCTATACAATTGGCACCATCAACAATGGAGGAACCCGGATTGGGAATGAAATAACATGGACGGGCCTTACCGTAACAAGTGGCGGTTCTACCTCAGTTTCTTTTGAAGCAGTGGTGAACATGCCAACAGGAGCAAGTGGGGAATACAACAACACAGCCGAAATAACGGCAAGTGATCAAATAGATCCAGATAGTACTCCAAACAACGATAATGGGGATCAAAGCGAAGATGATGAGAGTGCATCTGCGATTGTATTAGAGGTTGCGGATTTAGAACTAACGAAATCCATATCCTCATCTAACGGAAATGTTGGGGATATTTTAACCTTTACCATTTCTTTAGAGAATAATGGGACAGGAGATGCAACCGGGGTTTCCATCGTAGATACACTTCCAAACGGTTTTGATATTGTTGGTGGTACCATAAGTAATGGCGGTTTCTATAACCCAGGAAGTCTGACCATAACATGGGACAACCTATCGGTAACCAATGGAGCTACGCAAAATTTAACGTATGATGTAAGTGTTAATGCGAGCGGAAACTACACCAATATTGCCCAGATTACGGCATCGGATTTACTGGATCCCGATAGTTTACCAAACAACGATGATGGCGATCAGAGCGAAGATGACGAGACAAACGCCACTTTTACCCTTCAATCGTCTGATTTAAGTTTGTTGAAGACTGTGAGTCCCACCACGGCAAGTGTTGGTGAGACGGTCACCTTTTCCTTAGAGATATCCAATGCAGGGACTTCGAACGCAAGTGGGGTTGCGGTTTCAGATGTTGTTCCCAGTGGTTATACCATAGGAACGGTGAACAATGGTGGGTCTGTTTCCGGAAACGAGATAAGCTGGAGCGGCCTATCGGTGACCAGCGGGAGTTCTACCACGGTTTCGTTTGAGGCTGTAGTGAACATGCCCACCGGATCGGGCGGAGAGTACAATAACACGGCTGAAATCACGGCGAGCGATCAATTGGACCCGGACAGTACCCCTGGGAACGACGATGGTGACCAAAGTGAAGATGATGAGAGCGCTTCAAGTATTACCCTTGAACAAGTAGATCTTGAACTAGATATCTCAAGCGTACCAACTTCGGGTAATGCGGGCGATACCGTTACCTATACCGTAGCGTTGACCAATGACGATACCATTGAAACTGGTGATGCTACTGGAGTTGAAATAGTGGTTGTAGTTCCTTCTGGGTTTACAATTGTTCCAGGCAGCATTAGTGGTGGCGGTGTTTACAACCCAGGTAGCGGGACAATCACTTGGAGCAATGTTAATGTTGCAAATGGTGATACTTCTAACTTTACATATGACGTAACCGTAAATGAGTCTGGAAATTACAATACAACCGGTGAAATTACGGCCTCTGATTTACCTGATGTCGACAGTACACCAAACAATGACGATGGAGACCAAAGTGAAGATGATGAGGCAATTTCCCCATTCTCTTTGCAATCCGCCGACCTTAGTTTAGTAAAAGATATTAGTGCTGGATCCAGTGCGACTCCTAACATAGGTGATACCTTGGTTTTTGAACTTACAATAACCAATGCAGGTCCAAACACTGCAACTAATGTAGTTATTGAAGATGAAGTACCAAGAGGCTACACCTTAGGAACCGTCAACAATGGCGGTACTTCCATTGCAGGTATTTTCTTAAGTTGGGATATTGCCTCACTGCCAGTTGGCAACACTACCTTATCTTATGAAGTTACAGTAAACGAACCTTCTGGTGATATTGATGAATATTTAAATATTGCGGAGGTTGCGGCAAGCGACCAATCAGACCCAGATAGTGAGCCTTTCAATGATGATGGTGACCAAGATGAAGATGATGAAGACTTTTTTGAAATAACACCACAGCTTATTGATTTAGATCTTGACAAATCTGTTAGTATAAGTAATCCAAATGTTGGTGACGTTGTTACCTTCACAATAGCAATCAGCAACTTAGGTAATGCACCTGCCACCGGGGTTGCTGTTGAAGATATTCTTCCTTCTGGTTATAGCAATGTAACTAGTATTAGTAATGGTGGTTCGTTTGGAGCCGGAGTTGTTTCTTGGTCTGGATTAAACATTCCATTGGGTTCTAATAGCATATCCTTGACATTTAATGCACAAGTTTTAGCTCCAACTGGAGCAGTTGATGAGTATAAAAACCGAGTTGAAGTTACCGCTGCTGACCAATTTGATACAGATAGCGCTCCAAACAACGATGATGGTGATCAAAGTGAAGATGATGAAGATAATATTACCATCATACCACAACAGGCAGATTTAAGCCTCACTAAAACTGCAAGTACCCCAAGTCCAAATGTTGGAGATACCGTAATGTTTACATTAACGATTAATAACTTAGGACCTAACATTGCAACAAATGTTGCTTTAGAAGATATTTTACCTTCAGGATTTACTTTAACTACAGTAAATAATGGTGGTTCGTCAGCAGTAAATACCGCAAGCTGGACGGGTCTAACAGTACTAGCTAATGGTGGTTCAACTTCAGTAACTTATGAAGCAACTGTAAATGCACCTACAGGGGCATTCGATGAATACTTAAATGTGGCGAGTATTACCGCATCTGACCAATTTGACCCAGATAGTGACCCTACTACTGGTAATGCTATTGATGAAGATGGTAATGGTCAAGGTGACGACGATGATGAAGATGCTATAAACCTTACACCGAACGTTGCAGATTTATCATTGACCAAAATAGTTGTTGATGGCGATACTAGTCCGCAAGTGGGAACTGAAATTAGTTTTGAAATTACGGTTTTCAATGATGGTCCACAAGATGCCAATGACGTAGTAGTGCAAGATTTACTTCCTACCGGTTTCGATTTTATACTATATAGTTCAACTTCCGGAATCTATAATGAAAGTACCGGGGTTTGGTTGGTTGGTGATATTTCTAGCGGAGGTTCAGAAACTCTAGTAATAGATGTTTTAGTAAATCCCACAGGAAATTATACCAATGTTGCAGAAGTGACTGCGTCTGATGTCTTTGATATAGATTCTACACCAAACAATGATATTTTGACAGAAGATGATCAAGATGATGTTACGGTATCACCAATAAGCACTATTGACATTTCTCTGGACAAAACTGTTAGCAATGATACACCTGATGTTAATACGGACATTACCTTCACTATAACGGTTACTAATGAAGGACCAAGCGAAGCTACTAACCTTCAAGTCTTAGATCAGTTACCTTCCGGCTTCACTTATGTATCAGATGATTCGGTAGGGGCTTACGATGATACAACAGGAAATTGGAATATTGGAAATCTAGGTATTGGAAATACAACAGTATTAAATATCGTGGCTACAGTAAATACCATCGGAGTCTACACAAATATTGCAGAGGTCATCTCACATACAGAATTAGATATTGACTCAACACCAAATAATGATATTCTTAGTGAAGACGACCAAGACGAGGTTGTTGTTTCACCAAGACCATTGGTTGACATTTCAGTAACCAAAGTTGCTAATGATATGACCCCCAACATTGGAGGAGAGGTTGAATTTACTGTAACTGTAACCAATGATGGACCAAGTGATGCTACAAATATCGTTGTGACAGACTTATTGGAATCTGGCTATGAATTTGTAAGTGCTACACCTACAAACGGAATTTACGAAGATCTAAATGGTTCATGGACTATTGGAGATTTGGACAACGGTATCACTGAAACAATTATCATTACTGCTAATGTTTTGGCAAATGGCACGTATACTAATACCGCGGAACTAACAGACTTGAATGAATTTGATATAGATTCAGAACCTTCAAATAATGATGACACCGAAGATGATCAAGAAACTATCGAGCCAACTCCGGTTCTAGTTTCAGATCTCGAATTGACCAAGACCGTTAATGACGCATCTCCATTTGTGGGTAATGAAGTCATATTTACCTTGAGTTTAATCAATAACGGTCCAAGTGACGCTAGTGGCGTTGAAGTGGTTGATTTACTTCCAGACGGTTATACTTATGTATCTAACAATAGCACAGCTGGGGTCTATAATGAAGCTTCAGGTTTATGGTCTTTGAATGGTGTAATTCCAAATGGAACGACGGAAACCTTGAATATTGTAGTAGTTGTTAATCCTTCTGGAAATTATAGCAATAGTGCGGAAATTACAGGTTCTAATAATAATGATATTGATTCCACACCAGCGAATGATATTGCTTCGGAAGATGATCAAGATAATGCGGACACCACTCCGACACCACTAGCTGACCTCTCACTGGTCAAAACAGTGGATAATGAATTTCCTGATGTTTCAGACACTATAACCTTCACATTGACTCTGAATAATGCTGGGCCTAGTGCCGCAACAGGCATTCAGGTTAATGAGACGTTACCCTCGGGTTATACTTATATTTCTGATGATAGCGGGGGTCTTTATAATCCGGGAACAGGAATTTGGAATGTTACTAGCCTCGCTGCTGATGCCACAATTGAACTTAATATTGTAGTTGGTATAAATACTACAGGAAGTTATGCAAATGTTGCAGAAGTTATTGCAGTTAACGAATTAGACCCAAATTCCACACCTAACAACAATGATATCAATGAAGATGATCAAGACGAACAAGTGACTTTACCAAGAGTTATAACCGATATCTCTGTATTAAAAACAGTCGATAATGCAAATCCTTCAGTTGGTTCTCAAATAACATTTACTATTACTGTAACCAATGATGGTCCAAGCGATGCCACAGGCCTTGTTGTAGAAGACATTCTAGCATCTGGTTATGAATTTGTAAATGCGGTACCATCCTCAGGAACTTATGATGAAGTCATCGGTTCTTGGAATATTACAGGCTTATTAAATGGAGCTTCTGAAACCTTAGATATTGTTGCTACCGTTTTAACAAACGGTGATTACTCCAACACTGCAGAATTAATTGCACTTGATACTTTTGACCCCGATTCGTCACCAGATAATAATCTTAACTCTGAAGATGATCAAGACACCGTTACCCCTGTTCCAACAGGTCTAGCTGATTTGAGCCTAACTAAAGAGGTGGATGAATTAAACCCAAATGTCGGTGACATTATAGAGTTTACTATTAACCTTACCAATAGTGGTGATAGTGATGCTACGGGTGTTGTGGTTACAGATGTTGTACCAAGTGGATACACTTATCAGTCCCATTTAAGTACTGCCGGGGTATACGACCCTAATACAGGAGTTTGGAATACCAATGGGGTAATACCAAATGGTACTACTGAAACCTTAATAGTGCTTTTACAAGTAAATGCACCGACAGGTACGGATGGAGAGTATACCAATATTGCTGAAATAACAGCCAGTAATCAAGCTGACCCTGATAGTAATATCAATGAAGATTCATCTATTGATGACTTGGCTGACGGTTTGGCCGATGATGATGAAGCAAGTGTAACTGTAGTTCCGCAATCAGTTGATATTTCGGTAGACAAAATAGTAAGCAATGAAAGACCTAAGATTGGTGATGAAATTCAATTTACTATTACCATTAGTAACTTAGGAATTTCTGATGCCACGAACGTTGGTATTGAAGAGTTATTACCAAACGGTTATGCTTACCAAAGTTCACAGGCTTCTATGGGCGCATTCGACCAGGTGGATGGATTCTGGGAAATTCCAGTATTAGCAAGTTCCGAAACGGCCACTTTAATCATTAACGTAGAAGTTTTAGAAGAAGATGACTATATCAACACAGCTAACCTAGCATTTGTGGATCAAATAGATTTAAATGAATCCAATGATTCAGATCAAGCCACAATTGATCCTACCTGTTTGACTATTTACAATGAGTTTTCACCCAATGATGACGGCGTAAACGATTTATTTCAAATTGATTGTATTTCAAGATATCCTAATAATGTGCTACGTGTCTATAATAGATGGGGGAACATTGTTTTTGAGCAGAAGAATTATGATAATACTTGGGATGGTCTTTCTAACGGAAGAGCCACTATAAGTGAACAAGAACTTCTGCCTGTTGGTACTTATTATTACATACTTGAGTTAGGAGATGGCTCAGAACCTGTTTCAGACTGGCTATATATTAATAGATAAACCGATAATAAAATTTCAATAAAAGCTTCTATAATGAAAAGTTATTTAAAATATATTTTACTAATAATATGTACCGGTTTTGGTTCTTCCCTGTTTGGACAACAAGACCCTCAGTTTACCCAATACATGTATAACACGCTTAGTGTTAATCCAGCATATGCCGGATCAAGAGGTCATTTATCCATTCTAGGTATGTATAGAACGCAATGGGTTGGATTAAATGGTGCCCCAACAAGTCAAGTGTTAGCCATTGACGGCCCTGTTGGAAACAACGTTGGTTTAGGGGTGATTTTAACTAATGATGAACTTGGCCCAGCTAATGAAACGTTTTTTGATGCCAATTTTGCATATACTATTCGTTTAAACCGCGATGATAAAAGGTTGTCCTTTGGATTAAAAGGTGGAGGGCGATTATTTAACGTAGATTTTTCCAGAGGGTTATTTGACGACCAAACCGATGTTGCCTTTCAAAATAATATTGAAAATAAATTCTTTCCGACCATTGGAGCAGGAATTTACTATCATACCAATAAAGGTTATTTTGGTGTAGCGATTCCAAACTTTTTCTCAGAAGAGCATTACGATGGCTCGGTTCAAAAAATAGCAACCGAGAGATTACATTATTTTATAACCGGAGGACGAGTTTTTCAACTTAATCAAGATGTATTATTTAAACCAGCTGTTTTTGTAAAGTGGGTTCCTGGTGCGCCAATAATTGCTGATTTGTCCGCTAATTTTTTAATAAAAGAAACCTTAACTCTTGGAGCAGCTTATAGATGGGATGATTCCTTTTCAGGGTTATTGGGTATTGATATTTCTCCAAAATTTCATGTGGGCTATGCCTATGACTTTACCACAACTGAGTTACAAAATTACAATAACGGCACCCACGAAATCTTTTTAAGATTTGAACTTAAATCATTAGATAAAAGAGTAAAATCCCCAAGATTCTATTAAAATAAAAGCATGAAAAAAATATTCTTTTACAGTGTTGTTTGTGTTGCAAACATTATGTTCGCCCAAAACACAAATACCTCAGCAGAAAAAAGTTTTAATTCTCTTTGGTATGTTAGAGCAGCAAAGCAATTTCAAGCTCAAGTACAAAGAGGCGATGATTCTCAAGAGGCCCTTCAAAAAGTTGGGGATGCCTACTACTTTAATACCGATATGAAAAATGCGGTTAAATGGTACGGACAACTATTCGGTAACTATGAGCAAGTTTTGGAACCAACCTATATTTTCAGATATATACATGCCTTGAAAGGGGTTGGAAATTACGGCATGGCAAAATTATTAACGGAAAGATATGAGAAGGTTTTAAAAGAAGCAGAATATGATATTAGTACTTTGGCTAGTAACAAAGACGAATTGGAAAAGCTGCTAAATATGGAGCCACAGTTCTATGTATCCAACTTATCAATAAATACGAAACTAGCGGACTTTGGCACAGCCTATTACAAGAACCAAGTTATTTTTGCGTCGAGTCGGGATACTATGAATCTTCATACGCGAATTTATAAATGGAATGAACAGCCCTATTTAAATTTATTTAGTGCGGATACCATAAGTAGTGGTTTGGATTTAAAAAATGTAACAGCATTCTCAAAAACCATAAATAGTAAATATCACGAGGCTATTGTAGCTTTTACTCCGGATGGTAATACCATGTATTTTACACGTAACAATTACACAGACAAAGAGCTTAAAAGGGACAATGAGGGCACCAACCATTTAAAATTGTATAAATCGAAATTGGTTGATAGTACATGGAATACTCCAATTGAGTTACCATTTAATGATGAAAACTACTCCGCAGGGCAGCCCGCTTTAAGCCCAGATGGTAAGAAACTATACTTTGTATCTGATATGCCCGGTTCTATAGGTGCTACAGATATTTTTGTAGTCGACATTTTGGATGAAGATTCTTATAGCAATCCTAAGAATTTGGGACCTACTATAAATACAAATGGAAGGGAAATGTTTCCATATGCGACTGAAGGTAAACTTTACTTTTCGTCAGATGGTCATTTAGGCCTTGGAGGTTTGGATGTTTTTGAGAGTGACCAAAATGAGACTTTCTCTAGACCAAGGAACTTAGGTAAGCCACTGAACGGTAAACTTGATGATTTTGCTTATATAGTTAACGAAGAAACTCAGCAAGGATATTTTTCTTCGAACCGTGAAGGAGGAAAAGGAGATGATGATATTTATTCATTTCAACGCATAGAAGTACCTTGTAAGCAATCTGTCATGGGCAATATAATAAATCAAGAGAGTAAGCGACCTTTAGCTAATTCTATAGTAACTATAGAAGATAGCTCTGGGGATTTACTAGCTGAAACTATGAGCGACAGTTTTGGTGAATATCATTTTAATATTGAGCTTCCTTGTGCACAAACTTTTTTAATTAAGGCAAGCAAAGAAGGTTTTGAAAGTTCCGACAGACAATTTGCAACTACAACAGAGTCAAATTATTCCAATGAAGTTACTTTAAACCTTAACAAATTAAACCCACTTATTGTCCGAGAAGGTAGCGTATTAAAAATTAAAATCGGAATGATTTATTTTGACTTTGATAAGCACAATATAAGATATGATGCATCAATTGAATTGAACAAAATTGTTTTCTTGATGAAAGAATATCCTAATATGATAATAAAAATTGAATCACATACGGATTCAAGAGGTAATGATGCTTATAACGAAAGTCTATCGGATAGAAGAGCAAAGGCCACAAGAGACTACATTATTTTAAATGGTATAGTAGCGCACAGAATAGAAAGCGCTATTGGCTATGGTGAAAAACAACTCGTCAATGAGTGTGATAACAATTCAGAATGTAGTAACGAAAGACACAATGTAAACAGAAGATCAGAGTTTATAATCTTACAATTGGAATAAGCAGATTAATGTTCCAGATAATTCTTCATGTTTCCCCAAAATTATTTTTATGATATTAGAAAAAACAAGATAGTTGGTCTTAAAAAAGAACTTTTCTCGGTTAGAGTTAAGCTCCTGTTTTGACATTATTTTCTAGTTTTTGCCTTAGTACTTGCATATCATCACATACTTTTCTTTCAAGAACTTTTGCATATATCTGTGTAGTGGTTAATTTGGAATGACCAAGCATTTTTGAAATAGTTTCAATTGGGACACCATTTGTTAATGTAACTGTGGTCGCAAAAGTATGTCTAGCCATATGAAAAGTTAAGTTTTTTTCAATTTTTGCTAGCACAGCTATTTCTTTTAAATATAAATTCATTTTTTGATTGGATATCATTGGGAACAATGTGCCATTCATCTTTGAGCGTTTATCGCATTTGTACCGTTCAATTAATACCAATGCTTTGGCAAGCAAGGGTATCTTGACAGAATTTCTAGTTTTCTGCCTTTGCGTAACTATCCAAGTGGTTTTGTCCATACCTAGAACTAAACTTTGGTTATTCAATAGCACTAAGTCAATATAGCTGATGCCTGTATAACAACTGAATATAAATAAGTCTCTAACTGTTTGCAAGCGCATAGATTCTATATTCAATTTCTCTATATCGTTCAACTCTTCAGAGGTAAGATAACCTCTTTGTGTAGGTAGTAGCTTTTGTTTGAATTTGTGGAATGGGTCTCTATCAATCCATTCTAATTGATAGGCAAGAGTAATCATTCGGCGTAATCTTTGAATGTGCTTCATCACTGCATTGTTTCCAATTTTCTTTCGATAGTTTCTTGGCTTATGGTTTCGTAGAAAGGTTTCAAAATCAAGAATGAATTTATAGTCAAGGTCAGCAAGTTCTATGTCTTCTACTTTGTGTTTCTTTTTTAGGAAAAGTAGAATATACCTTTGGCTTGTAAGGTATAACCTAGAGGTATTGTAATGAAGTTTGCTGAACATATTGGCGTTATGGTACTCAATAATATTTCTCAAAGTATAATGGTCAATCTTTTCATCACCCACAAACTTCGATTTTATAGCTTGGGGTGTTATTCGTTTATGGTCAGCCCTTAGCTCTTGGTAGCATTGAAATAATTTAGAATGTACTTCATCAAGATATTGATTGATGGTTCTGGCTTCTTCGCTAGTTCCTCTAATCCTTTGAATTTTTGGGTTCCAATATCTAGTATCAACCCTTCTTTTGAGGCTAATATTGAGTTTTTTTCTATCTACCGTTATTCTGGCATATAGAGGTGCTTGATTATTCCTAATTCTTTTTGCATATATCCAGAATAGGATAGAAAACGTTGAAGAAGTTCGCATGACGTTCATCTTTAAGTTAAACTTAGTTTAGACGAAAGTCAAATCACCAGTAAAGCTATTGTTTAACAGCTTTAAAACCAATATCTTTAAGAAAAGAAAACATTTGGTTAAAAATGTTGACGATTTGTGAACTCAAATGAATGGTTTTAAATAATATCATTTAAAGTCAAAAAAACGTAAAACATTGAAAATCAATATATTTAAGCATTTATAGGATGCCTTTAAATGTTAAAAAGCGGCCCCGGCAAGAATCGAACTTGCATCTAAAGTTTAGGAAACTTCTATTCTATCCATTGAACTACGGGGCCCATAAACAGGAGGGTAAAAATAGTATTTTTGATAGAAAGCAATTCTATATCTCAGCTATAAAATTTATTGATTATGCAGACTCACGGATATTCAGGAACACCATTAGCAAAAAAGTTGGGAATTAAGGAAGGGTTCTATATTCAAGTGTTAAACGCACCTAAAAATTACTTAGATTTTTTTACTTCCTTTCCTGCAGCTGTTCAAATAAGTACTACCAAGGAAAAATTGAAGATAGATTTCGCCCATATTTTCTGCACTACACAAGAGGAGTTGGAAATCTATTTTGTTTTAGCTAAAAACAACCTAAAGAAAACAGGAATTCTTTGGGTGAGTTGGCCGAAAAAGAGTTCTAAAGTTCCAAGTGAAATAGACAAGTTCAACGTAATGAAATTTGGCCTTGAATCTGGTCTGGTAGATACAAAAGTGGCTGCCATTGACGCTGATTGGAGCGGGCACAAATTTGTTTACCGAACAAAGGATAGATAATATTTAATTCTTCATTACCTTTAAATTAAATACTAAGAGCTTGGAAAGAAAAGTAAAAAACGTATTTGTAAGTGGGCCTATCACTCCTGAATTTATAGCAAATTCCATTGCCAAACATCAGAGCAAAACCACTATTGGTGCTCATGACATTTTTTTGGGCCAGGTACGTGCAGATGAAATTGAAGGAAAAAAAGTAGGGGCAATAGAATACACGGCTTATGAAGAAATGGCCAACATAAAATTTCATGAAATCAGAGAGGCTACGTTCGCGAAATTCGACCTTACTTGTATGCACATTTATCACAGTTTGGGTAAAGTTGAGGTTGGTGAAATCTGCCTATTTGTTTTTGTTTCTTCCCCACATCGAAAAGAAGTATTTGATGCGCTACATCATGTAGTCGAAGAAATTAAAAAAGAAGTCCCCGTATTTGGTAAAGAGTTGTTTGAGGATGACTCTTATCAATGGAAAGTTAATACATAGTTCATGGTAGATATCACGCAAAAACAAAACACCCATCGAACTGCGGTAGCGCAAGCCATTGTAAAAGTAGGCTCGCAAGATACTATTACTGCCATTAGAGAAAATAAGGTGCCTAAAGGTGATGTATTTGCCATGAGCAAGGCTGCGGGATTTTTGGGCCTTAAAAAAACACCGGAATTATTGCCCGACTGCCACCCATTACCTATTGAGTTTGCAGGAATAGATTATGAGATTGATGGATTGAATATTATTGTAAAAGTCACTGTGAAAACCTTTTATAAGACTGGGGTAGAGGTTGAGGCCATGCACGGAGCTAGTGTGGTAGCCTTAAATATGTATGATATGCTGAAGCCTATAGACAAAGCCATTGAAATTCACCAAATTAAATTACTTAAAAAGACAGGTGGCAAGTCTGACATTGGTGCTTAAAAAAATCAATTTTTGTTGAACGTATTCTTTTTTTGTTTTCATTTGTAAAGTGTTTTAGCTGAACATTTGAAACCTGTTTATTTGTTCGGGTCTTCGGCAGTTAGGAAGTCAATCGCCAAGACAGCCCTAGGGTGGGGTAACCGAAAATTAAAGCTAGCTTCCGTTTATATTTCTTCTATTTTGGGTAGTCAACACCCCTACTTTTTCGTTCCAACAACTGAAAGGCAGATTATTATCTGATTAAGGTTCATTTTTCTTTTTTGAACCCTTACCCTTAATATTTTTCATTTTTAGTCTTCAATGAATACGAAATATAGCGATCTGATCACTCAAACATATGAATTTCCCCAGGTAGAATTCTCTACTAAGGGAGATAGCTTGGCGTTTCATGGTATTCCTTTAGAGCAATTGGCAGCTCAGTATGGTACGCCATTGAAATTTACTTATTTACCTAAAATTTCCGAAAATATAAATAGGGCTAAAACCTGGTTTAAAAAGGCCATCGCTGAACACAATTATAAAGGTTCATACAATTATTGTTATTGTACAAAAAGTTCGCATTTTAGTCATGTATTGCAAGAGGCACTTAAAAATGATATCCATCTAGAGACTTCATCGGCCTTTGATATTGAAATCATAGAAAACCTAAAACAGCAAGGGTTGGTTTCAAATGACACCTATGTAATTTGTAACGGGTTTAAGCGCGAACGTTACATCGAAAATATCGGCAGATTGCTCAATAATGGCCACCACAATTGCATTCCAATCATTGATAATTACGAAGAGCTAGATTTGCTTACAGAAGAAATCAAAGACTCCTTTAAGGTGGGTATTCGTATCGCTTCTGAAGAGGAACCCAAGTTCGAATTCTACACCTCTAGACTGGGTATTGGTTATAAAAACATTGTGCCGTTTTTTGAGCAGCAAATCAAGAATAATGAACAGGTAGAGCTGAAAATGTTGCATTTTTTCATCAACACCGGTATTCGAGACAATGCCTATTATTGGAATGAACTTATGAAATGTCTTAAGGTATACATTCGCTTGAAAAAGGCATGTCCCAGTTTAGATAGTTTGAATATTGGAGGTGGTTTTCCAACAAAAAATTCTTTGGCCTTTGAATTTGACTATGAGTATATGGTCTATGAGATTGTGAACCAGATCAAATTAGCTTGTGATGAAGCCGGTGTTGCCGTTCCGCATATTTTTACCGAGTTCGGTAGTTTTACGGTCGGCGAAAGTGGTGGTGCCATTTATGAAGTACTCTACCAAAAACAACAGAACGATCGTGAAAAATGGAATATGATCAATTCGTCTTTTATCACCACTTTGCCTGATACTTGGGCCATCAATAAACGATTTATCATGTTGCCCATTAACCGCTGGAACGATGAGTACGAGCGGGTTTTATTGGGTGGACTCACCTGTGATAGTGATGATTATTATAATAGCGAGCAGCATATGAATGCCATTTATTTGCCAAAATTTAAAAAGGATAAACCACTTTATATTGGCTTTTTCAATGTTGGAGCCTATCAAGAATCTATCGGTGGTTTTGGGGGCTTGCAGCATTGTTTGATTCCCCACCCTAAACATTTACTATTACAGAGAGATGCAGATGGTGAGCTTCAAGTATCCGTATTCAAAGAACAACAGACGGCTTCACAGCTATTAGATATTTTGGGGTATCAGCCCCAAGAAAGAATAAAACCTATTCAAGAAAAAGAGCAGGAATTGACCTCTTAATTCAAAGTAATAAAACTATAAAAGTGGAAACAACAAAAAACTATGCCGGTATTTCCAATGAATTTGCACTGCAAGAAACAGCTAAAATCGTATTGATACCTGTTCCTTATGATGGTACCAGTACTTGGGGTAAGGGAGCCGATAAAGGTCCTAATGCTTTTTTGGAAGCTTCTGAGAATATGGAGCTTTATGATATTGAAACAGAGACCGAAGTATATCGACAAGGTATTTATTTGGCCGACGCGATTACTGAAAATAGTTCTCCTGAAGCCGTGGTCAACAAAGTACATGAGACTACTAAAAAGTATATCAAACGTAACAAGTTCGTTACCTTGTTTGGTGGCGAACATAGTATTTCGATTGGTTCCATTAGAGCATTTAACGAACATTTTGAAAATTTGACCGTTCTGCAGTTAGATGCCCATGCAGATTTACGAGAAACATATGAAGGTACACCTTATAACCATGCTTGCGCGGTACATGAGGCCAATAAAACCTCCAATTTGGTTCAGGTAGGCATACGTAGTATGGATTTGATCGAAAAAACCTTCATGAACGAAGAGCATACGTTTTTTGCGCATGTTATGATCAATGATGACTTTTGGATGGATAAGGTGCTAGAGGCCTGCACAGAAAATGTGTTCATTACTTTTGATTTGGATGCTTTTGACCCATCTATTATGCCTTCAACCGGTACACCAGAGCCTGGAGGACTTTTATGGTATGAAACTCTAGAGTTGCTGAAAATGGTTTTTGAAGAAAAAAATGTGGTTGGTTTTGATATCGTCGAGCTTTGTCCGAATCCTGCCGATAAATCTTCAGACTTTCTAGCGGCCAAATTATACTATAAAATGCTTTCTTATAAATTCAATGAAGCACAAGTAGATGAAGAATATGAGAGCGGATTTACTTCCAAAGAAAACAACAATCAAAAATTCAAATTTGAAGATGAGTGACAAAGGGGCTATTAGCCAATTTATCGAAAAATATTACTTACACTTTAATGCTGCCGCATTGGTAGATGCCGCAAAAGGGTATGAAGAACAGCTGCATAATGGAGCTCAAATGTTGGTGTCTTTGGCAGGCGCTATGTCAACCGCCGAGTTGGGTAAGATTTTTGCGGAAATGATCCGGCAAGACAAGGTGCACATCATTTCCTGTACCGGTGCAAATTTAGAAGAAGATATTATGAATTTGGTGGCGCATTCACATTACAAACGCGTACCAAATTACCGTGACCTTACCCCCCAAGATGAATGGAATTTATTGGAAAAAGGTCTTAACAGGGTAACAGATACCTGTATTCCTGAAGAAGAGGCCTTTAGAAGAATTCAGAAGCATATTGTAAAAATTTGGAAAGATGCCGAAGCCAATGGCGAACGTTACTTGCCTCATGAGTATATGTACAAACTATTGCTTTCTGGTGTCTTGGAAGAATATTATGAGGTTGATCTAAAGGATTCGTGGATGTATGCCGCTGCAGAAAAGAATTTACCCATTGTTTGCCCTGGTTGGGAAGACAGTACCATGGGAAATATTTTTGCCTCTTATGTTCTAAAAGGAGAACTAAAGGCGAGTACCATGAAATCGGGAATCGAGTACATGACCTTTTTGGCAGATTGGTATACTGAAAATTCTAAAAACGGAATTGGGTTCTTTCAAATAGGTGGAGGTATTGCAGGTGATTTCCCAATTTGCGTAGTGCCAATGCTCTATCAAGATATGGAAAGAACCGACACGCCATTTTGGAGTTATTTTTGCCAAATAAGCGATTCTACTACAAGTTATGGATCTTATTCTGGTGCCGTACCCAATGAGAAAATAACATGGGGAAAATTAGACATCAATACACCTAAATTTATTATCGAGAGTGATGCAACTATTGTTGCGCCTTTAATTTTTGCTTACCTTTTAAATATGTAATTATGGACAAGCACGCACACTTAAATAAAGTAATCGTAGATTTTAAGAAATTGACTCCTGAAGTTTTAAAGCTTACCGTGGAAAGGTACCCTGACGGATACGATGATGAAGATATCATTTCTTACCGTAACTCAAATGGAGAGCTTGTAGAGGCCGTTGAAGTGATAACATCCGATACCAAGTATTTAGTAAAAATCAGTGAGAAGTTAGAAAAGACCATGGCCAATTACGACGAAGCCGATTATGAGGATTTTGATGACGATGACCCCAATGCGGTGGTAGAACCTGACCCGAATGATATGTTGAATGACGAAGATGTAGAAGATTAGATATATTTTGATTTTAGAAAACGTGATTTTTCTATTCGAAACTTGACGTCTTTCAAGTATTAATTCTTTAAACTGTTTACATGAAAAATGCACCTTTTCACCTTTCGTTGCCATGTTCAAGCATTAATGAGACCAAAGCGTTCTATGTTGATGTTTTAGGGGCTGAGCAAGGCAGAAACTCTCATCTTTGGTTAGATATTAATTTATTCGGCAATCAAATAACCTTTACCAAATCTGGTGAATTCGACTTTTCTTTTAAGTCCTATAAATTTGAGAATACCATATTACCTTCTTTCCATTTTGGAGTAATTATAGATAGAGAAACTTGGAATTTACTTTACAAGAAATTGGTTGCTTCGAGTTATGAAATCACTACTGAAGTAACTTTTCTTAAACAACAAAACGGGGAGCATAGATCTTTTTTTATTGAAGACCCAAATGAATATACTGTAGAATTCAAATGTTTCGAAGATGCCAATGAAATGTTTGAGCAGTAAGCCCTTGTTGTAAGGGGATAATTTTTTTCAAAAACTTGTTTTGCTTTAAAAATGAAAGACTTGCAAATTATAGGTAGTGAAGAGTGGTGCGTTTTTGAGAGTTTGGGAATACCGGCCATCAAAGCAAGAATAGATTCTGGAGCAAAAACTTCTTCAATTCAAGCAACGAATACAAAAGTGGTACTCAAAGGAGGTCAAGAATGGGTTAAGTTCGAGGTCAACCCTTTACAAGAGAACCGCAGTATTTCAATTGCTTGCGAGGCACTTTTGGTAGACCGTCGTATGGTGAAAAGTTCTTCAGGTATCTCAGAAGAACGGTTAGTAATTAAAACCAAATTGACGTTGGGCGAAGCGGCTTATGATATAGAACTTACCTTGGCCAATCGTGATACTATGGAGTTTCGCATGCTGCTGGGTCGAGAGGCATTGACGAATCGATATATCGTTAATCCGGCAGAAAACTATTTGCGGCAAGATTTTACCGAAACGGAGATTAATACCAAATATGCCCCTTTTTTTAAG
Organism: Croceitalea marina; assembly: GCF_042684265.1. Lineage (NCBI taxonomy): Bacteria > Pseudomonadati > Bacteroidota > Flavobacteriia > Flavobacteriales > Flavobacteriaceae > Croceitalea > Croceitalea marina. The sequence goes on along the minus strand of NZ_JBHULB010000082.1, from coordinate 77,621 downwards.
GAAAAAACAGGTTTAAAAATTGCGCTTTTGGCCAGTAATCCGCAATTGTACAGTAATAAACGTATCATTGAGGCTGCTGAGGCAAGGGGTCATGAAATTGTTTTTTTAAATGTAGAGCTCGCATACATGAAATTGGATGCCCGCTCCCCTGAGATTCGTTATCGTGGGGGTAATATACTTAATGAGTTTGATGCCATCATACCAAGAATAAAACCTTCGGTAACTTTTTATGGATGTGCTTTATTACGTCAATTTGATAATTTGGGAGTGTATTGCCAGAATTCAGCTGAAGCCATAAGCCAATCAAGAGATAAACTTTTCGCTTCGCAGCTGTTCTCTAAGAATGATATACATATTCCTATTACAGGTTTTGCCAAGTCACCGATTGATACCAAAGATCTGATTAAAATGGTCAATGGCGCACCCTTGATTATCAAGCTTTTAGAAAGTACACAGGGCAAGGGAGTAGTGCTGGCAGAAACAAATAAGGCCGCAGAAAGTGTCATTAATGCTTTTAAAAGTGTACAGACCAATATTTTGGTGCAAGAATTTATTAAAGAAGCCAACGGACAAGATATTCGTTGTTTTGTGGTAAACGGTAAGGTTGTTGCCAGTATGCAACGCCAGGCCCAAAAAGGAGAGTTTAGGGCAAATATTCACCAAGGTGGTTTGGCATCTATTGTAAAAATCACCCAAGAAGAAAGAAAATTGGCCTTAAAGGCGGCGAAAGTATTAAACTTGGCAGTTGCAGGTGTTGATATTATAAGATCTAATAAAGGACCTTTACTATTGGAAGTTAATTCTTCCCCGGGATTGGAGGGTATAGAGAATGCAACTGGCAAAGACATTGCAAACGAAATGATTGTTGCCATTGAGAAGAAGTTAAAATTTAAGATTTAGCTTAAAAGTTATTTGCCCAAATTCGCTAACATCTCTTTAGTGGTTTTTTCTAAATCAAACTCTGGTTTCCAGTTCCAGTCTTCTGAAGCTTTAGAATCGTCTATACTACTTGGCCAAGAATCGGCAATGGCCTGTCTAAAATCGGGTTCGTAACTCATTTCAAAATCTGGAATGTGATTTTTTATACTGGCAGCAATTTCCTCAGGCCCGAAACTCATGGCCCCTAAATTATATGAAGATCGTATTTTAAGGGTATCAGAATCTGCATCCATAATTGAAATGGTGGCCCTTATCGCATCATCCATGAACATCATGGGCAGTTTCGTTCCTTCCGCCAGAAAACAGGTATATTTTTTATCCTCCAAAGCTTTGTGATAGATTTCAACGGCATAATCGGTGGTGCCGCCACCTGGTAGGGTTTTCCAGCTAATCAGCCCAGGATAACGTACGCTTCGCACATCGACCCCGAACTTGTTAAAGTAATATTCGCACCATCGCTCTCCAGATTGTTTACTGATGCCATAAACAGTACTTGGCTCCATAAGCGTGTTTTGAGGCGTTTGCTCTTTTGGTGTATTGGGTCCGAAAACAGCAATACTTGAAGGCCAAAAAACCTTGGTTATTTTCTTTTCTTTGGCCAGATTTAAAATATTGAACAAAGAATTCATATTCAGGTTCCAGGCCCGCATGGGGAATTTCTCTGCCGTGGCACTTAACATAGCGGCCATTAAATACACTTCTTCGATTTCGTAATGCATTACCACATCTTCGATGGCGGCATAATCAGTGGCATCTAATAATTCGAAAGGCCCCGATTGCATTAAGCTGTCGCTTCCTTCTCTAATATCACTGGCGATTACAGAATCTGCACCATATTTTTCGCGTAAGGCCATAGTCAGCTCGGTACCAATTTGGCCACAAGCGCCTATAATTAAAATGGATTTTTGCATTTAAAAAGAAGTTAATTGAATTGGCCCGTAAAGATAGCTTATCTTAAAATTTGTACTTTCGTTTTATGCAGAAATTGTGGATTTATTTTCTCCTTATCGGGATAGTATTCAGTTGTAAAAAAGAAACCCAACCTGAAGTGGCAGATGCAAATCTGTCTGAGTTTACAGCATTTCAGAATACTCCAAAAACGCAAGATATCAATGCTGAAGCCATGATAATTTTAAAAGATTGGGCAGAGTTTACCTCATTTCAAAAAAGTTTTGATTTTATGTATCGTGCGGGTAATAACGAAGATTTGGTGTTGGCAATAGATGATTTGTTAGAGAAAGAAAATAACCTAAGGGAATCTAAATATCCCGAAGAATTTGATAAAACACAGATAAGGAGCAGGCAAAAAGTATTGAGAACATTTCTTTTGAAGATCAAAGCGAGCTTGGTCGAAAATACCGATGTCAACGAACCCGTAAAACAAATGCTAACGGCAAGAAATGCTTTTAGATACCAGTTTAATATCATTGTAAGCAATAAACTAGATACCAAACTCATACTCGATGAAAATTAAATCAATAATTGCCCTTCTCTTTTTGGGCACTGCTATTTGTCTGGGACAAGATGATGAAAGGAAAGCGATAGATAAGGTTTTGGATTCTTGGCATCAAGCTGCTTCGGATGCTGATTTTGAGGCTTATTTTGATAAAATGACCTCAAAAGGGGTGTTTTTAGGCACAGATGCGACCGAAAATTGGCAAAATCAAGAATTTAGAGCGTATGCAAAACCACATTTTGATAAGGGTAGGGCATGGAGTTTTATCGCTGTAGAGCGAAACATTTATAGCCATGATTTCGATAATTCGGCTTGGTTCGATGAGCTTTTAGATACCCAAATGGGTCTATGCAGAGGTTCAGGAGTGGTACAGAAAGTAGATGGTACTTGGAAAATTGCGCATTACGTATTGTCTATTGCAGTACCCAATGAAAATGTTGCTGAACTCGTTGCTCTTAAGAAAGAAAATGATAGTACCCTTACGGCAAAACTAAAGGCGAAAAAATAGTCTATTTTGTTTGTGATACGCTAAATTTAGGTGGCGATTGCCAAAGTACATTTACAATCATCCACTTTCCATTTTCTTTCATTAAACTCAAGTAATCTATTCCCCAAACCGCGGTTACCTTGGCACTGGCGGTTTTATCGGAAACTTCGAAGACTTTTACTTCTTTTGGAGAATTTTCATCCGTTCTATTTCCACTGGCATTCCATCTTTTTGCCAACCCGACCAGTTTGTCAAATGGCATCTCTAATTGTTCGGAATATATACTTTCATCATCCTTAAAATAGAAGCCTGTTTTACGAACGCTTTTATGAACACTGCGATATGCCAATGTAGTATCGGCTTCGTAAAATGTATTGATATAGTCTAAACAAGCTGCCTTTACACCAGCGATTTCTGTATTCGAATCTTGAGCACTCAGTGACGAAGCTATAACTAGAAGTAAGACAAATGTAAAAATTCGTTTCATAAAATTGATTTTGGTACAACTAAAGATAAAATAAGTTTGATTTTAACTGTAAAAAAGCATGTTAAACTTTAATATTCAGTTAGTTGTATAAAAAAAGAGGCTTAGGGGCCTCTTTCTTATTAGGTTACATGCAACACTATTCTTCTGTCGGTGGAGCTTGCTTTCTTGACTCTAAAGCTTGTTTGCTTAAGCTTGCCAAGTTAAAATTGGGATCAATTTTTAGCGCTTCATCCATATAAACAATGGCAGCATCGATATCTTCTTTGTTGGTATTGAACTGTACCAAACCCTTTAAATGTGTAAAAGCGGCTTTTAAAGAAGCCTCATAAGGCTGCTGACGTTCATAGAAAGCATATTTCATATCATCTTTGGCATTTGCCAGACCATACTCAATATTAGTGGCCGCACCTTCACTATCGCCTACCTGTATTTTTAAGTCGGCTAGCTCATAGGCTACATAGGCACTTGGATTTCGCTTGAACATCGTTTCAAAATGTACAATGGCACGTTGTGGTTGATTTAATGCCTTTAAGGAAACGGCCTTAATTTGTACGGCTAAGTCAGAATCGTTAGCTTCACTTTCAATACCTACAGTATTTAAAGCTTGAAGGTGCTGATTGTTCTTCATATAAACAAAAGCAAGGGTATCTCTGCGTTGCTGAGAGGGAGAAAGTACATTTAGATGCGTTAATGCATTGATAACACCATTGACATCACCTTGTAATTTCATCTCTTTATAGAATGCTTCGTAGTGTGATTGTAAATCTGATTTTGTTTGCGCGGTAGTTGCCAAAACCGTAAAAAATGCTAAGGCCAGCAAAGTTTTTTTCATCTTGTTTCTTTTATAGTGGGGCAAAACTATAAAAATATTGGCTAATAGGCTGTTAAAGAAAACACTATGTTTAAAACAAAAAAAGATGCCTTAAGACATCTTTTTCATTAGCAACTATAATTTTTTAAAGGGCCATATATGTGACATCTTTATTTGCGTACTCTCGCAATAACCGGGCGTAGAACGCCAGACTCTTCACATCTTTCTCTAAACACGATTTAAGAAGAAAATAAATATCTTTAAAAGAGAGACTCAATGGCATTGTAGAAATGACTAGGTTTACCTTTTTAGGGTCGTAATTTTTGTCGCACAAAACAACGTCCATATTTATTCTTTGCCTGTCATAGTCGATGTTTACATCGGCGGCATTATAATACTTTCTGAGAATTGCAGAATGTAGTTCTTTTGATTTCTTTGAAAGCTTTGATTTTGAACAACTGTTCAGAATCAATCTTTCTGTTTCCATCAAGATTCTTGTGCCTAATCTTGAATTTTCCATAACTATACTTTTATATTCGATAGAATAAAGGTATAAATTTAGAGTATAAGTAGCTGATATTCAACTGTATAATTAACTTAAATAGTTCTTAATTGTTGTAAAAAGGAGGTTTTATATGGTGAACTAAGAAATTATTGATGTGTATAGAAAATTATTATTATTAAGAAAATTCTTACAAACAACACATCTTTTAACTATTTTTTCTGCAGATTTTTCAAATATAGGTTTAAGTAGCCCGCGTTTTATAGCCTCATTGGTATAATACTCTTTTTTAGAGGGATGTAGTGGGTATACTCCATTAAAAATTGAATTCCAATAGTTCTTTTCAAGGATAGTTTTAATGATATGGATACAATCTTTTCGGTGAATTAAGTTTACCAATTCCTCACCGTTCTTCAATCCGCTTTTTCCGGCAAGATGATGAATAGGATGCCTATCTTCACCGATGAGTCCTCCAAAACGAATAATAGCAGTATTCAGGGTTTTAACTTCGCTAAAGAGTTTTTCGCTGCGTAGTAATTGTTTGCCAGATTCTGAGATAGGTCTTGGGGCAACAGCTTCCGTTATTTCACCCTCTACATTGCCGTAGACCGAAGTACTGCTCACAAAAACGATATGCTTTACTGAAGCCTTCTGAATTTCTTTTAGTAAAGACTTCATTTTGGATACATAATTTTCGGGATTATCGCCTCTTAGCCCTGGCGGAACATTGACAATAAGTATATGCAGACCTTCTAAAAAGTTTTGTATTTGCCCGGTAATACCGTCTTCATTGAGATTTATATGAAACCCTTCTATACCTTCTCGTTTTAAGGTATCCATTTTGGCGTTTGATGTCGTTGTACCCTTTACCCGATAGCCAGAATTAAGTAGCTCTTTTGCAAGTGGTAGCCCTAGCCATCCGCAACCAATGATCCCAACGATTTTATTCAAACTTTAAAGTTTTGGTGACCAAAATGGCATCGTTCAAAACAAAAGGCATTGGGATGCTATTTTTTGGTCTTTCAGGTACCGAAAACTGCCTATTGGTCAATAAATCATTGGAAGCCTCAAAGAAAGTCAGTTCTAAAGTATCATCTTTTGCAATATGTAGTTCTATTTCGGTAAAGTCGTTATCGGAGACATAATGCGTAATAAGCTTTCCATATCGCCTATGTTCTAAGTAATATTCCGAAAGTTCAATATTGTTCACAGTAGCCTTTGTAATAGCAATAGGGTTTGTAAATACTTCGAGCCGATTTACATCGCGTTGTGGTGTAATACATAGTGAGATTATCCGTTCTGTGCCCACAATTGAATCATGAACAACGTCAATTCTTGGCCCGGCAATGGGTTTTGGTTCAGTTTCGGCAACATAGGTAAACCCTGTACTATACTTACTGCTTATAATATTGGAATCTTCATTTGAAACCGGTTTTTTCTTTTCACCGAAAAATTGGCCGTTCCAGGCAATAGTCCTATTATCATAGGTCGCCCATTTTGCGGTATTATTGTCGGCATCGTAGACATATAACAAACTACTTGGTTTTGGATTTTCTTTTGAGAAACCAGAGTCTAGATGCGCAGAAATACCAAATAAGGCGAACAAGAAGAATGCGAAAATGGTCAAACGTATCGGTGCTTTAATTTGCCTAAATACCGGTATTGCAATAAAATATAAAAGCGTAGTGAAAATAGTGGCGGCAGCCATCATTTTTAGACCCAAACCAACAGGGAACATTTTAATAAATGGAGCGTATATAAATATACCAGGTAAGGCCAAGAACAATAATAGCAAGGCATTGGGTTTTTCTTGATTGATATAAACCATAAAAGCGGCCAATAATCCAAAGAGAGGAACTATAAAAAAACTGGCACCTTTGAGGTAAACCGAAACCAAGCCACAAATCAGTAGCCAAATAAATATAGGTGCTACCAATAAATTAGAAGTGCTGATGTTTTTGAAGCGGTTGTAAATCCAGAAACTTACCCCAAGGGCCAAAAAGACCATACATAAAATATACGTATGCCCGTTATAGGTAAAGCCATGGAGCATATCTTTATAATCAGGATACCACCACTTAAGTGAGGGCCAACTAAAATAACCGAAAAGACCATTTAATACCAAAACAAGAAGCAAGGGCAAAAACCCTATTAATATTGATTTTACATCAAGTTTTTTCTTTTTAAAACCTAAAACCAGAAGGCCACTAAATAACAGCATCGCTAGAGCGAACATTGGCCAAATCCATTCAAAGGGGTACGACACCAATCTAAAGAAAGGAACATTAAAATAAATGTAATCGTCAAGACTCTTTAAATCGTTTAAATCTGCACTACTAAAATGATTTAAAAGTGGCATTAAGTAGCTTCCTTGGTGCACAAGTGAATTTCGATCAAGTCTATCATAATTGTCTAGTGCAGTATGGTAATCGTAGTGATCATCGATAAATGCAAAATTAAAGCCGTCGATATCCCCATCTTCCCTAAAAACAGTTAAATCAGTATCATTTGGTAGCATTTTATAAATACTATAAGCCAATGAATTGGCAACCGGATATTTAGGATTCGCTTTTGTGAATTCTTTGATAAGCTTACCATTTCCTCTATTGGTTTCGATAAGCATATAACTAGGCCCTCCACTACCACGAGCTTCAAAATTTAAAACGAGGCCTACGTCTTTTGCCCAAGGATGTTTGTTGACAAACAAATCGGCACCGTTAAGACCTAGCTCCTCGGCATCCGTTATCAAAACTATAATATCGTTTTTCGGTTTCTTATTTTCTTCTAAAAAAGCACGTAGGCCTTCTAAAACTGTGGCGACACCGCTAGCGGCATCGCTAGCGCCAAATGATGAATGTGGATTGCTATCATAATGTGACATCAATAGCAATGCCTTACCCTGTTCAGAACCTTCTATTCGGGCCAGTACATTTGTGGCCTTGCTTAGATTGCCCCAATCACCTGCGGTATAACCTTCTTGAGTTATAGTCTGCAAGCCCATTTTTTTAAGCTCACCAATAACATAAGCAAGCGCATTGGTATGGGCTGGAAAACCAACAGCATGAGGTTGTAACGAAAGCTGTTTTACATGCTTTAAGGCATTCTCAGTTGAAAAAGAGCCTGTATCGACTATAACATTGCCTTTATAAGCCGGCATTAAGGATTTAAAACTATAATAGACAGCAAGCGCAAGAAGCAGCAGGGCAAGTGTTCTTGTAAGTTTCATAGGTGTTTTTAGTTGGTCCATAAAAGTATAAAAATAAACAGCTGTAATGCATTTGAACGTAAAAATTGATGTAAATGCTTAAAAATCACTAACTTTAATAATCAACCAAAAATGTAAAGCGTATGGCAATCAAGAGTTTTCAAGGAGCAAGGGCAAAGACGACAGGAAAGAAAGAATATGATGCTGCAATTCTAGTAACGGATTACATGACCACAAAACTGGTCACGTTCTCGCCTGATCAATCTATTTTGGAGGTCATGGAGGCTTTTGCAAAACACCATATTTCAGGGGGCCCTGTAATGGATAGTAATGGTTTTTTGGTGGGAATCATTTCTGAGGCAGATTGTATGAAGCAAATTTCTGAGAGCCGCTACTTTAACCAGCCTATTTTAGATAAGAGTGTAGAGCGTTTTATGACTAAAAACGTACAGACCATTCCGCATGATATGAGTATTTTCGATGCTGCAGGCGTATTTGATAAACACAATAGAAGAAGACTGCCTGTAATGAAAGATGGTATACTGGTTGGTCAAATAAGCAGAAAAGATATTGTTGTGGCGGCACTTAAATTGACGGGCCAAAACTGGAAATAGATTACTCTCGTTTTACGAGCATATAATAATCATTATCTAAAGGAAGATACCCTAAATCATAAACAAAGAAATAGGTGCTTCCTTTTTTTGTGGTGTAGAGATTGGTGATGTATTCAAAATCAAAACCCTTATCCAGTAACCTTGTCTTTGTAGTTCGCGTTTTTCCATCTTTTAATTCAAAACTGTCTAGAATGCGGTAGTTCTTGCGAAGTCTGTTATTGATGTTGCGCACGAGATTTTTACTGTCTTTATTAATTTTATTGTTATAGGCATTACGGCAGTAGTCCGAACAGAATTTTTTATCTATTCTTCCTTTAATTTCATCTCCGCATTCCAAACACTTTTTCATTGGTGCCGTTATTTTTTGTAATTGAAGACAATCTCGCTTTTAGTGCCATCATCATTACCAATTAAACCATAGATGTTCATCTCTTCTGGGCTCACATTTTCAAAGGTGAAACCATCAAAATAGACACGATTGCTATCTGCTTTAATAAATCTAAATTGTTGTACTTCATCTTTTTCTTCCCACCCGTGTAAATTAGTATCAAAATGTTTTAACTCGAATATTAGACTATTGTTAAGTTCACGGATATGCCCTACCTCATAAAAATTAACCTTGTCATCTAACATCTGGCGAAAAACGAACATCATAGAACCACCACTCGCTGGACTCCAGATTTCCTCGGTAGTTCCTCCAAAAGCCATTCCTTTCCAGTGTCCTTCCATCCAAGAAACTAAGGTTATTTTAGCTTCTGTAGACTCTTGTCCTTTAGGTAACTGAAGTGTGTTTTGGCCATAAGTGGATGCAAAACTTATTGCCAATAGAAAAAGTAAAACTCTCATAATGTTGTTCTTTTAGTAATGACGAACAAAGGAACGTACATTGGACTTATTCTATAACAATATCGTATTTTTTCAATAAACCCAAAACACTTTCTTTGCTGAAAATGGCTTTTTTAATCTGATTGTTTTCAGGACTCAAGGCTAAGTTAAAGACGGTTGTAAAGTTTGCTTTGGTAAGAATCGTTTGTTCAAAAACAGCTCTGTTTAAATTAGAGTTGGTGAAAGTTGAGGCTGTTAGGTCGGTCTCCGTAAAATCTGTTTCTACGAGACTGCAGTCTTTAAAAACCGTATGCTTCATACGTAGGCCAAAAAAAGAAGCAAAATCTAGCATACAATTTTCAAAACGCAGCGATATCAATGAGCCGTTGACATCTTCAAATCGTAAACCGATCAGTTTACAATCTCTGAAGGTTACATCGTTAAAAATACTGTGTTTAATATTTGTATTGCTCAGGTCGCAAGTCATAAACTCACATTCAGCAAAATTCTGATTATCCAAAAAGCCATTTTGAAATTGGCATCCCTCAAAAACACATTCCTCGTAATCGGCACGGGGTAAACGAGTAGTAGTGAATTTTTCGTTCTTAAAGTTTTTTCCAGTAATGAATTTCGTATTCATTAATCTTCGGTTAACAATAATGCGGGTAAATTCAGTGACCTGAACAAGCTATTGAACGTCTCCATCTCCGTATTGACTATTGTATTTTTTTCTTGCTCAAACGCATTCCAGTCGGTCAATAAATCGTGTAATCGCTCTTTGGCACCCTTAGTGACTTTAGGCTCGGCAACGTCAACAAAACCTTTTAGGTGCAATAAGTCGGCATTGAGTTGATTGTTAAAGTTAATGACATCTTGAAATGTCTTTTGATTCGGTTGAATAAGGTTTTCTTCCCATGCCATAATGCGTTTTTCTAAAGCCTTGCCTTTTTCAAGCAATTCCTTAGCGGACTGGTTATCTTTCAGTAATTTCTGATAGTTCTTTAATTGTGCCTTTGCGGAGCGCATTTGATTAACCGAGTTGTGCATTTTCTTTACGGTTTCGTCTATCGTTTGTAATACTTGTTGCTGCTCGGTGTAATCTGCTGCCGTACCTTGTACTGATGGATTGGGCAAAACAATAGCCGAAGTTTCAACGACCTCATTTTCTGAGCTCAACCTAAGTGTGTAGGTGCCCGGGCCAACTCTATGACCAGCGGAGTTTCCGAAAACGAACACTTTTTCTACACTGGGTAGAGATTCAGTTCTAAAGTCCCATGTAAATCGGTTATATCCTTTTTTGGAAGGGAGCACAGCCGGTTTTGGAGGTCCACCAGGCCATGACTTAAAACTCTTTGCCTTTTGGTTGGTATAGCTCCGTATAATTTTACCGTCATATAAAACCTCTAATTTTAACTTAGTTGAATCTAACTTTTTTGGTAGGTAATAATCAAATGTCACTCCAGATTTTGGGTTTTGTCCTAAACCAGGAACAGGCTTTTCTTGGCTTCCGCCAAAAATACGGTAGCTCGGTTTTGGTTGTACGATGCTCAGTTTATCCAAAGAAGCCATACTATTTTGAATCGCTCCGACATCATCCAATATCCAAAAAGAGCGCCCTGCGGTGGCAGCTACTAAATCATTATCTTGAATAGTTAGATCATTGATTGGTAAAATCGGTAAATTCAACTGAAATTTTTGCCAATTTTGACCATCATCCAAAGAAATATAGAGCCCCGTTTCTGTACCTGCATACAATAGCCCTTTTTTCTTTTTATCCTCACGAACAACGCGAATAAAAGTATGTTTATCAGTAATGCCATTCGTGATTTTTGACCAAGTTTTTCCGTAGTCGGAAGTTTTAAAGGCGTATGGTTTTAAATCCATCGACTTGTATCGCATCACGGCGATATAGGCCGTAGCCGGATCATGAGGTGAAACTTCAATACTATTTATGATGCCATTCCCAATATTCAGTGGTGTAATGTTAGTCCAATTGGCACCACCATCTCTAGTGATATGAAGCAGGCCATCATCACTACCTGCGTAAAGTAAACCCTGTTCGTGCGGAGATTCTACCAAATACATAAGGGTATTGTAGTTTTCTCCACCTGCGGCTTCATTGGTGTATGGTCCGCCGCCAGGGCCTTGTTTGTCTTTTTCGTTTCGGGTTAGATCAGGGCTGACAACGTCCCAACGCTGCCCGCCATCCGTAGTTTTAAAAACTACATTGCCCGCGTGGTAAATTGTATTTCGGTCATGTGGTGAACTAATGATCGGCGCGTTCCAGTTGTAACGATATTTAAAGTCTTTGGGAACTTTGCCCAGACCAAGTTCTGGATATTCTTTTATGGGTTTTCCTTCGCGTGATGCTTTTACCCATTTTTCAATAATTCCTTGATAACATCCACCGTAAACCACTTCAGGATTATCTGGGTCAAAAGCTAAATAAGCACTTTCACAACCGGCCACAGAATACCAATCTTTCCAGTCAATACCTGCATCATTTGTTCTGCTGGCAATGGCAATGGCCGAATTATCTTGCTGCCCACCGTAAACATTATAAGGCACTAAATTATCTGTAATAACTCGGTAGAACTGAGAGGTTGCCTGATTTTGCTGGCTACTCCAACTTTTGCCGCCGTTATTCGAGATGTTTGCCCCACCATCGTTCGAATTTATCATTTTTGAATTATCATTGGGATTGATCCATAAATGATGATTATCACCATGAGGCGTAGGTAGTGGCTTAAAAGATTTTCCGCCGTCAATAGACTTGGTCACTGGAGCATTCAAAACATAAACGGTATTTTCATTTTGGGGATCAGCAAAAATCTCCATGTAGTACCAAGAACGCGCAATATTAATACGGTCTTTATTTACCTGAGTCCATTTTTTACCAGCATCAACACTTTTATACACACCACCTTTATCGCCTTCTGCTTCAATAACAGCAAAAACGATATCTGAATTTGCCCGAGAAACCGAGATGCCCGCTTTGCCGAATTCTTTTGGCAAGCCTTCTTTTAGTTGTTTCCAAGTTGTACCCCCGTCGGTAGACTTATAGATTCCCGAGGAAGCACCCCCAGATTCCATCATCCACGGATACCGTTCGTGTTGCCACATTGCTGCGTACAAAATCAGTGGATTATTCATATCCATGGATAGGGAAGAGGCTCCTGTGTTTTCATCTATAAATAATACCCGTTCCCAATTTACACCACCATCCAAAGACCTATAAATACCGCGCTGTTCAGAACGGCCGTACTGAGCTCCTTGGGCCGCAACAAATATGATATCTGGATGATGCGGGTCTATAATTACATCAGAAATATGTCTGGTCTCATCCAGACCGATATGCTTCCATGTTTTTCCGGCATCCGTAGACTTATAGACACCATCTCCCATAGATGTCATTACCCCTCGAGCTGCATGTTCACCCATACCTGTAACCACAATATTAGGGTTGCTTTCTGCAACTGCAATAGCACCCACGGTGCCGGTATTTAATTGACCATCGGAAATATTTTTCCAAGTGATACCATCATCAGTAGTTTTATAGATACCACCTCCTACGGTGCCCATATAATAGGTCATAGGTTGATTCACGACCCCTGTAGAAGTTACACTACGACCACCACGAAAAGGCCCTATATTACGCCATTTAAGCCCTGTATACATAGAATCGTTTAGGGTTACTTTTGGAGATTCATTGTTCTTTTTTCTTCGTTGTGAATTAGTTGATTCTGGAATCAGGATTACTGCTAAAAAGAGAAGCAAAATATGTTTCATTCGTTGTGGTGTTGGTTATTTTAATTTTTTGTCAAGCGCTAAAATTGTATGTAAAAGCACATTGGCACCATTAGCCATATCTTTTGCTGATGTAAATTCTTTTGGGGAATGACTAATGCCATCTTTACTTGGTACGAATATCATTCCTGTAGGTACTATAGTAGCCATATCTTGAGCGTCATGTCCTGCGCCGCTTGGCATATAATGGTAACTAAGCTTAAGGTTTTTTGAAGCACTTTCTATTTCTTTTTGAATTGAAGTAGCTGTTAAAGCAGGATTGGCGGTAGTATCAAGTGGTTCAAAACCTATTTTAACATTAGACTCTTGAGCAATGGCTTTAGCTCTTTCTTTAATACTTTGATATACTTTTTCGATAACATCTGAAGAAAGATCCCTTATCTCTAAACTAGCGATAACTTTACCTGGGATTACGTTCGGTGCTCCGGGTTCCGCTTTTATTCTTCCAACTGTCGCAACCTGTGCACCATTAAAACTATTGGCTACTTCATTTACGGCAACAACAAATTTTGCAGCAGCCAATAAAGCATCTTGTCTTGCATTCATAGGAGTTGTTCCCGCATGGTTTGCGAAACCTTCAAAGGTAACATCCCACCATTTTAGACCTACAATACCCTCTACAATGCCAATATTGAGCTGTTTTTGCTCTAGAATACCTCCTTGCTCTATGTGCAATTCTAAAAAGGCCGCCATAGATTCTTTTTTGCGAACTACTTGATTTAATTTTAGGGTATCACCACCAAGACGCATAATACCTTCGCCCATTGAATAACCTGTAGAATTTTTAACAGAAAATGCACTTTTGGTCAAGTGCCCAGAAATAGCCCTACTTCCCATAACCCCACCTTCTTCATTAGAAAATATTATAATCTCCAATGGGTGATTGGTTGTAATATTCTGCTCTTGCAAAACAGTTAAGACTTCTATCGAAGCCATAGACCCAACACAACCATCATAGTTGCCCCCATTTGGTACTCTATCAATATGCGAACCAAAAGAAATTAATTTTTTAGAAGGGTCTTTACCTTTACGTCTGCCGATGATATTACCAGCATAATCGATATGTACCTTGAGTTTTAATGCTTCTAGAGTTTCTATAATCCATTTTCGAGCTTCAATGTCCGCATCGCTAAAAGCTACTCCTTCCGTATCCCCATTTTCTTGTAATCCGAATTTGGCTAAGTCAAAGATGCGCTGCTCCAATCGATCTTGAACCACAGTTGGTAATTTTTGCTGTGCCAAGAGGGGGGCAGTTATAAATACTATAACTAGCGGAATTTGAAGTACTTTCATTTGGTTGGAAATTAGTACCTAGAAAGATACTAAATCAAAATGTATATCCATCCACAAAAAATACTATTGCAAAAGTCTGAATTTAACATTTACGGTGGCTTCAACCTTTATTTTTTCAAATCCAATGTCTAATGGTTCCGGTGTAGAGGCATCTTCCATAACCATAGCTTTCATTCGCATTTGGGGCTGGTTGTATCTTGGATAATACGGCTGTGAATTATCAACGATATGAATGGCAACACCTACTTTTTGACCAAGAGGTTCGGTAAGGGCTTCGGCTTTTCGTTTTGCCTTTTTTACGGCTCTTGATTTAAGGGTGAGTTCCAATTCATCCATTTTAGAATATTCCGTTTTTTCGAGATAGGCGTTGGCGATATCTAAATTTTCTAATGCCGCCATAACTTTACCAGCTGTTAATCCGTCGTAGACCAATAAAGAATATTGTTTGCTTTTCAGCACTTCTTTAGAGCGCAAAAAATATTTTTTATAGTTGCTGGCAAGGTCTTTAATCGTTAATTGCTTATCGATATCTATGCCTAGATTTTTAAGGCTTTGTGCCATTTTATTTTCTTGTTCTTCAACAGATTTTTTTCCTTTTGAATCCTTTTCTTGAATCGTAATATTCAAATAGATTTTATCAGGGTCTACCAAGGTATCTACCCTAGCCGAGGTCTCTAGATAAGAAACATCAAGAAAGTTTTTTGTCTGTGACATAAGTGATGATATTGCAAATAATGCGATTAGTGTAAAAGTTTTTTTCATGACCTTAATTTAAAAGGAAAGTTACTAAATAAATCTATGGATTAATTTACGCCTAAAATTTTCATGGGCAATTCGTCTATCCATTGCGTACTGCCCAGATAATTACTTAGGTTTTCTGCAACCCTCATATTATGCTCTTTGGTAGCAGTGGTATTCAGCATATTACATCCTTTATTTCTGAAACCAATGTTATATTTTTTAGTAAAAGATTTCATTTTTTCTGTTACGATATCAGTAATGCCATGATATACAAAGTAATCTGCCACGTGTATCGACTCAGGTTTTTTTATCATATTATTAGTGGCGTGAGCGTGCGGGCCGGTTAAGAAGAAACCAAGGAGTACAAAGAATAGAATATTACGGAACATAGTGGTTGTTTATAGTAAAGACGATAGTTTAACAGAAGAGTGGCAAGAATTGTTCCGTTTTTTAATTAGGTTGGTGTTTACCTGCTTTTAACTATTCAACCAATTTTTAAAATCACTCGTTTTTGGTCTACTAACTATAAACTCTTGATCTCTTGCGTTGGCCACGGCCAATTTTACCCGGTGATTAAAGTAAGGGTCTATCTTTTCAATTGCGCTTTTCGAGACGAGTTGACCACGGTTTATTTTAAAGAATTCATTGGTCTCGAGGGTGCCGAATAGTTCGTCAATAGTTTCATTTATGATGAAACGTTTGGTCTTGGTTACTCCAAAAGTGATACTTTCTTCAGAGTAGAAGTATAAAAATTCAGCAACTTTTACCTGAAAAAAACTGTTGCCTTCCTTTACCAAAAGCCCATCTCTTTTATGCATTGTCTGCATTGATTGAAGTAATTGTTTTAAAATAGCAGGTTCAGGAGCTGATGGTTTGTTGGTCTTATCAAACTTTTGTAGGGCCGCATCCAATTCTTCTTTTTGTATAGGTTTTAAGAGATAGTCAACGCTGTTGACTTTAAATGCCTGTATGGCATACTGGTCAAAAGCGGTAGTAAATATAATTGGCGCCTCAACACTAATTTTTTGAAAAATCTCAAAGCTTAACCCGTCAGCTAATTGAATATCCATAAAAACGAGGTCCGGATTGCTATTTTGTTGAAACCAAAGCACCGAATCTTCTACAGTGTCGATAATATTCAATAGTTCGTATTGAAAATCACAGGTTCTTAGCATTTTCTGCAACTGATTTGCCGCTCTAGCTTCATCTTCAATTATGAGTACTTTCATTATATTTCTTTTGATCTGCTATTTGCAATAACGGAATGGAAATTTGAAATTGACCTTCATCATTTTTAATTTCAATCGATTTGCCCGAAATTAAATGATAGCGTTTTTCAATGTTTTTTAAACCCACTTTTGTTGAGGGTAACTGCGTAGATTTTGGTTGAATTTTATTGGAAACTACGAGATGGTCATTGTTGGCCGATACGCTAATCAAAAGTGGTCTGGCCTTTGAAATTACATTGTGCTTTATTGCATTTTCAAGTAAAAGTTGCAAGCTCATTGGTACGACCATACTTTTTAGGGCTGTATTCGGTACATTCCAATTTACTTTAAGGTTTTCACCAAACCGTTCAGACTGTATGTGTATGTACGACTTGGCAAACTTTAATTCTTCTTGTAAAGAGGTTAGATTGGCATTACCTGATTCTAGTATAAACCGATAGACGTTGGCTATTTTGTCTACAAATTCTTTGGCATCTTCTTTAGAATTTTGATCTATGATATCCCTTAAGGTATTAAGTGTATTGAATAGAAAATGTGGTTGAGCCTGGTTTCTTAAGGTGTCTAATTCGGCCTGAACCATTGCCTGTTTGGCCTGTTCTTTTTCTATGATTGATTTTTTAAATCGCACATAATAGTAGATGGCCTCATATATGGCCATGGTCATTGTACTTATTATAATAACAGGTAAAAGAACCTTAGAAAAGCTTTGTGCGTTATAGTTTCTTTTAAAGATGAGGGTCAATATTTTATTTCCAATAAAATCAACTAGTATAACAGTACCTACAATAGCAAGAAACAATAGTACAAGACGCTTTCCAACATCTTCGAAATTGGTATATTTCTTCCGCAAAAGAATAATAACTTTTCTTATAATAAGCCAATTACATATAGTAAAAAATAAGGATACACTCCAACTGATTAAGGCTTCCACTAAAGGAAGACGAAAGAACGATTTGCTAAATAAATAGTCTGTAACAAAGCTCAGAACAATAATTCCAATGATCATAAACCAAAAATCATTGAAACCTAAATACTTTATTCGTTTTTCGTTTTTAACAAGCATTTCCGTTTTTTATAATTGAATCAATGCCATACCCATTTTGGCTTGATAAAAGGTATATGCTATCCAACCTGCATAGAGTAGTCCAAAAATGGTAACCGCTAGAATTTGGTTTTTGTTCGTAAAGTTCCATTTTTTAGTGACCCATAGTGCAAATAACGGAATTACCTGTATGGCGTGTAGGCCAAAAAAATGCGCTACTCTTAAATCACCGGCAATGGTACTCCAATTTACCAATGGTAGACCGGCCCCACCATCAGCAACACCAACATTATGTGCCATTTGGCTTATCATTTGACCGCCAACCCAACTGCCGAACACTACAATTATCCAACCTAGTAATATGGCCCATTGAATTGATTTGGCTGTATTTAGTTTTAAGCGTATCGTATCGAAGATAAACAATACCATGATCAAGACATTTATTGCGATTAAAATTCCCATGGCCGCAAATAGAATTCCGTCAAAGGGGGAAGAGATATTGTAGTGCGATTGTACACCTCTTGCCGCTTGGTAGATGATAATGCCAATTTCTAACAATAAGGTTATGGCAACAACATTTGTTATAATACTACGCTTTCTTTTTGAATAGGGATAAAGTGTCGTTAAAATACCCAGGGTAAGAATATAGATGCCTCCAGAGATGGAGAATTTTAATGGCTTTATCCATACATTAATGCCCATAAGGGTTCTGTCGTCTATGGCCAACCCTATTGCACATATTATTGCAAATATGACATGAAGTATGACCACCCAATAAAGAATGGGACTTGCTTTTTTTACGGGATTGAGTATTTGGTTTAGATATTTCATGGCTGATTCGTTTTAATGGTTTTGATGATCATAAAGGCTAAAAACCCTATTGGGCCTAGCATAAAAGTGCCCAGTAGGCATGGAGCTATTAAGAGTTGATGAATTTTTAACGTTTTGTTTTGGTCCAACATCCACATGCCCACCAAAAGGTCAAAGGCGAGGTAATGTACCCAACCTGCTAGAACAGCATTTTCGGCAGTAAATAATTGCATGACCGATGCTAAGCTACCGAAGTCCATTCCGCCTCCTGCTTTGATGGCTATGAAAATATAGATGGCATAGACTAGGGCCAGTGTCAGTGGAATTATTTTATAATCGATTAAGAATCGGGTGACTTTCCACTTGGGTAGAAAAATCATAAGAAGCCACATGGGCATGGCGGCGAGATTAGTTACGGAAAATACTTCTGTTGGTGACATATATTTGTTTTTAAGGTTGATGAATTCTGATTCAAAGATGTGCCTGTTCAGCGAAAAATAGAATTACTTTAGGTTGAATCATCGTTAAATAAGATTGAATTGTATATAGTTCTCTTCTTAGGGCATCTATATATATTATGGGATAGGAATAAAACAAAAAAAAGGGTAAAAGCCAAGCGACCTTTACCCTATATTATGGAATTGTCAATGTATCCTTAGTAATGAAAGTTCCCCAAATCTAACCAAAACCCGTAGGAATACTCTTATAAAACTTTAAATTATTGCTTTTATTGCATTCTTAATCTGAAAAAAATCTTAGTTCCTTTTCGTATATAGATGCCTATGTGGAGGCATCTATATACAAAGTGGGACATGACAGTTAAATAAAATATTCTGAATAAAGAACAATACCTAAACCTAAAGCACTCCCAATCATGCGCCATATAAAAATATCTCTGTCTTGTTTTTTAGACTTTTTGAAATGATATAAGTTATATCCAAAAGCAACCATGAAAGCTAAGTAGACAATATATAAGCTCATTTTATAAAGTTAACACAAACCCTCCTGAACCTAAAAAAGAATCTTAGTTCCTTCTCGTATATAGTTGCCTAAGAAAATTCGATTGATAAGGCGGATTTGCTAGAATTTGATCGAACGGATTGAATTTCGTAACTTTACAGCATGAAAAAAGGGGCGTCCGCCAAGAACAACCCCTTTTCCGACGGTAATTACTTAAAGCCCTATCCTAATGAGAGACGGCACACTTTAATTTTCTCGTCTAATTGACTCCTAATGATGGAATCGAATGTATTTTAAAGCTCCTAAACCTAGGAGCTTTTTAATTTCTAAAAATCTATACTCTTCTTTTTTGGAGCTTCTACCAAACTTTTATTATACATATGCTTGGGTAAAGGCTCATCTCCTAATAGCTCATCGAGCCATTTAGCAGAACCCCAAAAAGTGTTTTTAAGTGAATTGTTTACCTTAATATTAGTGATAGCGCCTTTTGTTTCTCTTTTTATTGAAGAAAGTAACGCAGAAACCCTTCTGCTGACCCATTTCTCATCTTTATTCCAATATGGTAACAATATATTGGTAATCTCACTATTGTGTAAGAACCGATTTTCTTTTTCCAATATGTAAATAATTTGATCAAATTGAGAAGCGTTTTTAGGAAAAGAATCATCCTCTATTGCTTTTTTAGGAGCTGACGTATCTACATCTTCCCCTAGTTCTCTTAAAAGTTCATTTATATAATCTAACCTGTCTAAGAGAGCTTTTTTATCAGCGAGTAATCGTTTTTTAAGTTCCATAACGTATAATATTAATTTGCAAAATCCGTTATTTTATGGTACTTTTGAACCATAAAATAGAGACGGTGGTGGGACTCAAACCCACAAAAAACAGCTTGCAACACTGACACCTTAACCAGTTCAGACACACCGTCCCTTAATAATTTATTGAAAATCCAAAAGCCTTTTAGTTGTCCAGACGAGAAGGCTTTTTTCATTCTACACTACAAAGATACAAAAAATAATAATACACAAAATTAGAGAATAGAACATAGAAAAATACATAAATCTAAAATGTTCATTTCATCGTATATGGCCTGTTGATTATAGCTATTTAGAAGGTATAATTCCGTAATAACACGTGTTATTACGGAATTATAAATCATTTTTGATATATAAAATGCGATACAAATTGTTAATAACTCATGTTTTATGTTACTTTATGTATCATTTTTTGATGTATTTATTGTAAAATATTAGGTATTTAATGGGACAAGTCGTATCTTTGAGTATCTAAATAAAACCAATGCAATTCAAGTCATTACCTCAATTATTAGATTTCTTCAAGGATGAAGCCACAGGAATAGCTTATTATGAAACTATCCGTTGGGGCGGTGAACCTCATTGTCCTCATTGTGGTTGCGAGAAACCATACAAAACTAATAGAGGTTGGAAGTGTAGGGATAAAGAATGTCATAAGAAATTCACGGTTAGGGTAGGTACTATATTCGAAAACTCTAAAATTCCTTTTCGCATTTGGTTTGCTGCGATATGGTTGGCAACAGAACATAAGAAAGGTATTTCTAGTGTTCAGCTTGCGATTGATTTAGGAATTACACAAAAGACAGCATGGTTTGTTCTTCATAGAATTAGAGAAATGCTAAGAGAAAAAGCACCGCAAATGTTGGGTGAAAATAAAATGGTAGAGATTGATGCGAGTTATGTTGGTGGTAAGGAGTCTAACAAACATTTACGTAAAAGACGCTCTCAGAACGATAAAAACTTAACTAATGAGGGTGAGCCTTATAAAGCTAAGAAAGCCATCATAGGAATCATTGAGCGTGATGGTAAGGTAGCTTTAAAGCACGTATCGGGTGAGACTACCAACATTATGGTAGATTTTGTCAAAACTCACGTGCCTGCCGATAGCACCATCTATTCAGATGAAGCGGCAGCATACAAGCAGTTGAAGAAAACCTATAAGCACGATAACGTTAAGCATTCATTGAATATTTATGTAGAGGGTCAAGTACATACCAATACAATAGAGAACTTTTGGAGTGTTTTAAAGCGTGGTCTTTATGGTGTTTACCACCAAGTAAGTGATAAGCATATTAGCCGTTATTTAGATGAGTATGCAGCGAGATTCAATAATCGTTCTAAAACATCAAACCAAAGGTTTCATCAGTTTTTGGAAGGGTCGGAGAGTGTTTTAAGCTATAAAGGTCTTGTGAAATAAAAGTTAAAGGAAATCAATTATTTTTCCAATAAGTCTAACGCCAAATCTAAGATTGTCAGGAGCTCTTCCAACTCCTAGTTTGGAGATTATTTGATTCATTTGAGATTTAAATTTAGAAAAAACGGAATTATTTAAGCTTAAATAATATATTCTACCTGTGTCAGAGCTATATTTCACTGAAAAAAATTCTGTATTGTAATGCTCTAGCGCATTAAGTCTTTCCATTATAGAGTATTGGAAATCAAAATGAAGCTTGTTCTCCTCATGTTCTACCTCTACTTCGTCAGGTATATCTGATGGAGATAGGCTATCAGCTTGAATAACTATCTTTTGATTTAAATCCTTTGGTCTTGCTAAAGGATTTGGAAAATTTGCTAATTGATTAAGAGTTAACTCCATAATAAATTAATTCTTTAAAGCGATTTCAATATACTTACTAAAAAACACTAACGAATCTTTAACTTGAGAAAAGGCAGTTTTATTGCTGTCGTACATAATTATATGAGAGGTCGTTTGGGGGTCTTTGCCAAATAAAGGAATACCTCCTAGATGCACAGGTGTGCGCCCTAAAATTTTGAGAGCACTGAATTTTTGTATCTTAGATTTATTCATATATTTTTTAACCCGACTCTTATCAGACGCGGAAAGTTGGTTTAAGTTACTAATTTTTTTTAAGTCTATGGTGTTAATATTATCTAATTTAACCCATTCGGTTTGCCTTAGATTGTGTATGTAAACAGCAAAGCTATTCGGTTTAGCATCGCTACTATGAATCTTAAAAACAGTTACCCGATAGTCTTCGTTAGGTATTCCATGTCGTGTTAAAACACTTAAATATCTGACCCATGGTAACGGTGTTCTAGCTAATCTAGTTTTAAGCTTACTACAATCATAATAATATCTAAACCTTATTAGTGTATGCCATAAATAGCCAAAAAAAAGAACAATCCCATATCTGATTTCAAAAACTGTTATTCTATGATTTTTTTTGTCACCATTTAAATGTTGAGTAAAATATCTGCCTAAGAACCCTCTTATTATGTCTCGTTTATTATTTCTTTCCTTTATTGAAACATAATAGTTCCAAATAACAAAAACAAGGAGCGATACAATAATAATATTAGCTTTATTATCGTTCAAAAAACCCTTAAACATACACCAAACGCCAACTTCCTTTTCATCTAAGCACTTTAAATTTAGGTTTTTTAGAATAATTACTAAAGCAGAAATAATTACAGGCGGTATACTCCTTTTCATATTTTGAAAGGGGGAAAGTTTGGTTAGATTTTAGAATTTTTGGCTTAATCCAAACTTTAAATATAATATTTTATCTAAAAAAAAAACAATTAGCGCCTTATAAAGTAAAAATCCCTAGATTTATCTTATGACAAGTAAAGATTACCCCATAAAAAAGAAAAAAGAACGTTCTAAAGAGTACGAAAAGAAGCTCAAAATTGACGGAACGTTAGACGGAGTACTGAAAGCGTCAGTACCCAAGAAAAAGAGTGAATAGTTGCCAATGTTAGAAGAATTGGAAAACGCTTGCAATGCTCATTGAAAAGGGATAAGGTCTTACGCTCTGGTTCTCTGAATTAGCGGAGAATTAACCAAGATTCCCGATTCCCGAAAAAATTACTTCACGGTTTATCCCACAAAAACTATTTAATCCTGTCCCATAATGTATATAGATGCCTATGTGGAGGGAATTATATACTGATACAAACGACTACAAACGTTTACAAACGAAAATAAATGCTTCCAAACCGAATCTTCTTTCTTGCCCGTTTTAGGTTTGCAGTGTCAAGTCAAGGTGGCTTGATAGTATTAACTGTTAAACCATAAAAATTAGAAAGATGAACGCATTAAAGAACAAAGTACAGTTGATTGGTAATCTAGGGCAAGACCCAGAAATTGTAAACATGGAAAATGGTAACAAATTGGCCAAATTCTCTATCGCAACCAGTGAAATCTATAAAAATGCTCAAGGAGAAAAAGTGGAAGATGTGCAGTGGCACAATATAGTTGCTTGGGGTAAAACTGCAGAAATAGTAGAAAATTATTTAGCCAAAGGGAAACAAGTAGCCGTAGAAGGAAAACTAATACACCGTTCTTATGAAACCAAAGAAGGTGAAAAGCGCTATATCACCGAAGTAAGATGCAATGAGCTTTTGATGTTGGGTAAATAAACTCAAGTATATACTATCGAGAAAAGAGGGCATTTTGCCCTCTTTCTTTTTATGGGTTAATTTTTAACAATAAATTAAATAAATCAATGCAACTTAATGGCATGTAGTTCGTCTTAATAAAAAACAATTTTGTGAAACAGTTACAACTCATAGCATTTGCTTTGCTGATACTTCCTTTAGGAGTATTAGGTCAAACAAAGCGTCTTATGAGTACTGAAGCGTTTTACGCTTCACTGGCCGAAAAAGATGCCAAATACGAACTTAGCTATACTTTTTTAAGCGCGGAGGACGAACGTGATTTTTGGAAAGACCAAGA
The DNA here is from genome assembly GCF_042684265.1 of Croceitalea marina. Classification (NCBI taxonomy): domain Bacteria; kingdom Pseudomonadati; phylum Bacteroidota; class Flavobacteriia; order Flavobacteriales; family Flavobacteriaceae; genus Croceitalea; species Croceitalea marina. The sequence goes on along the minus strand of NZ_JBHULB010000082.1, from coordinate 53,679 downwards.
ATCTTTTGAAAACGCCTTGGCGGATAAAAATATATTGGCCTATCAGTTTTACTTAAAGCACAAAATAAAATTCTATAAAGACCATCAGGCAGCTTGTTCATTAAAATGTGGGCATAGTACACTTTTCTTGAAACATGCAACTACTTACATTAACCGCTATACGAGTGGTGACTACCTTGAAGGGCTAAGCTTTGTAAAGGATAAATAATTAAGCTACTTTTTTGAGTAAATCATAGCAAGGACATCGCTTACAGCGCTTGTTTTCTCCCTTTTTGAACTTTTTGCAGCATTTGGTTTTGCAATTGCTGGGCACAAGCTCTTTGAGCAGTGCTTTTTTCTTAGCGGATTTCTTTTTCTTTTTGCCCATTTCTAAAACAGAATGGTACAAAAATATGCTATTTTAAATTAATCTAAATAAGCTTAAGTGTTAAAATTATTCCCCCATTGTTTCCGAGGCAGCACTTTCAACTGTCAATTGTTGTATGTCTCGGTCGAAAAGATAGAGGCCTCCCTTATCATCACCAATCAAGTTTATTTTGTCAAGTACAGTTCTTGCTAAAGCTTCTTCTTCTAATTGCTCGGCTACATACCATTGTAGAAAATTATGGGTTGCATAGTCTTTTTCCTCAAGGGTCACATGAACCAATTCATTAATACTTTGCGAAACAAAAACTTCGTGATCATATAATTTCTGTAGCATTTTGGTTAAAGTTCCGAACTCGGTTTCTGGCTCTTTTAAATCAGATATTTTAGCATGACCACCACGTTCGTTAACATACTTCACCAATTTTAGCATATGCATACGTTCTTCATCCGAATGCCCGTACATGAAGCCTGCAACACCCTCAAGACCCTTTACTTCTGCCCAAGATGCCATAGAAAGGTAGGTTTGTGAAGATTCTGCTTCTATTCGTATTTGCTCGTTAAGTGCCTTTTCTAATTTCTTCGATAACATGTGTACTAATTTTTTGTAAAGTTACGAAAACATGTTAGCTAGACGGGGTATTTACCCTTATCTAATTCAAAATTTGAAAAGAGTTTAAATAAGCTAATCTAGCTTTCCGCCATCACGTTGTGGTGAACGTGGGGTAGGCCAAGTGCGCTGTTCTCCCGTTCTTGAATTTAAGGGCAGTACCGATTTTGTTCTTGAGGTTTTCTCGGGAGCTTCGCTCGCCATATACGCCAAAATAGCGGTCAAAATCGCATTGTTTCTAACATCATCAAATACAATTTTATCATAGGTGTCGAGGTTGGTGTGCCAGGTATAGTTCCAATAGCTCCAACTTAACGAGCTCAATGAAAATGCTGGAGCACCGGCCGCTACAAAAGAGGCGTAATCAGAACCGCCACCACCTGGTACTCCAGGGAAGGTAGTTTCAATTTCATCGGTAATTTCTTTCGGTACAGCCTCTAACCATTTGCCCAAATAATCATAAGCATTCAAGAAACCTTGTCCGGAAAGCCTCACCACTCTTCCAGTACCGTTATCTTGATTAAAAAGGGCTTGTACACCTTCAACAATATCGGGGTGGTCTTCCACAAACGCCCTTGACCCGTTTAGGCCTTGTTCTTCGCTTCCCCAAAGGCCAACAAGAATGGTGCGTTTGGGGTTGGGATAAACTTTCTTAAGAATTCGTATGGCTTCCATCATGGTAATTGTACCAGTGCCATTATCGGTTGCTCCAGTGGCTCCGTCCCAAGAATCAAAATGGGCGGATAGAATTACATATTCATTGGGCAGTTCACTACCCTTTATTTCTGCGATGGTATTAAAAGTAGGTACCGTACCCAATTCTTTTGATTCTGCAATAACTTTGATTATTGGTTTGTCACCATTTTCCACCATACGATACAGCATTCCATAATCTTCTAAAGAGAGGTCGATTACCGGTATTTTTTTGGTATTCGCGCTAAAGATTTTGTTTGCGCCAAAAGCTCTGGACCATCGTGACTGCATTATGCCGATGGCGCCTGCTTTTTCAAGAGCTGCATTAATCGTTCTTGAGCTATATCCTGTTTTTCGAATACGTTCGCGCCAAGCCTTGGTATGGGCGTCACGTTCGTTTTTCATTTTTTCGAATGAAGCTTCGGTAGCAAATTCTTCCCAGTTATAGTCTGGTCTACCAGTCAACTGATGCATAGACACCATAACTATCTTGCCCTTGACATTGGGCAGCCATTTTGAAAATGCCAAAGAATCGGCCACATCAGGAATTAGAACCACTTCTGAAGTAATTCCTTTTTTATCGGTACTTGGGCTCCAGGCCAATTGCATACCGCTTAAACTAACTACTCTTGGAGATACTAAATCTACATGGGTGATGCCACGTTCCCATCCCCGCCATTTTCCCCATTCTTCATTTTTGGCCGAAATGCCCCAAGTGTTGTATTTGGCGACTGCCCAATCATTCGCTTTCTTCATTTGCGGAGTACCAACCAGACGGGGGCCGATAACATCCAATAACTCATGGGCAAGATTTTCCAATTGTGAATTTTCATTAGCCTCATTAACAATTTGTGAAGCGATTTCTTTTGCTTTGTCCGATGGTTGGGCAGAAATAGTTAAGCTTATTGCAAAAAAAGGAAGGGCTAGAAGTAGATTTAGTTTTTTCATGATGGTTGATTTGACCAACAAGATAAGGATTTAAGCTAACCTAAATATCGGGTCTTAAAAGAAGATTTCTTGGGCCAAACGAAAGGTATTGGCATGGGCATCGACAATTACTTTAATATCTGGTGAATACCCGCCACCCATACTACATTGAACAGGGATTTTAAGGTCTTTGCAGGTTTGAAGCACAAAACAGTCGCGCTCCAAACAGCCCTCCAAGGTCATACCTAAGGTCCCTAGTTTATCCGAAGCCAAAATATCTACTCCACAGAGGTAAAAAATAAAATCGGGTCGTTCTTTAGCAATTAGCTTAGGCAAGGTATCCTTTAAAATGGTTAGGTAGGTTTTATCATCTGTTCCTTTTTCTAAAGGGATATCCAAATCTGAAACTTCTTTTTTAAAAGGATAGTTAGATGCTCCGTGCATGGAAAAAGTAAAGACCGATGCATCATTGTGAAATATTTCCGCTGTGCCGTTACCTTGATGCACATCCAAATCTACAATCAAGATTTTTTCAGCTAATTTTTTTGACTGAAGATATCGCGCTCCAATGGCTTGATCGTTCAACATACAAAATGCTTCACCACGATTTGTATAGGCATGATGTGTGCCACCGGCAATATTCATGGCAATGCCATTTTCGAGGGCAAATTCACAACATTTTAGGGTTCCATCAGCGATGATACGTTCTCTTGATACGAGTTCTTCAGAAAGTGGAAAACCAATCTTTCTAGCGGCACTTGGTTTAATTGCTAAGCTTAGTAGATTTTCGTAATAAGATGTTGTATGGATTGCTAGAATATGCTCATCTTTAGGAAAAGTTGGCTCAAAAAAATTAGCTTCATCACAAGTGCCTTCATAAAGTAGTTGTTGCGGAAGCAGATCATACTTTATCATCGGAAACCGATGCCCTTCAGGTAAGGGGTGTTTGTAAATAGGATGAAAGGCTATTTTGAGCATATTGAGGACAAAGATCTAGCTTCAAAGTTTCATAACAAAGAGTAGGGCTTATTTTCTAACGTCATACAGATGAAACCATATGGCTGCATTATATTTGCTGCGGAATGAAAAGTGTTATCACAGAAGATATTGCCTATTGCCAAGAGCTGTTAAGAAACAATGAGATTGTTGCCATACCGACCGAAACGGTTTATGGTTTGGCAGGTAATATTTATGAAGAAGAGGCGATAAAAAAGATTTTTGAAATGAAGGGGAGGCCTTTATTCAACCCGCTTATTGTTCACATTCATGATATATCACAAATGGATACTTTGGTCAAGGAAGTGCCTGAAGCTGCAAGAGCCCTAATGAACACTTTTTGGCCCGGACCTTTAACACTTATCTTACCCAAAAAAGAGGGAGTCAGCGATTTGATTACTGCCGGAAAATCTACTGTGGGTATTCGTATGCCAAAGCACCGAGTTACTAGAGCTCTGCTACAAGGTCTTGATTTTCCTTTGGCAGCGCCTAGTGCTAATCCCTTTACCAAAATTAGTTCTACATCTTCCCAACACGTAGCTTCTTATTTTGGCTCCAAAATACCAGCGATTTTGGAAGGTGGGCCTTGCGAAGTTGGCCTTGAGTCAACAATTGTAGGCTTTGAGGCTGGTATACCTACGGTATATCGAAAAGGCGGTATTGCTATTGCAGCGATTAAGGAATGTGTAGGCCAGGTCAAACTATTGACCAAAGAAGAAAAAGCCCCTGTTGCCCCTGGAATGCTACTGAAGCATTATGCGCCAAGTACAAAATTGATGATAAGTGATACTGTTGCTGAAACCATTGAGGAGCATGCTCATCTGAAAATTGGCGTACTTAGTTTTTTCAAGACTAATTATGAAAACTGCACTGTAAAAGTACTTTCAGAACAAAAAAGTTTGGATGAAGCTGCACAACATCTGTTTTCAGCTTTGCATGAGCTAGATCAAATGCATCTTGATGTAATTATCGCAGAACGTTTCCCAGAAGAGGGTCTTGGAATAAGCATTAACGACCGTTTGGAGCGTGCCGCTCACTAATTTTTATGTAGTGCCAATTGTATACGTTTTCTGGGTACATCCACTGACAATACTTTTACAATAATCTGCTGATGCAAATGAACATGTTCGTTTACATCTTTTACAAAAGTATCCGCAAGGTTAGAAACATGTATTAGTCCACTTTCCTTAATGCCGACATCAACAAAACACCCAAAATTGGTGATGTTGTTCACAATTCCAGGAAGCAATTGCCCTTCATTTAGGTCTGTAATGTTCTTAATATTTTGATTAAAAGTAAAAGCCTTGGCTTTTTCACGCGTATCCAAACCTGGTTTTTCCAATTCTTTGGTAATATCCTCTAGTGTTGGCAGCCCGACGGTATCTGTACAATATTCCTCTAGCGGAATGTTTTTTAACACGCTTCCGTTACCTATTAAATCTGAAACAGGTAGTTTTTGGTCCTTCGCCATTTGTTTTACCAAAGCATAGCTTTCAGGGTGGACTGCGGAATTGTCCAAAGGATTGGCTCCATTTTTAATACGTAAAAAAGCTGCTCCTTGCTCAAAAGCCTTACCGCCTAAACGTGGTACTTTTTTTATGGTATTTCTATCAGAAAAAGGGCCATGTTCATTTCTAAAAGAAACAATATTTTCAGCCAATTTTGGGACAATGCCGGATACATAACTTAAGAGCGGAACACTTGCCGTATTGATATTCACACCAACGGCATTTACGCAACTTTCTACCACGGTATCTAAAGAGTTCTGTAGTTTATTTTGGTCAACATCATGTTGATACTGGCCAACACCGATTGATTTAGCATCTATCTTTACCAATTCTGCCAGCGGGTCAGCCAAACGCCTGCCTATAGAAACGGCTCCCCGCACTGTAACATCATAATTCGGAAATTCTTCACGTGCGATTTTAGAGGCAGAGTAGATTGAGGCTCCCGCTTCACTGACCACAAAAACCTCGATGGAATTTTTAAAATGGATTCTTTTCACTAACTGCTCCGTTTCTCTTGATGCCGTTCCGTTGCCGATGGCAATCGCTTCAATTTTATGGGCATCTACCAAAGAACTCAGTTTTTTTATTGCTTCGATACTTTTGTTTTGTGGTGCGTGTGGATATATAGTCTCGTTATGTTTTAAATCGCCTTGGGCATCTAAACAAACTACCTTGCAACCCGTTCTAAAACCCGGGTCTATGGCCAGAATACGTTTTTCGCCCAAAGGCGCACCAAGCAATAGCTGTTTTAGGTTCTTTGAAAAGACTTGAATAGCTTCGGTATCCGCTTTTTCTTTCGCATTTTTGAGCAGTTCGTTGGATAAAGAAGGAAAAAGCAAACGCTTGTAAGCATCTGCAATTGCGAGTTCTATTTGAGCTATACACGAATTATCGGATTTTATGATACGTCGTTCTATATTTTCTAGTGCACGTTCATCATCAAGCTCAATTTTTACTCGTATAAAACCTTCTTTTTCGGCTCTCATTATTGCCAAGAATCGATGTGAAGGGCAACGGTTCAACGCTTCGCTCCAATCAAAATAATCACGGAATTTTTGTGCTTTTTCATTCTCTTTTTTGGTTTTAATAACCTTTGTAGTGAGCAGCGCATGGCGTTCCAATTGATTTCGAAGTTGATTTCGAATATCGGTACGTTCATTGATCCATTCTGCAATAATATGACGCGCACCTTCTAAAGCATCATCTTCGTTTTCAATAGTATCACTTAGATAGCTAGAAGCAATGAATTCTATCTCATCTGACTTTTGGCTCATGATGATTTTTGCTAATGGCTCCAGTCCATTTTTTCGAGCGGTTTCCGCCTTTGTTTTCTTGCTTTTTTTAAAAGGAAGGTAAAGGTCTTCTAGACTTGTGAGGTCTGTGGCGTTTGAAAATTTTAATTTTAATTCTGAAGTTAATAAACCTTGTTCTTCAACGGCTTTAATGATGGCAAGCTTTCGTTTTTCTAACGCCTCAAACTGTTTTTTGTATTTAACTATTTCCCCAATTTGGACCTCGTCCAAATTCCCAGTGCGCTCTTTACGGTAACGTGATATAAAGGGAATGGTGCAGTCTTCGTTTAAAAGTGCAACGGTATTGGCAATACTTTTTTCGGGGAGTTGGGTGTGTTTAAGGATATAGGGGATTAGGGACATTTTGATATATTTACTTAAGAATATATTTAGTTATAAAGCTAGACTTAATTGCTTTTCTTTTTTTGGGTAGAAAACACCTATTATAACAAAAGGGTTTGGAGCTCTTCTTCTATGCCATTGCATTGTCGTCCCTAGAAAAAGATAAATATCATTATGTAGAGAGAATTCGTCTAAATATTTTTTTCTAACTAATTCAACAGCTTTTTTCTCATCTCCATCGGTTATTTTTAAGCAGTTCCAATATAATTGAAAAATCTCCCAATCTTCAATCATCAAAGTGCTATACATTCCTTGATTGTCGACAAAAGTATATGAGAATTTATAAGGAACTTTTGGGATTAGTTTTTCAGGATCACTTTCTATTTTAGCAAAAAGGTCTGTTTGCTTTCTAAGCTCTTTCCATTCATCTTTCCATTCCCTATCATCCGATTCAACTACAAAGTCAGTAATCATAGCTGGCTTAAATGTGGCTAGTGATAAGTTTTTAGGCTTTTTAGAATCTTCTAATAATTTTGCTTTATTGTAATAAATATTATTAAGGCATATTTTTTTTCGTTCTCTCCAGTAATTTTTAGTGTCTAATGGAGAAGAAATGATTTTTATATTGTAATCGATTGGGGAATGACTTTCTGGTCTAAAGTCGTCATTTCTTTCCTTTACATTAATTTCTACCCAAGTGTACTTTTTAAAACCAACATCTTTTTTAATTTGATTTAGCCAACTGAGAGGAACGGGGTAAAGTCTTATCCAAGAGCCATCTTCTAAAAACCCTGCAGTACATACTAACTCATCATAACTTCTAGATGGAAGAGGATAAGTAGTAACAGTTATTAGAATTCTTTTTAATGGCATATTTATAAGTGCTCAATTTCGTAATTAAATTTTTCAAGGTTAGAAATTGCATTGGCTAAATGAGTTCTATGACATTGACATTTGTTCGCTTCAAAACATGTCAAGGCAATCCTCCTATTTTCTTGGAGAAGTTTAAAAATTTGCTCTTGATATTTGGTGGTTTTTGGAATATCTTTAGAAATGTATTCTTTAAATAAAATATCGTAATCTTTCTGTGTATTTAGTTCTTTTCTTTTATCAGGATTTATGCCAACTTCGGGAATGTGAATATATTCTATGCCAACCCCATTACATGCGTTTTCTAATTGCTTTTTACTAAAGCCATATTTCATACTTGCAGCATTTTTACGAACGTCACAAAGCAATTTTATATTATTACGAATTAGTTTATTTAAGTACCTCTCCAAGGAAATTCCTTCATAACCAATAGTAAAAAGGATTATTTCGTTTTCTTGTGATTTGTACGTTTCTAAATTTTTAAGTTCTTTGCTATTTAAGTATTTATGGGCTACTATGCTATTTATCGAGTAGTATGGAAAGTTTTTATATGTGAGTCTTATTAAATCATCACTAGATTTATTTTTATAAATAATTCTAAAGTCTGATACAATTTTCTGATGTTCTTTGTCAAGTTGAATTAAATAGTTGGTTTCGTCCAGTTTTTTCCAAGACTTGTTAGTTTCATCTACGATTCCATATTTTTTTAAAGTATTTAAATCTGCATTGGCTTGGAAAGAAAAGCTTCCAAATTTATATGGTACAAAATCGTAAGTGTTTTTTTTGGTTTTAAATCTGCTTAAAAGGAATAAAAGTTTGTGGACTTGAATTTTTTCAAGTTCATTATTAAAAACTTGTAGTATCGACAATATTACTTTTCTTCTATAATACATTAAAACAAATATAATTAACTTATCCCTTCGCCATTAGCAACACCTGCTTCATCAGGATTTACAAAAACTAGCTTGCCCTCAGCGTTTTCGGTCATTAAAATCATGCCCTCACTTTCCACACCACGTAATTTTCTTGGTGCTAGGTTTACCAAAACAGTAACTTGTTTCCCTACAATATCTTCAGGTGTAAAACTTTCTGCAATACCAGAAACAATGGTTCGCGTATCGATACCTGTATCTACTTTTAATACCAATAATTTATTTGCTTTGGGCATTTTTTCTGCCTCTAGAATAGTGCCTACACGCATATCCAATTTGGTGAAATCATCAAAAGTAATTGTGGCTTTTTGTGGAGCTACTTCCTTGTTCATGTGTTCATTTTGCTTTTTAGTGGCCTCTAATTTTTCTAGTTGGGCCTCAATCTCTTTATCCTCTATTTTACGGAACAATAATTCACTTTTATTGATCGTGTGACCGGTAGGGAGTAGCGTTTCTTTTGTAGCGACATCATTCCACGACATCTCGGCTCCGCTCGATGTGACTGCGAGTATAGAATTTAATTTGTCTGAGGTAAACGGTAAAAACGGCTCGCTTAAAACAGCCAAGGCGGCGGCTATTTGTAAAGCAACATACATTACACTTTTAGTACGTTCTTCATCGGTTTTAATGAGTTTCCAAGGTTCTTCATCTGCTAAATACTTATTACCAAGTCGCGCAAGATTCAAGAGTTCTTGACTAGCCTCCCTAAAACGATAGCGTTCCAACGAATCAATCAGTGTTTTTGGGAAAGCCTGAACAGATTTTAATGTTTCGGTATCAACTTCGTTAAAGGTGCTTGGTTGCGGCACTTGCCCATCATAGTATTTATGTGTAAGTACCGTAACACGATTAATAAAGTTTCCAAAAATGGCTACGAGTTCATTGTTATTTCTCGCTTGAAAATCTTTCCAAGTAAAATCATTGTCCTTGGTCTCGGGGGCATTAGCAGTCAAGGTATAACGAAGTACATCTTGCATATCTGGGAAGTCCACCAAATACTCATGTAACCAAACCGCCCAATTCTTTGAGGTAGATAGTTTATTCCCTTCTAAGTTCAAGAATTCATTGGCTGGCACGTTTTCCGGCAAAATATAATCGCCATGCGCTTTGAGCATACTTGGGAAAATAATACAGTGAAAAACGATATTATCCTTGCCGATAAAATGTAGCATTTTGGTGCTATTATCTTTCCAATACGGTTCCCAATCTTTGCCCTCTCTTTTTGCCCATTCTTTCGTAGAAGAAATGTAACCAATAGGTGCATCAAACCAAACATATAAGACCTTTCCTTCACCACCCTCGACAGGTACTGGAATGCCCCAGTCTAAATCACGCGTTACGGCTCGGGGTTTTAGTCCATCATCTATCCACGACTTGCATTGCCCATATACATTGGGTTTCCAATCGCTTTTATGGTCTTTTAAAATCCACTTCTTTAAAAAACCTTCATATTTATCAAGTGGAAGAAACCAATGTTTAGTGTTTTTTAAGGTGGGTACGGCACCAGAAATGGTGGATTTCGGATTTATTAAATCCGTAGCATTTAGTGAAGAGCCACAGTTTTCACATTGGTCGCCATAAGCGGCTTCAAAACTACATTTTGGGCAAGTACCTATAACAAAACGATCTGCTAAAAACTGATTGGCTTCCGCATCGTATAATTGCTCGGTTGTCTCTTCAATAAAATCACCTTGACGGTACAATTTTTCAAAAAACGCCGATGCAGTTTCATGATGCACCTTCGCAGAAGTACGTGAATAGTTGTTAAAAGAAATACCAAAGTCTTCAAAAGACTTTTTTATAATTCCGTGATACTTATCAATGATATCTTGTGGTGAAACCCCTTCTCTTTTAGCCTTCATCGGAATGGCAAAACCATGTTCGTCACTGCCGCAAATGAAAGCAACATCTTTCCCCTGAAGTCTTTGATAGCGTGCATAAATGTCGGCAGGAACATAAACACCGGCTAAATGGCCAATATGTATGGGGCCATTGGTGTAGGGCAAAGCGGCAGTAATGGTATATCTAGAAGGTGACTCTTGAGACATTAAATTAAATTTAGGCCTCAAAAATACTGATTTTACGGGGGTATTCTATACTAAAATTAAAAAGGAAACCCTCGAATCATGTAGCCCTAATTGGGGTGTGGGGATACACTATCGAGGGTTCTGGAAAATGCAAGTATAACTTATACGATCATTACTGACTTACTCATTTTTTCATCACCAACTTGTATTTGATAGATGTACTTTCCTGTAGAAAGGCTACCTCTCATACGTTCCCTAATATTGATTTCAGCTGAACCTTCGAGCATCATCTCATTAAAGACCGTACCAACGTTTTGCCCAATAATATTATACAATTGAATGTCTACATGGGCAGCAAACGGCATTTCTAAATAAATATGAGGCGCGTTATCTGTTGGATAATAAGGTTTGTGTACAATTCTGTTTGCCACTTCTGGATCGGTTGGATCCTCCGCAACTGGGTCATCACTAGGTGGTGTATCCGGTAATGTTGGGGGGTCATCACTCATGGCAATGTCTTCGAAAGTTTCGCCACTACAGTTGAAACCGAGATTTACGGCGGTATATTGAAAATCTAAATGTCGCTCTACTGCCTCGCGGGGCACACAGAGCCATTCCGCAAGAACGGTTCCATAAAGATTTCTAAAGTCCATCGTATAGTCAAGGTTACCTCTACCATCTCCTTCAACAAGGTCTGGATGGTCGCCGACGAAGGCACTACCATTTAATCCAGAACCAAAGAAAAGGGTGGGGGCGGCCTTTCCATGGTCGGTTCCGTTAGAACCATTTTCAAAAATTCTTCGTCCAAACTCAGAAAAAGTCATACTTAATACTTTTTCATCTTGTTGGGTAAATGCCAAATCTTCATAAAAATTATTTACCGCAACGGAAAGATTGGTCATTAAACGCTCATGCGCCAAAGGCTGATTACCGTGGGTATCAAAACCACCCATTGAAATCATGTAAACCTTAGTGCCTAAATTTCCTTTTATTAATCTTGCCAATAAAGCTAATTGTCTTGCAAAGCCGTTGTCTTGGTATTCGACTTGGTTTTGCCCTGCTTGCGCAGCTGCATAAATCTGTGCCGCATATCTTTCTGTGGTATTTGAAACACCTCTTAAGAATTTCACCTGATCACCATACATACAGCCATCAAAAAGCGCTTCGTCTAAGCTATAATATTCACCATCGTCCGCAATTCTTTCTAGCTGTTCTACATTATTGGTTACGAAGGCATAGTTGGTCTCTTCTCCTTGAAATACAAGGTTGGCTATATTACCAATTTGAATAGCTGCCGGTGCAGCAGGTGGGTTTAGTAAGTAATTGGGGAAGCATTCTTCAAAATGTCTGCCCATCCATCCTGTGTTTAGTCCAGAGAAACCTGTAGATGTTAAATCAGTATTTGCGAAAATATCTGATCCTGTAAAATGAGATTGGCTTTGGCCTTGGTAACCAACGCCGTGAACGGCTTTAAATTGACCATCGCCCCAAAGTGACTCTAGAGAGTTCATATAGCTGGGAACGCCAAAATCATCCGTTAGTTTTAAGACCTTACTTTCTGGGATATAAATATTTGGTCTTGCATTAGCATAAGTATCGTATTGCTGAATAGGAATAACGGTACTAAGCCCATCATTACCGCCAGAAAGACGTATTAAGATTAGAATATTATCTGTTTCAGCATCGCCCATCGCCATTGTTAGTGGTGAAGGAGCAGAGGCTGTAAGCATGTTACTGCCGAGGAACATAGAGCCAGAGCCGGCAATTCCTAAGGCTTGTAAAAACGAACGGCGACTCCAATTTTTGTGTTCGGTGTCGTGGCCTTCATGTTCAAGACCTTTATATGGGGTGTTATCGTGGTGTGTATCGCACATAACTGTAGGTGTTTATTTAAGTTGAAATTCAGGTTCTTTAACAAGGTGTAATAACAATAGATAGACTTGCGAATCTGCGTCGTCTAACATCATATTCCACGTTCCGGTCTCGTAGACATTGTTGTCTTCGTAGGGTTCCCTGAATGCCGCAATCGCAACAGCGTAATCAGCTTCTGTTAAAAGCCCTTTTGGTAAGAACTTGTCAATTATCGCTCTGGCGACAACGTCCGGGTCAGATTCTGTAGCTCCGGTTGGTCCCGTAGCTTGAATACCCAGTGTTCTGAATTGCTCTGTATCTGCCTGGTAAAAAAGCTGTACGAAAGTTTCCATACTTAACCACCTACCAATCATATAGTTGGTATTGATCCACTGCCTATCGCGTTGCCAGCCCGCTACGTCAACAGGATCAAAAAGTTCTTGACCTATCATTCTAGATGCATCTATTGCATTTATGACAAGGCCATCATTATAGGTGAAATTTGTTTCCTTGATAAAATTGAGATACAGATCGAAAGGACTCTTAATGATTACACCTATAGCGGTTTCATCAAAAAAGTGTTCACTTTTAAACAATTGGGTCAATACTGGTGCCAACTCAAAATTATTGGCTATGAATGTCGCAGCAAGACCTGATATTATTTGAGGGGCATTACTGCTCGCATCAGACGAATCTGGATGAACGAAGAATTCATATAACTTCATACAGATGAAGTTGGCTATTAAGTCCTCTTTTTGGGCGAATAAGATATCTATAACATCATCATAGCCCCAGTTTCCGGTTTGACCAAAAATGGTTTTGTTTTCCGTATTAAACTCCTCTGGGTCAAAGGTAATCTGTGTGCACCCAATTTCGCCTCTTTCTGTGTATCCGGTAAGGGCTTTTGAAGTTTCTACGATATCGTCTTCGGTATAACCATTGCCTTCACCCAAAGTAAATAGTTCGTAAAGCTCACGAGCGTAGTTTTCATTAGGTCTATTTCTTCTATTGAAAGCACCGTCTAAATAGCGTAGCATGGCACTTGTTAGACCGATTTCACTAACAAAAGTTCTGAAATTACCAATGGCATTTCGTTGTAAACAGTTTACGTAGTAGTATAAGAAGGAATTACAATCATAGATATCGTATTCTGTAACAAAATGATTGCTCCAGAAGAAACTCAATCTGTCCCTTAAATTATTATTAAGTAAGGCGTTACCGTAGGTAGTGGTAAATTCCTCTTTTTGAGCTCTGCGAAGCTGTCTTCTTAAATCATCGTCTTCAGGATAATTCGCATTTGTCCAATCCGCCCATTCTGGCGCAGGTATTGGCGCAACATTAATAGCTTCATTTATAAGTGTGTCTACCAAAGCGTCTGCTGATTGTCCTATAGCAGCGTTTACGGTTTGTACGGACGCACCAAATCCTAGTCTACGATACAAATGTTCAACCCTTGTTCTATCTAAAGGGGTGTTATATTGCGCTAAACTAGAAGTATTACAATTAATGAAATATTCCATAGCAAAATTTGGCGTTAAATAGGTTCATAGTTTATGGGGTTACTATGTGCTTAACGGTAGGTTGTGGTTCGATTGAGCACTAAATTTACAACGATAACGCAGATTTGGCGATTAACTGCCAAATTTTTCGATGAAATGCACTTAAATTTTCATATTTTTCAATAGAGATGGGGAAACATAACGAATTTGGAAAGCTTGGAGAGCAAAAGGCAGTCGATTTTCTTACCAAAAATGGTTATAAAATTAAGTATAGAAACTACAGATACTTAAAAGCGGAGGTCGATATTATCGCCCAAAAAGAAGGTATTTTGGCCATTATTGAGGTGAAATCCCGCAGTTCGGATTTTTTAGAAAATATTGCGGAAACAGTCAATCAGAAAAAGATAAAATTATTGGTTTCCGCCGCCGATTTTTATGTTAGTGAGAACAACCTTGATGGTGATGTACGGTTTGATATTATAACCATTCTTAAAAAAGGAAAGCGATTTGAGCTGGAACACTTAGAGGATGCGTTCTATTATTTTTAACCATTTGTTTTATTTGTAACAATATGTTATTTTTGTTTCTAAATCAGTTTTAGAAATGAAAACGATATCAGCTGTAGTCGAAAATTACATCAAGAAAAAGCCTTTCTTGCAAAGCGCTTTAGGCCAAGGTATTATTAACCTTACTTCTTTATCTCGCATTGTTAAACCAGAAATCGAAGCTGAGCTGGGCAAAGATGTTCGTAATGGTGCCATCGTGATGGCCTTAAAACGGCTTTCTGATGATTTAGAGTTTCGTGCAACGCACAAAATCGTAAAAGTGCTAAAGAATATTGGTGAGATAACCGTGAGGTCTAACCTTAGTGATTATACCTTTCTTTCTTCAGAAACCATTTTGGCGAAACAGGCGAAACTGCTTGAAGAAGTTCATAAAAACCAGGATATTTTTTATACCTCTTCTCGTGGGGTCAACGAAATCAATATTGTAATCAGCAATAGTTTAGACAAAACTGTAGATACTTTATTTCAACATGAGCGTTTGACCCAAAAAGCGGATAACCTTTCTTCGGTTACGGTAAAACTACCGTCGGAAAACGTTTCCGTACCGGGTATTTACTACTTTATTTTTCAGCGCTTGGCTTGGGAAGGTATCGTACTCTATGAAGTAATTTCAACGACTAACGAGTTTACCATTTTAGTGAACGATGAGCAAGTAGATGTTGCCTTTAAGACGATAAAAGATTTGAAGACTTTGTAATAAACTAAAGCACGGTCTTTTACGTTTTGATTTTGTACTTGTACTGAATCATGGTTAAAAAAAGAATCCTTTTTGGTTTTTTAGGTGTATTCGCGCTCTACGTAGTATATCTACTTTACATATTTGTACTCTCGCCCAAAACCAATTTACAGTCTGTTTACCTTATTCCCAAGGATGCTGTTTTTGTGATTGAATCTGAAAAACCCGTAGAGAGCTGGAAAAAAGTAAGCGAAAGTGACGCATGGCATCACCTTCAAAAGAACGGTTATTTTGCTGAACTCACGGAGAATATTCAGAAAGTAGATACTATTTTCAATAACAAGCGCAAGCTTTTTGAACTCTTCGATGGACGTTCGTTGTTCATCTCTATTCACATGATTTCCGAAAAGGATTATGGTATTTTTTATGTGCTAGATTTAAAACGAATAGCGAAGCTCAAACTACTAAAGACCTATTTAAATACATTACTTAATGAAAATTACACTTTAAGTAAACGTAATTATCACAACCATGAGATTCTAGAGATATACGACCGAAAAAGTAAGGAGACCATGCATTTGGCATTTATAAAAAACCAATTAGTGGCCTCTTATACGCATACCTTGGTTGAAGCATCTATCGACCAGTATCAAGAGCCGGTACTTGGCCGTGATCTAAATTTTATTGAAATAAACCAAAAAGTCGGTTATGAAGATTTATTCCGTTTATATCTGCAATATGATTATTTGGATGAGTATTATAAGCGTTTTTCAAACCAGCCAAGCGATTGGATCAACCGCGTAAGCGAAAATTTTAAATTCTCTGGTTTTAGTTTTGATTTGGATGAAAACAGTACGATTACTGCAAACGGATTTACGAACATCAGTTTCACCAATGAAAACTATTTAGAGGCCCTTCAAAAATCAGGTACTGCTAAAAGAACTATTGCCCAAATAGCGCCTAAACGTACTGCTTTATATATAAGTTATGGTTTTGACAGTTTTTCTGAATTCTATAAAAACTTTGAGTTAGTGCAAGAAGCAAATAGCTCTGAGGAGTATGAAAGTTATAAAGCAGGAATTCAAAAAGTAGAGAAATTCTTAAAGATTGATGTTAAAGAAAACTTCGTGGATTGGATTGGGGACGAGATTGCTCTACTTCAAATACAATCAGATATTTCAAAGGGCAAGAACGATTTAGCATTGGTATTAAAAGCTACGGACAGTGCTGCAGCAAAAACAAACCTAGACTTTGTACTCAATCAGATTAAAAAGAAAACACCGGTAAAGTTTAAGGCCATACCTTTTAAAAAGCATCAAATCAATTTTCTATCCATAAAAGGATTCTTTAAAATCCTGTTGGGTAATCGATTTAAAGAATTTGACAAACCTTATTTTTCGCAGATAGAAGATTATATAGTTTTTAGTAATAACCCTAATACGTTAAAGACCATAATTTCCAATTACGCAGAAAGGGAAACCTTGGCTTCTTCCGATAATTTTTTAACCTTCAACAAAAAATTCGAGGCTGAATCTAGCCTATTTGTATATAGTAACATTCCTGTATTGTATGATAATATGTATGCCCTAGCGGATAGAAGCACAAAAGCACAACTACGGAAAAATAAAGATTTCATTATTTGCTTTCCGCAAGTCGGGTTTCAATTAACCCCAGAAGATAATCTGTTTGAAAGTACGTTAATTGTCAACTATCAAGATGTGGAGAAAGTAAAAGTAAATTCTCAGTTTGAAGAAGTGCCAAAAAACGAAAAACAAACTTCAAAGACTAATGAAATCACAGATGCTGTTTTTAACCTATCGCCAATTTATCCAACCGATTTAAATGCGAAATCTTTTGCAAAGAAATACAGTAACGGTTCTATCCGTTTTGAGGTTGATTTAAAGGATGGTCTCAAAAATGGAAGATACCAAGAATACTACGCCAACGGCGAAAAGAAAATCACGGGCCGTTTTCGCAAAGACGAACAAGTTGGCACTTGGCGTTATTATGACCTAGAAGGAGAATTACTTCATAAAAAGCGATTTTAAACTGTAGTTCTAAGCGCAGTCGAAGTCAAATAAAAAACCTCGACTAATCCAGTGTTTCTAGTAAATGCCGTATAAATGTCGGGTCAAATCCAAGTAAATTCCTTGGGCATGTTTTATCTTGAGCGTAACATTGTTCTCAAGTAAAATTGTAAATCATGTTACTAAAACATATCTCCTTACTATTTTTTGTTTTGATGCTCTCATGCAATGATAAAGGGGGTACATATGTATGTCCACCATGTGATTTAGAATGTGATAAGTTAGTTTTTAAGGAAACGGGTAATTGTCCGCATTGTAAAATGACACTTATTAAAAAAACGGAACTAGAAACGTATTCAAACTTAGAGCCAAATGAGATTGAATTTGAAATGGGTTCAGGTTTGTTCTTAGTTGAAGGTGGTATTGAAAAGAGTAAAAGCATAACGATGCATTACCATATGCCTAAAAATTTTACCATTAATTCAAAGGTAATCTTTGTTTTGCCAGGAGCAGGTAGAAATGGAAAAGACTACAGAAATGCATGGATAGAACAATCAGAAAAATACGGTTTACTTGTTTTGTCACTAGAATATCCAGAAAATCACTACCTGGGATTTTGGAACTATAACTTAGCCGGAATGATTCATGACGTTGATGTTGAAAAGAAGACTTTTAAAATAAATAAAAATCCTAATGAATGGATATTTGGGGACTTCGACAGAATCTTTGACCTCATTAAGGTAAAACTTAATTTAAAGAAGGATAAATACGATATGTTTGGACATTCCGCAGGAGGACAAATTTTACATCGACTGTCACTGTTCAAACCTGATAATAATGCAGATAGAATTCTTGCATCAAATTCTGGGTGGTATACTGTCCCAACAGATTTAGATTCTTTTCCTTATGGTCTAAAAAATATTGAGTTGAGTACAAGTGAGATTGACTTCACTTCAAAGCTTACTATTTTCCTCGGAGAGAAGGATGATGAAAATGAAACTAGGGGGCATTTAAGACATTCTCCAGAGGTCGATAAACAAGGTTTAGATCGAATTTCAAGAGGTCGGTATTTCTATAGTTACAGTAAGACCCAAGCTGAAAAAACCAAAAAAGAATTCAATTGGAAGATTGAAATTGTGCCTAATGTTGGGCATGATTACGAAGAGATGAGTAAATGGGCAGCTGAATACTTGTACCGCCAATAGTATGTAACTGAATTGTACATTAAGTATTAATCAAAAAATTAAAGAAAATGCAACAACCACAACTAGGATTAAAAATTTCTGAATTACGAAAACAAAAGGGGCTCACTCAGGAAGAACTGGTAGAGCAATGCAATATTAATGTTAGAACATTGCAGCGTATCGAGAGTGGTGAAGTTTCGCCAAGAAGTTATACCATAAAGACTATTCTGTCTGCATTGGATTATGATTATGAAACCCTACTAGAGATAGACCGCTCTCAAGACTCAAAATTAAGTACAATACCACCAAAAGAAGCTAAATCAATCCATACCTTGTTAACAGTTGCTTTAGTGTCAGGCATTTTACTGATAATAACCGCGGTATTTGAGGGTATCGCCGATTACGTTCGTTTTGATGATGATGAACTCATTTATGGCAAATGGGGGCATTTTACAATAAAAATGCTAGTGCTTGTTTTTAATATCACCTTTATTTACGGTTTTCTTATTTCTGGAAAGCTTTTGAAAAATTATTTAATGAAAATTGCATCGGTCTTAATTATTATCGCGCTATTAGGTTTTTACACCTATGATATCATTTCTATATTTTATAATTCTTTCAATTTTGAAGTAGTAGTCTTAGCTGAAGCTATTGGCTTTGGAGCCTTGGGAATATTGTTCGGGATATCAATGTTAAAATCGGGCAAGCAATTAGGAACAATCGCCTTTGCAGCAGGTGGATTAGAGTTGCTTATGTCTTTTTGTTTGCTTACAGTGTTTTTATCTCCGGTAGCGCTGTTTTTGTTCTTCCCCGGTGTAATTCTCGAAGTGGTTTTACTTTACAAGGTAGTCACTTTGGTAAAAGAGCAGATATAGTTGTCTCTTAATCAGGTTTTAGAATCTATAATAAGTGAAAACCCCTTTAAACAGGGGTTTTTTAATTGGTAAATAGAAGTATTTTTGAATGAATACTAAACCAATCGTATGCTATTCTTTTTTGGAACCCGAGCTTCAAAAATAAAAGAGCGCAAGTTAAAGCGTACTACTTGCCCATACTGCCAAACTCAAGATTCATTTGTTGTAAGTACATTCAGCAAATATTTCCATTTTTTCTGGATTCCTATTATCCCCTTGTTTAAAACGAATATTGCAGAATGCACACACTGCAAAAAAAGTTATGACAAGGTCCACTTTACTCAAGAAATGCAGCGGAGTCTTGATAATGAGAATCGCTTAAACCCAGCAAAAAGGCCCTTATGGCAAGGTTGTGGGTGTTTGGTGTTGGTGGCTTTTTTTGCGGTAATGATGACTATTTCGTTATATGGAGTCTATATGCGTTCGAAAAATCCGGAAAAGTATAAAATCGAAGTAGACCCTAGGTTAGAATTTTTAAATGCCGATATCGATAAACTCTCTAGTTTTGTTCAGGCTAAGGACACGGTAACCTTAGCCTTAAAGCAATGCGTAGACGATGATATTGTAGGCGGAATAAGCACCGAAGACATTGCCTATTTTACCAAGCAAAGCGGTGATAAGCTACTTATTTTACTCGAGGTACGTGATATCAAAAAGATAAATACAAAGTATAGAAAAGAACTTATTGCTGTTATAGAAGACTGCATGCGATATACAAATCCAAAGGACAGCATTACGCAGTATTTTATTGGAATTGAAGGTAAGTGGAATACTGTTTTAATAAAGACTCCATTTGATGAAGATTTGGGAGGTCGTTTCGCTGATAAACAATTGTTACTGCCTTTTTATGGCGAGAAACCCATAGTCAAAGACGATAAAGAAATGGATTCTGTACTAGTAGAATAATATCTTGCCATATTAAAGGAGTAAATCTAAATACCTTTGTACAAATTGTTGTTATGGATAAGACTTTTTCCTTTGAAGATATCATGGACTTGCCCAGTCGTTTTCGAGCAAACTTAATCAATAAGGTTTCTGGTTATAAACCGGCCAATCTTATTGGTACAAAATCGAAGAGTGGTCAAACAAACTTGGCAGTTTTTAATAGTGTAATGCATATAGGTGCGAATCCCCCGTATCTGGGTTTTATCTTAAGACCAACCACTGTGGAACGCCATACCTATGAAAACATAAAAGAAACTGGTTTTTATACCATCAATCAAATTACGACTGCAATTCACGAAAAGGCGCACCAAACTTCTGCCAAGTTCGAACGTGAGGTTTCAGAGTTTGATGCGGTTGGCTTAACGGAGTTTTACCAAAACGATTTTCATGCACCTTTTGTGGCTGAAAGTCATATTAAAATCGGACTTTCTTTTCAAGAAGAACAACTTATCAAGTGCAATGATACCCGTTTGGTTATTGGTAAAATAGAATATTTGATTTTACCTGAAACTGCTATTTTAGAAGATGGCGACGTCACCCTTGAAGAATTGGATACCGCAGCTATTGCTGGATTATACAATTACTACAAGCCCGAGCATTTAGCCAAGTATGGGTATGTGAAGCCTTAAACTTGTTTTAGGCTTAGATATTAAAACAAGTATTGAGAGATTAAAGTAAGAAGTATCAGTTTCTAATATCGATTATTGCACCTCCTTGAGCTATCCCAAAATCACTTAACTCTATTAAATCAGTATTATTGAACTCAATGCTATATTGAAGAAGTAAATCTTTTCCATCTGCTCCTGTTAAAGATGCTATTATATTTTGATTATTAGCAAAATAACTTTTGACCCCATTATTAAAATTACTGGTTTCAATATTTGGCAATAAATTTTCATAATTACTATTTTCAATGTTTAGAGAAAATGGTTCTGTTGCATTTCCCCTTTGGGTCCCAAAAACCAGGGAGTAACCAAAAAATAAGTTGTCTGAATTAGTACTAGCCAATTGAATTAAGGCACCTTCCCTATTTTCTAGATCTAGGCTTGTAAAAGCCTTATTCAATATATCAATTTCTACGAAATCTTTAAATCTTGAGTTCTCAAACTCTTCTACAACTGATACATAAAGCTTTGAATTTTTAATTGTAGTTGAAATTGTTGTAAAAAACTCTCCAAGATTAATATCAAGATCTGTAATCTCAAAAGAGACTGGATTTATTTCTACAACTTTTGAAAATCCACTAGGAAATTCTATCTCACTATTTATAATTGCTATTAGGACACCTCTGTTGCTATCCCAATCCATAGAAACCAGACCTGGTGAATTCCCAAAAGCCTCTTTGTCTATTTCAAGAGTAGTCTTTATGACTTCCCCTGTGGTTTTATCAAATGAATGTATATAACCCTCAAAAGGATCAAAATTCTGTTCATAGATAAATACTTTTGAGCTAGAAGAGGTAACAGCATTGAAAATAATATTAAAACCAACTCCTACGATGTTACCTGCATCTTTAACTTTCCCACTGTTGTTACCTATTTCATATAAAAGTGCATTTCCGTCCGAACTTCCTCTTTTTAAAATCACGTAGCTAAAATCATCAGATACTGGATTTTGATTTTCTCCGTCCTGTGATGCTGAATCATCATCTATAATTTGTTCTTGATTTTCATCGCTATTAGAAGAGTTAGTGCATAAAGTGATAGAAAATAAAACTGATAAGAATAGAAATATCTTCAAAAGAGTTTTCATAATTTTTGTCTTTAAATATTAACTACTGGTATTTATTTAAAAATAGTGTTATATTAAATTGTAATGGTTTTATTCTGATAATTAATTGGCTCCAAAACCTTTAAGGCCTTCTCCACACTAGTAATCCTGTCAAAAGTCAGTAACAAGCGTAAGCCGTTTCGGGTTTGTTTTTCTCTTAACTGGCATTGCTGCGGGTGGCTTTGTACGTATTGTAACACCTTGGTAAAGGCAGCAGTTTGGTAAAAAGGCGATTGTTGGTCAGATAAAAAGTAACCAATAAATTTATTCTTCTTTAAAATCACCTTTTCAAGACCAATACTATTGGCCAACCATTTGATACGAACTGAATTAAACAAGTCCACAGCTTGTGTTGGCAGTTCCCCAAAACGATCTACGAGTTCCGTCTCAAATTTTTGGAGTCCTTCTTCATTTTCAATGGCGTTCAGCTGCGTATATAAATTAAGGCGTTCGGTGATGTTATTGATATAATCATCTGGGAAGAGCAGCTCAAAATCGGTATCGAGTTGCGTTTCTTTTACAAAAACTTTTGGCTTATCACCTTCTACTTCTTCGTAGAGTTCCTTAAACTCATTTTCTTTAAGTTCTTCGATGGCTTCAGCCAAGATTTTCTGGTAGGTTTCAAATCCAATTTCGTTGATAAATCCGCTTTGCTCACCACCTAATAAATCGCCAGCACCACGAATTTCCAAATCCTTCATAGCAATATTAAATCCACTGCCCAGCTCGGTAAACTGTTCTAAGGCCTCTATACGTTTGCGCGCATCGGTGGTCATTACCTCGTATGGGGGCGTAATAAAATAACAGAAGGCCTTTTTATTACTTCGACCTACACGACCACGCATTTGGTGTAAATCACTCAAGCCAAAATTATTGGCATTGTGTATAAAAATGGTGTTGGCATTGGTGACATCTAATCCGCTTTCAACTATAGTTGTGGAAACTAGAACATCAAACTCTCCATTCATAAAAGAGAGCATTAGGTTTTCCAATTTTTTACCTTCCATTTGGCCATGACCAATACCCACTTTAGCATCCGGCACGAGACGTTGAATCATACCTGCTACCTCTTTAATATTCTCTATGCGATTATGGATAAAAAACACCTGTCCGCCTCTTTGAATCTCGTAAGAAACTGCATCACGAATAATCTCTTCATTAAATCGAATCACACGGCTCTCGATAGGGTAGCGGTTGGGTGGAGGGGTCGTAATTACAGATAAATCCCTCGCAGCCATTAAACTAAACTGTAAAGTTCTTGGAATGGGCGTTGCGGTCAAGGTAAGAACATCAACATTCTCCTTAATCGACTTTAGCTTGTCTTTTACCGCAACCCCGAACTTCTGCTCTTCATCCACGATGAGCAATCCTAAATCCTTAAATTTTACATTTTTATTGACCAGTTGATGCGTGCCAATAATGATATCCACTTTGCCTTCAGCAAGACGCTCTAAAGTTTCTCGTTTTTCTTTAGCTGTTCTAAACCGGTTGAGGTAGTCAACTTCAACGGGCATCTCTTTTAGGCGTTCTTTAAAAGTACGCGCATGCTGAAAAGCTAAAATGGTTGTAGGAACTAAAACAGCCACTTGTTTCCCATTGTCTACTGCCTTAAATGCAGCGCGAATAGCCACTTCTGTCTTTCCAAAACCTACATCCCCACAAATAAGTCGGTCCATAGGGCGTTCGCTCTCCATATCCTTTTTTACATCGGCTGTGGATTTTTCTTGGTCTGGGGTATCCTCATAAATAAAGGAAGCCTCTAACTCATGTTGCAAGTAACTATCGGGGGCATATTGAAAGCCTTTTTCGAGCCTTCGTTTGGCGTAAATTTTAATAAGGTCAAAAGCAATTTTTTTGACACGACTTTTGGTCTTTTCCTTTACTTTTTTCCAAGCTCCAGAGCCCAGTTTGTAGATTTTTGGTGGCGCTCCGTCCTTACCATTAAATTTAGAAATTTTGTGTAGGGAGTGTATGCTCACATAAAGAATATCCCGCTCGCCGTACATCAATTTAATGGCCTCCTGCTTTTTACCTTCTACATCTATTTTTTGTAACCCGCCAAACTTACCGATACCATGGTCTATGTGAGTTACATAGTCCCCAATTTCTAGCTTGTTAAGTTCTTTGAGTGTAATGGCCTGTTTTTTGGCATAGCCATTCTTCAAGTGGAATTTATGGTAACGCTCAAAAATTTGATGATCGGTATAACAAACAATTTTTAAATCGTTGTCTATAAACCCTTGATATAAAGGGAATACTATGGTTTTATAATGTACCTCTCTCGACTCCGCTCGAGCTGACAGTTCATTTTCAGAATCGAAAATATCGTGAAAACGCTTGGCTTGTTGATCAGTAGCACAGAAAATATAATTGGTATAACCTGCGTCGTGATTATCGTTTAGGTTTTCAATAAGTAAATCGAATTTTTTATTGAAAGAGGGTTGTGGTTTGGTGTTGAATAGAATCTTATAGCTACTGTCATTTCGAGCGGAGTCGAGAAATCTTTGAGTATCTTTTGTCTGCATCTCGACTCCGCTCGATGTGACCGAAGAGGTTGAAGAACCAATTTCGACTAAGCTAAATTCTCGAAGTTGCTCTTTAAAAATAGCGGAATTCAAAAATAACTCCTCTGGTTCAGCATGTTTAATATCCTCACTTAATTTATTGAAACTCTCTTTTGCCTTTTCAAAATTGGAATCAATTCGGTCGTAGACCAAATCCAGATTTTTAGAAAAAATAACCGTTTTCGGAGAAATGTATTTTAGAAAACTTTCGCGGCTCTCGTGTACCAGTTTGTTGGCAACATTGGGTATAATACTTATTCGTTTTACTTTTTCTGTGGATAACTGGGTTTCTACATCAAAGGTTCGAATACTTTCTACTTCATCTCCAAAAAACTCGATTCGGTAGGGTTCGTCGTGCGAAAAAGAAAAGACATCTACAATACCGCCGCGCACCGAAAATTCGCCCGGCTCGGTAACAAAATCTACCCGTTTAAATTGATATTCGAAAAGCACCTCATTCAAAAACTCAAGTGATAGCGTGTCCTCGAGTTTTATTTTAAGGGTGTTTTTATCCAATTCTTTTCGTGTGACTACTTTTTCAAAAAGCGCATCAGGATAGGTGACAATGACCGCTGGCTTTTTTCTGGAATTAATTCTGTTTAAAACCTCCGCTCGTAGCAAGACGTTTGCATTATCGGTTTCTTCTATCTGGTAAGGTCTGCGATAACTTCCGGGATAAAACAACACGTCAGTATCGCCAATAAGTTGCTCTAGATCATTAAGATAATATGCGGCTTCTTCTTTGTCATTCAGCAATATTAAAAACGGATTTTCGCCAGCTTTGAACGCGTCAGAAATCACAAAGGAAAGCGATGATCCCGTTAGGCCTTTTAAAGAAATTTTTTGGTTTGAAGACTTCTCGACGCCACTCGAAGTAACATTTTTGGATATGACGTCCCGCAGTTTCCGTAGTTGTGGAGACTGTTCAAAAAGAGCTAAAATTGAAGATTTGGTCAATCTTTAAACTTTGCTGCAAATATAAGGTCAGTATAGCGAGGGCACAATGCCTTTTTTTAATTTTCTAACCTTCTTTCCAATAGTTTCTGAAACGGATTTGTTTTTCTGTTTAGAAACCCGTGTATTGCAATATTAACTAATAGAATAATGCTGCCTACAAGAGCAGTATATGCTATGATTTCATAGTTGGTTTTATGACGAATATAAATTGCGAAGAGCGCCCAAACTGCGACTAAAGCAAACTCTCGCATGTTGCGCTTCCAAATCATAATTAGATTCAAAACGGTAGCGACTAGCAACATTGTTATGGTCCAACTTTCTCCAGATAAAAAACCTCCGTCCCAACCTAATTTGGTTAAATAAGCAGAGATATTTGCAATAGTGGCCACTGAAATCCATCCACTATAAATACAAATGGGCCACCATACAAAAGCTATAATTGTAATTGGTGCATCCCACCTTTCCATGTTGGTGTTTAGAATAATTTTCACAAGTGAAAACAGAATACCAAGCATTATGAGCACGGAAAGTCCCGTAAGGTCATATACAAAGGCCAGCACCCAACAACTGTTAAGAACATTGGCTATTATAAACCAATAACCGGTTTGTTCAATAAAGTTGCTTGACTTGTTTCCAAAAAAGGCTCTTTTGACCTGAAAAATGCTATAAGCAAGCAAACCTAGAAAAATGATACCCCAAATGGCGAAAGCATAACTGGCCGGAGTAAACAAGTTGTCATATCGGTTGCTAATTTCCCCAATAGTGGTGTCGTTAAGTCTAAAAGCTTGCGAGATATAGTTTACTGCAATTACAAGTACTACCGAAACCAAGTTGGCCACTGCTAGTGTCTTTTTCATCTTTGTTATTTTTGGTGAAGCTAAGCATTATCGAGGATTTATAGTAAACCCTCTAGACTTTAATAACCTCATCTTCCGCAATCGCAAAAACTTCATCCTCTTTGGTAGGTTCTAGTACATAAGTTCCTGTAAATTCACCAAAAGCGGGTAAAATGAGCTGTTGTTTCTTTTTAAAAAAGCACGGTAATTTCAAACGTTGTCTGCCAAAACCTTGTAAACGTACCGCGGGGTGAATATGACCGCAGAAATTAAAATAACTATCTCGTTCTTCAGGATGATGGGTTAACAAAAACCCTTCTATTTCTAGCTCCTGAAATATTTTAATGCCCAAGGCTTCAAACTTTTCTGGAGCTATAATATCATGATTGCCTGCAACCAATAGAATCTCTGAAGGTGTTTTTTCGACCCAATTCTCAAAAAACTGCCATTCTTTGTTTAACGATGAATGAAATAAATCTCCCAAGAAACATATTTGAAACGGTTGAAAATAACTAACGATTTCATCTAGCAAAATGAAGTTTTTGTGTATTGCTTTTTGGGGCACAGCAGCGCCAAACTTTCTAAAATGTGCAACTTTACCCAAATGCACATCACTTATTAAAAGCATCGATTTTTCTACCCAAAAAATACCACCGTTAGGATGGAGGATGAATTCTTGGTTTTTTATTTGGATAGTCTGAGTCATATAGTTAAAAGTGGAGAAGTATGGCAAAGGTAAAATAACCACCTCTTTCTTCCGCTATGCGTAATTCATTCTCCTCCTTGAAAAAAGGAGGAGGGCTTTTCAGGAATTGAAATGTTCTAAGATCTCCTGCAAAACTGATGAGAGATTATCAAATGCCATTTTGTTTTCGAATCGTAATACGGTATAGCCTAGGTTTCGAAAAAATTCATCTCGGATTCCATCTTTTTCTTGAGCTATAGGATTGTTATGTGTTTCACCATCCAATTCGATGATTAAGCGTTCTGATGGGCAAAAGAAATCAACAATATAATTATCAATACTGTGTTGTCTTCTAAATTTTCTTCCTTCTAGCTGTTTTTTAGATAAGTGTTTCCAAAGAAAGGCTTCGGCAGATGTACTATTATTTCTTAGTAATTTTCTATTTTGTTCTAAATATTTATGGTTGTGCATAGTATTCAAATAGATGAAAAATTCCCCTCCTAATTCTAGGAGGGGTGCCCGTAGGGCGGGATGGTCTATTTCATCAAAATTTTGGTCATTCGCTTAATTCTATCAGCCAGTTTTTCATTAGATAGCTTTTCACGTAATCTATCAGTAATGATAGGAAAAGAAAAGGGGGTAGGTTTTGTGCATTCTTTCCATACGATTTCTTGTGAAGCAATGCGCTCCAATGCTAAACGTAAACGTCCCTCTTCCAATTGGTGTTCGAAAGTCTCGGTAAATGCTTGTTGATAGAGCAAGTTGTCAGCTTCAAAATCTTTAAAAACATCAAAGAGTAATTGAGAACTACTTTGCAAATGTTTCATTTTAATACCCTTGTCAGGATAGCCTGTAAAAACCATGCCGCTGATTACAGCAATGTCACGGAATTTTCGACGTGCCATTTCGTTACTGTTCAGGCTCTTTTGTAAATCAGAGAGCATATACTCGGTTGTTAAAAGATTATTATCCAAAACAGCTTGAATATTTATGGGTTTATCAGATAACAATTCAAAACCATAATCATTGTAAGCCAATGAGCAAGTTATGGGTGTAAGTAAGCTTATGCGATAAGCCAACAGACTGCTCATGGCTTCATGAACGCCACGCCCTTCAAAGGGGTAGAAAATATGATGATACCCATCTCTGGTTTTAAAAGTCTCAATTAAAAACTCATTTGGTTTCGGTACAATACTTTCTTCCCGTTGTTTACTGAACATGGGAAGTAGCGATTGAATCTCTTTAGATTGTTTTGAAAACTCCAACTCTGCAGTGTATAGTTCTTGTCGTAATAGTTCCGACATTTGAGCTGAGAAACTTAATCGACCGCCCATCCAGCTAGGAACTTTGCTCGTACGCTTGCTAGAATTACGAACGTGCGCCAGCATGCCCTTAATCCGAATAAATTCTAAGTTCCTACCTGCAAAAGTAAATACATCACCCGGAGATAGTTTAGAAATAAAGTACTCTTCAATAGTACCAATATACCCACCTTTTTGATAGCGAACTGAAATTGATGCATCACCTACAATTGTTCCTATTTGAAAGCGATGTCGCATTGCAATACCACGATTAGTTACCTTAAACCTACCATCTTGTTCTACTTCAACTTTTTGATACTCATCATAGGTTTTAAGGCTTTGACTCCCCATGACCAAGAAGTTTAAAAGCCATTGCCATTGGTCTTCCGTTACCGCTTGATAGCAAAATGTTTGTTTAATTTCTTCAAAAATTTCTTCAGGATAAAATCCATCGGAAATTGCCAAGGTCGTTAGATACTGCAGTAAAACATCAAAACTGTTCAAATACGGAATTCTATCTTCAACAGCAGCATTTTTTACCGCTTGTTGCATGGCAGAAGCTTCAATAAGTTCCATAGCATGAGTGGGTAAAAAGTGAATCACACTTTCCTTGCCGGGCTGGTGCCCACTGCGACCAGCTCGCTGTAAAAAACGGGCAACGCCTTTAGGCCCCCCAATCTGCACTACCGTTTCTACAGGGGCAAAATCAACCCCTAAATCTAAACTTGAGGTACAAACAACTGCTTTTAAACTTTCATTTCGGATGGCTTGCTCTACCCATAATCTTGTTTCTTTATTAACACTCCCGTGGTGCATGGCAAATTCACCTGCGTATTCTGGATGTTTCTCCAATATCTTTTGAAACCAAATTTCACATTGGCTTCGCGTATTGGTGAAAAGCAAGGTGGTTTTACTTTTATTGATGATGGGAATAACATCTTCCAATAAGCGTAATCCCAAATGTCCGCGCCATGGAAAGGTTTCCATTTCTTTAGGAATGATACTCTTTACTGTGATTTTTTTGTTCAGTTTGGCTTTAATCAAAACCGAATTATGATAAGCGGTTGTTTCTGGCCCAAGTAGTACTTGTCTTGCCTGTTCCAAATTTCCTATAGTAGCTGAGATTCCCCAAATTCGTAAGTCGGCACTAATGGTTTTTAGCCGCGATAGTGCCAGTTCCATTTGCACCCCTCGCTTGGTACCCAATAACTCATGCCACTCGTCAACTACAATAGCAGAACAATCCTTAAAGACCTGGTCGTATCCTTTTGATGAAAGCAAAAGTAGTAGGCTTTCGGGAGTAGTGATCAACAGATCTGGCATTTTAGTTTTTTGCCTCGCACGTTCTTTGGTTGAGGTATCCCCAGTTCGGATACCTACGGTCATTTGGGTTTCCAGATCTTGTGTTATTCGTTCGGCAGATTGTTTAATTTCATGTGAAAGTGCCCGTAAAGGGGTAATCCAAATCGCTTTTAAACCTTTTTTATGTTTGGTTTTATATTCAGGATTGTTTTTGATATAATTTAAAACAATTGGAAACCAAAGTGCATACGTTTTTCCGCTCCCAGTTGGGGCATTTAGTAGACCATGTTTGCCTTGTAAAAAAGCCGTCCAACTTTCTTTTTGAAACGCAAAAGGATTCCAATCTTGTTGGGTGAACCAGTTTTCGGCGATATTGAAAAGTTCTTTACGATTCACGGTTTTTATAGGGCTATCATTGATAGAATATCATTTATTGAATTTGCCTCTTCTATTTTTTTGTCTTTTCTCCATCGTAAGATTCTTGGAAACCTTGTGGCAACACCACTTTTATGACGTTTGGATAAAGCGACACCTTCAAAAGCAATTTCGAAAACGTGGTATGGGGTGACACTCCTTACAGGCCCAAAGCGTTCTAAAGTGTTTTTCTTTATCCAAGCATCAACTTCCTTAAATTCTTTATCCGTTAGCCCAGAATAAGCCTTTGCAAACGTGACTAATTCTTTTTCTCCTTCTTTATTTTCTTGCCAAAGCGCAAAAGTATAATCCGTAAATAAATTACTTCTGCGTCCATGACCACGCATAGCATAGGTGAGCACAGCATCTATGGTCAGCGGGTCTACTTTCCATTTCCACCAGTCTCCTTTTTTTCTTCCTACCTGATAAGGCGAATCTTTGCGTTTAAGCATTAAACCTTCACTTCGCATTTCACGAGATTTTGTTCGTTCTTCGGCAACCTCTTCCCAAGAATTAAAGTCAAGCCTTGGTGATAGTAGCAATGGTATATCATCAATTACTTGTTTCTCGACTCCGCTCGAAATGACAGATTCTGATTTAAGGAGTTTTTCGAGAATCTTTCTTCTTTCTAAAAATGATTGACTACGAATATCTTTCCCTTTCCACTCTAAAAGGTCATACGCTTTTAAGACTACAGGTGTTTTTGCCAATAAAGCTTTAGAGACAGTTTTTCGACCAATTCGAGTTTGTAAATAATTAAAAGTGCCGATTTCATCGTTTGGATAGGGAAGTAGTTCTCCATCTAATACTGTTCCGTTGGGAATAACACCTACGAACTTCTGAAATTCAGGGTACTTGTCGGTAACCAATTCTTCACCACGACTCCATACAAAAAGCTCATCTTTTCTTATGATGACTTGGCAACGAATACCATCCCATTTGTGTTCTATAGACCAATCTTTCACATCACCCAAAGCAGTTACTTCGTCCTCAACGGCATACGCCAAATAAAAAGGATAGGGTTTGGACAAGTAGTCGCTTTCCCTTTCTTCCAAAACCAAATCTTGAAAAGAAATTTTATCTGGATTCCAATTCCCCATAAGTTTATAGGCAAGTATGTCCTCATCTATTTCTGTAGCTTTTGAAAGTGCTCTGGTCATTAGTTTTTGACTAACCCCAATTCGAAATCCTCCGGTAATCAATTTAGTAAAAACAAAACGTTCATAGTAGTTGAGTTGACTCCAATTTTCAAAGAGGTATGCTTTTTTCTTTACTTCGGTCTTTGGTTTTAGCGCTATCATTTCCTTTAAAAAGGTAGTTAGACTTTTGTTGGAAGACTTTTTCCCTGCGGGAACCACTAAAGCAATGGTCTCGGCCAAATCTCCCACAATATGATAACTTTCTTCAAATAACCACAACGGAATATTGGCAAGTTCTGCCGACCATTCTCGTAGTAAAGTAGTATTCACAGGCCTAGGGGGTCTACGATGCGAAAGTATAGCAATGGTCCATACCTTGTCTTGGCTCTCAGCTTTTATAAAATAGTCAGCTAACGCTTGCACTTTGACTGTTGTCTTATTCGTGCTGTCTAGTTTTTTAATAAGCAGTGCAAAGTCTTTCATTAAGCACTAGGGGTTGAGGTTTCCGAAGTATTTAGTTCTGCTAATTCACCTTCGTATTGTGTTTGCTCGGTTCTCGCATCATAGCCTAATTCTCGTAAATATTTAGAAAAGATTTCTGTATAGCCGTGAGTACAGATAATTTTTTCAGCACCTGTGTCTTTTATGGCGGTTAGTAAATCTGGCCAGTCACAATGATCGCTTAAAACAAAACCTTTATCAATAGCGCGTCTTCTCCTTGCGCCTCTAAATGCCACCCACCCACTGGCCGAACCAGTAACAAAAGGTGTCATTTTACGAATCCATGTACTACCATGTGCAGATGGTGGTGCGATGACGATATTTCCCTTTATCTCCTCTTTCTTGGTATCTCTTGTTATTAACTCTGTTTCTGGAAAATCTGCCAAAGACCGTAAAACTTCAGTCATATTTTCTACAGCGCCGTGGGTGTAAATTTTACCAATGCTAGAATCCAAATGTTTTAGCAAACGTTGTGCTTTTCCTAAAGAATATCCAAATAACACAGAAGTCTGTCCATTGGCCTTATTTTCAGCCCACCAGTTATTGATATCGGCAAAGACTTCTTTTTGGGGTGTCCAAAGAAAAGAGGGTAATCCAAAAGTACATTCGGTAATGAAGGTATGGCATTCGATATTTTCATACGGTGTCGCGACGCCATCATCCTCCAATTTATAATCGCCCGTAAAGACCCAAACTTCACCTTTATATTCCACGCGTATTTGTGAGGAGCCAATAATATGCCCAGCAGGGTGTAGACTAAATTTGACTCCATTAATACTAAAGGTTTCTCCCCATTCTTTTCCGGTAATATGTACTTCACCCAAGCGATGTTTTACAATGGGTACATTACGGTGATGGGTAATGTAATGTTTATGCCCCCAGCGACTATGGTCTGCATGGCCGTGAGATATAATAGCTTTATCCACCGGTTTCCAAGGGTCAAGATAAACATCGGCAGTCTTGCAGTAAATACCGCGATTGGTGAATTGTAAAAGAGGTGTATTCATAGCGAAGTGAATTTACAAATTTCTTTTGGGGATAAATACCGTATTTTTTCTAGTTTAAAATTATATTTGCGCTACAAAAATTATCATATGCCCATTATTGATCTTTACGAGCACGGAGATAAAAGAAAAAACCTTGCACACTTCGCCACTCTGGCAAGTTTAGCTGCAGTTGATGGTGAAATCAACGAAAAAGAAAAAGCGATTTTAGATAAGTTCGCCTTTAAATTGGATATCACCGATGCAGAGTATAAAGAGGTTATGAAAAAGGATAATAAATATCCTATCGAAACTCCGCATAGTGGTGAGAAAAGACTAAAACGTCTTTTTGAATTCTTTCAAATGGCATTTTCAGACCGGACCGTAGGTGATGATCAATTGCGTTTTATTGAGCGTTATGCGATAGGTTTGGGGTATTCGCCAGACAAAGCCGTGGAAATCGTAAAAAAATCATTTGATATCT
Source organism: Croceitalea marina (assembly GCF_042684265.1). Taxonomy (NCBI): domain Bacteria; kingdom Pseudomonadati; phylum Bacteroidota; class Flavobacteriia; order Flavobacteriales; family Flavobacteriaceae; genus Croceitalea; species Croceitalea marina. The sequence goes on along the minus strand of NZ_JBHULB010000082.1, from coordinate 20,521 downwards.
TCTGTGGTAAAATTGCATTTGAAGATTATCAGTACCTGATGGGTAAGTAGCTTCTAGTGATACTTGTCTAAAAATTCTTGAAGCTTTTCTACCATCTTTTTGCTTCCACAAAAGAAAGGAACGCGCTGATGAAGCTCGGTAGGTACAATATCCAAAATCCGATTTTTTCCACCGATTGCCATACCATTGGCTTGTTCTGCGATAAAGGCCATGGGGTTGCATTCATATAAGAGTCGAAGCTTTCCGTTTTGGGTAACACTACTTTTAGGGTACATATAAATACCTCCTTTGATCATGTTTCTATGAAAATCTGAAACTAGAGAGCCAATATAGCGTGAAGTATATGGTCGGTCACCATCTTCTTCTTGGCAATATTTAATATAATCTTTCACACCCTGCAGAAAATGCACGTAGTTACCTTCATTAACGGAATAGATTTTTCCGGTTTCAGGGAATTGCATATTTGGATGCGAAAGGTAAAATGTTCCAATAGCGGGGTTTAAGGTAAACCCATTAACACCATGACCGGTACTGTAAACCAACATGGTAGAGGTGCCATAGACTACATAACCCGCCGCAACCTGGTTTTTTCCGGGCTGAAGAAAGTCTTCAAGTTTTACTGGGGTGCCAACAGGTGTAACCCTTCTATAAATTGAAAAAATGGTACCAACGGATACATTGACATCAATATTTGAAGAACCATCTAAAGGGTCGATTAGAACAACATATTTGTTCTGATGATTTTCATCTTGACTGTTAATGGTAATAAAATCGTCTTCTTCTTCAGAGGCTATTCCGCAAACAATTTCTCGTTTTCTTAGGGCCTGAATAAATTTTTCATTGGCCAATACATCAAGCTTTTGTTGGTCTTCACCCTGTACGTTAGTATCTCCGGCCTCGCCTAAAATATCGATTAGACCCGCCTTGTTGACTTCATGGTTGACTACCTTGGCTGCTAATCGAATCGCATTGATTAACTTAGAGAGTTCTCCGGTAGAATATTGAAATTCTGATTGGTTTTCAATAATAAATTCGCCAAGGGTTTTATTTTTTTTCTCCATCAACAGATTTGTGTTTTTATCGGCAACAAATATCGCTCATTTTGTGATACTACAACGATTTCGTCGCACTATTGTTGTTTTGTATTATAACTAATTGTTTTATTTGTAACAATTATGGAATTTACAATCAGAGATTCGGTAAAAGAAGACATGCCACAGGTGATGGGGCTGATTAATGAATTGGCCAGATTTGAGCATGAAGCACATGCAGTTGACGTGACCAGTGACGATTTGCAACGCGATGGTTTTGGAGACAAGCCCTTGTTCCATTGTTTTGTTGCAGAGACCGATAACGAGCTGGTGGGAATTGCTTTGATCTATCCAAGGTATTCTACTTGGAAAGGTCCCGTGATACATTTAGAAGATTTAATAGTTACCGAAAAAATGAGAGGGAGTGGTTTGGGTACGGCTTTATTAGAGGCCGTGGTGAAATATGGCCACAAGCTTGGTGTTAAAAGAATTAGCTGGGAAGTTTTAGATTGGAACGAACCTGCCATAAAGTTTTATGAAAGTAAAGGCGCAAATGTTATGCGTGATTGGGATGTGGTGCAGTTAGACGAAGCAGGAATGCAAAGATTTATAGAGAATATATGAGGATTTTTAAGTTTGGGGGGGCTTCTGTAAAAGATGCCGACAGCGTTAAGAATGTTGTAAAGGTCTTAAAAGAAGTTGGCCATAAAGATACGCTTGTGGTGATTTCAGCTATGGGCAAGACTACGAATGCCATGGAAAAAGTGGTAAACGCTTACTTTGATGGTAAAAATGGCTTAGAAGAAGCCATAGATGATGTCAGGGATGGTCACAAGAAAATAATCAATGACCTTTTTGAAATAAAGAATCATGAAATCCATAATACGGTAAACGCTCTTATTGAAGAATTTAGGGGCTTTTTAATGTGGAACAAATCACCTAAATATGCTTTTGTGTATGATCAAGTTGTAGGCTATGGAGAATTGCTTTCTACCACAATTGTAAGTGCCTATTTGAATGAAGTGGGCCTCGCTAATCAATGGTTAGATGTGCGTGACTTAATAAAAACCGACAATAGCTATCGAGATGCGCAAATAAATTGGGAGCGAACCCAAAAAGAAGTGAACTCTGCGGTAAACAAGAATAAATTAAATATTACACAAGGTTTTTTAGGAAGTGATGAAAACAATTTCACAACTACCCTGGGTCGTGAAGGCTCCGATTATACCGCTGCGATTTTGGCCTATTGTTTAAAGGCCGAATCTGTTACCATTTGGAAAGATGTACCAGGTGTTCTAAATGCCGACCCTCGACACTTTGATGAAACACAGTTACTTAATGAAATATCATATCGAGAGGCTATTGAACTTGCTTTTTACGGAGCATCGGTAATACACCCAAAAACATTGCAGCCACTTCAGGGTAGAGAAATTCCGCTGCACGTCAAATCGTTTGTGAACCCTAAAGAGCCTGGAACCACTGTTGGGAAGGGGACGAAAATCTCACCCGAAGTACCCTGCTTTATTGTAAAGAAGAACCAAGTGTTGCTCAAACTATCTTCGTTGGATTTTTCTTTTATCGTTGAAGAAAACATGAGCGAAATATTCAAATTATTTCATGATTACAGACTAAAAGTAGATCTTATTCAAAATTCTGCCATTAGTTTTTCAGTATGTCTTGATAATAAGTTTGATGGTCTAAAAGAGATACTTTCTGTATTACAAGAAAAATTTAAGGTAAGCTGTCAAGAAGGCGTGTCGCTTTACACCATTCGTCATTTTGACGAAAACTCGGTTGAAAAAATCTTAAATGGGTATACGGTTTTGGTAGAGCAACGGGGCAAAGAAACCATTCAGTTGGTTGTAAAATAACAGGGCAATTCGCTCGCGATCCCTGTATTTTCCTATATTTACCATTACCTAAATTTTGTATTCATGGGGTTGGTATCTGCTAAAGAAGTTGCAAAAGTCATAAACCTAGACAAGTATGGTGTTTTTGGAACTTTTGTGGGCTGGTTACTTATGGCGGCAACTAAGATTACCTCGATAAACCGATTTTACGATAACAATAAACATATTGAGGGTTCAGCTTTTTTAGATGCCATTCTTGACCACTACGAAATCGATTTTGAAATACCTGAAGAAGATTTCAAAAGGTTGCCTAAAAACGGTTCATTCATTACCATATCCAACCATCCGCTGGGCGGTATCGATGGGGTGCTATTATTGCAGTTAATGCTCAAACAAAGGGCTGATTTTAAGATTATCGCCAACTTTTTGCTGAATAGGATTGAACCTATGAAACAGTTTATATTGCCGGTAAACCCTTTTGAAAACCATAAAGATGCAAAGAGTAGTATCGCGGGGTTCAAAAATGCCCTGATGCATCTTCGTGAAGGTAAGCCTCTAGGTATTTTTCCGGCAGGTGAGGTGTCTACCTATCGCGATGGTAAATTGGTAGTTGATAAACCCTGGGAAGAAGCAGCGCTTAAATTAATTCGAAAAGCTGAGGTACCTGTGGTGCCTATTTATTTTCATGCGAAAAATAGTCGTTTGTTTTACCGCCTTTCTAAGATAAGTGATGTGTTTAGAACAGCTAAGCTGCCATCTGAAGTTACCACCCAACGCAGAAGACCTATAAAAGTGAGAATAGGGCAGCCCATTTCTGTAAAAATGCAGAAAGAGGAAGAAACCTTGGAAGACTTCACAGAATTGCTCCGTAAAAAAACCTATTTGTTGGCCAATGCATTTGAAAAGGAACGCTTGTTGGATAAAGTACCGACAACATTAAAAATTCCGAAAGCGCCCAAAAAGATAGCTTCCGCAGTTCGTACGGAAGTTATTCAAGGTGAAATTGAAAAGCTTCGCGAAAAAGAATGCCGTTTGCTACAAAGTAAGAATTACGAGGTTTTCTTGGCCCAAGAACAAGACATGCCTTTTATTTTAAAAGAAATAGGTAGGCAGCGCGAAGTTACTTTTAGGGCAATAGGGGAGGGTACCAACAATGCTATAGATTTAGATAAGTTCGATTCGTATTACCATCACCTTTTTCTTTGGGATGATCAAGACAAGGCGATTGTGGGCGCCTATCGTATGGGGCTTGGGGCACAAATTTTCAAAGCACATGGTATCGACGGTTTTTATTTGCAGGATTTGTTTCGGTTTGAGCCAGAACTCTTTAGAATGATGTCAAAATCCATTGAGATGGGTAGGGCCTATATCGTAAAAGAGTACCAGCAAAAGCCAATGCCGTTGTTTTTGTTATGGAAGGGCATTGTGCATACCACCTTGCGCTACCCGGAACATAAATATTTAATAGGTGGGGTAAGTATTAGCAATCAGTTTTCAAATTTCTCAAAGTCTTTGATGATCGAGTTTATGAAATCGAACTATTGGGATCCTTATGTAGCCCAATATATTCACCCTAAAAAAGAGTTTAAGGTAAAGCTCAAAGATGCCGATAAAGAATTTGTGTTTGACGAGACCCAAGCAGACCTTAATAAGTTTGACCGTTTGATCGAAGAAGTTGAACCGGGCAGTCTGCGTCTCCCGGTGCTTATAAAAAAGTATATAAAGCAAAATGCCAAAGTGGTCGCTTTTAATGTTGACCCGCTGTTCAATAATTCCGTTGATGGGTTGATGTACATCAAAATTGCCGATTTGCCCGAGAGTACCGTAAAACCAGTTATGGAAGAGTTTCAGGCTGAACTGGAGCGCAAACATCAACAATCTTAGTCAATACCTATGAGAAAAATCGGATTTAGAATTTTGTTTCTGTTTGTAACTAGCACAGCTTTTTGTCAAGAGTATGTGATAAGCGGAGAAGTGCTTTCAGAAATTACAAAAGAACCTGTTGTTGGCGCAACTATTTTTTTTGATGGTACTTCAATAGGTACGATTACCGATGTGGACGGAAAATTTGTTTTAAAAACGGAAAAAAAATTCAATGCTCCGCTAATAATAAGATCTTTGGGTTATGAAAGTATCTCATTGCCAAAACTGGATACGTCTTTTTTTAGGGTTTTGCTAAAAGAAGCGCCAGTAGCATTGGAAGGCATAACATTAGAACCTGATGCTTGGCCAAGAGCTAAAAAGTTAATGGTTTTTAAAAGAGAATTTTTAGGGGTTAAAAATAAGCGGTGTAAGATTGTCAACGAATCGGATTTGCGGTTGTATTATAACAACTCAAAAAAGATACTCTATGCTTTTGCTGATAAACCTTTGGAAGTAGATAATCAAAAGCTAGGTTATAAAATCACCTATTATCTAGAAGATTTTCAGGCAGTCTTACACAAGCGATCTGTAGACAAAGATGATGTAAAAGAAGTGCTGTATGTAGGCTTTATGCAATTTGAAGATAAGTATAAAAAGGTGCTGCGAACTGTTAAAAAACGACGAAAAAAGACATATTTTGGATCAAAACTACATTTTTTAAGGGCATTTTATAGCAATAGGTTAAGAAAAGAAGATTTTCAGTTTTATACGAAGGGGCGTATCTCTTCATTTAGTAGTTTGTTCTCGGTAAAAACGGTGGAAGATATACTCTTTGTATATCCTGAAGAGAAACAGGTTGGTGTCTTATATGATGGTATCGAACAGTCGTTTGTTCAATTTGAGACAGACGAATTTATCATTGACTCTTACGGAAACCATAGCCCGCCCGATAAACTACTTTTTGGTGGTGAAATGGGTAAAAGTAGGGTGGGAGATATGTTGCCTATAAATTATGAGGTGAAATAGGTTTATCGAACTTTAAATCAAAGCATTTTTAAAAACATAATACAGTTCATTCGCAATCTGAAGACTTCGCTCTAAATATTTTTCCTCCTGTTGCGGTGTATTATCAAATTTTTTTGGGTCTTTAAAAGTTATTGGGAATCGTGCATCCGCGCCTTGAACGATAGGGCAAGCTTCATTGGCTGAATCACAGGTTAATATAGCTCCGAAATTTGATTTAGGATTAAAACCATCATCATAGGTTTTTGAAAACCCGATTACAGGGTGGGCATTTTCCGTGTACTTTATGCAGTATATGGGATTATCACCTTCAGAAATTCGCTGGATACGGAATCCTGAATTTTTTAAAGCCTCAGCAGCCATAGGGTATAGTGCAGTAGCTTCTGTTCCTCCAGAATAGCAATGTATGTTCTTTATGCCGAAATGATAGGCTATTGCCTGTGCCCAAACTTGCGAAAGGTGGCTTCTACGAGAATTGTGGGTACAAATAAAATTAAGCTGAATTGAAGCTTTGGTTTTAATTTTCTCCCTTATGTAAATGGCCAAAGGGTCAAGACTTTCTTTTCTTTGATTGGAAATGGTTTCTGGAAGCAGTGATTGTAGCGTTGATTCAATTTTAGGGAACAGCTTTTGCATTTTATCTCTCATTTTTAATCAAATACCAATGGTTTTGCTTCGTTTTTCGAATAATAAATTGTCTTTCCAGAAACCCTCTTTTGTTTTTCCAACTTTCTCACGTTTTCCAATATATCGAAAACCAACAGTTTCATGTAATTTAATACTGGCCGTATTTTCTGGAAAAATACCGGACTGTATAGTCCAATAACCTGCGGCTTCACTTTCTTCGATTAGTTTTAGCAAGAGTGTTTTGCCAACTCCAAGCGCTCTACAATTACTTGATACATAAACACTAACTTCTGCAACGCCCCCATACACACATCTACTTGATACTGGTGACAAGGCGGCCCAGCCTAAAATTTTATTTTCTTTTTCAGCTACTAATCGGCATTCATTAAGATGCGCGTTATCCCAACTGTCAAAATCTGGAACGGTAGTTTCAAAGGTTGCATAACCTGTCGAAATTCCTTCCAAATAAATCTTGGCCACTTCTTGCCAATCTCTAATTGTCATACTTCTGATTACCATGGAGTTGTCTATTTAAAAAAATGTCTCAACAACATCCATTACTTGGCGAGCAACAAGGTTCTGTAGCTACTTCTTTTTCTGTAGGTATTCCGCAGGTTTCTTTGGCCTTGCAATCGGTTTTTTCTACTGCAAGTTTAAAAACAAGCTTTTCGTTGTTCCAAATAGCCTCTTTTATGAAAAGTTGCGCGGTATGAAAGTTGTTATTGCTGTACTCTATTTTGAGTTCTGCATCTTTCACCATTGGTTTAATACTATCGACTTTGTCAAGAATAGCGAGTGCTTTTTCAGCAGTCATAAATGCTGTTTTATCCAACTCTTCAGGGCTTTCATAAAGCTGAACAATGGTCTCTTTCCAAAAATCAACTCCAGCAACACAATCTACACTATCAATAGTGGTATTCTTAATTTCGGTGATATGGTAGTTGGCCCCAACAAAAGTACCAGGCCTGTACTCAAAAAGGAGCGATTTCTCTTTATGATTGTTTAATAGTTCTAAAAATTCTTTTGTTTTCATATCAAATTGTTTTAACAGCAATTGCTTTTAGTTGTATTGAAAAAAGTGTTTAAGGTGCTTTGTATTTTACTCCATGTAGCTAAGTTGATGCAATAGCATACTTTTTTTCCCTCTATCTCACCCTTTATTAAATCGATGCTCTTTAATTCTTTCAGATGTTGTGAGATGGTTGGCTGTGCCAGACCTATTTCATCAACGATATCATTACAGATACAAGACTCTTGTTTGCTTATGTATTGCAGTATGGCAATGCGAGCAGGGTTGGCCAAAACCTTAAAAATGGTGGCCATTTGATTCTGGTTCTGATTGAAAATTTGCGTTTTGGTAATGCCCATTATATATTTATATATTGCAATATTACGATGATAAATTGAAATAAAAAAGCCAGAGTAGAATTCTCTGGCTATATTTTTAGAACCAAGGCTTTTTACCGACTTGGTAGGTATTGTAAAATTCTTCGTCTGATTTGGTCAGATAAATGATTCCTTCTATTAAACCTACAAGTCCCGGAATCCATACAAATAATAGGCCAACACCTACACAAGAAAGAACATAAGCTGCAATTGTAACTCCTAATAAAATAAATCCTTCTTTTTGGTATCCTAATAAGAACTTATGTACCCCTAGAGACCCTACAATTATAGCTAAAATTCCAACTAGAATTTTTTTGTTTTCCCCACCGCCTACAGCGTTATTTAATCCCTCTGAAAATTCATTGGCAGTCTTTTTCGCCCCTTCGGCAAAATCATTTGCAGCTTCTTCGGCCTTATCTCCTAAATCTTTGTTTTCTTCTGACATAATTTTAATTTGTTGGTTAAACGTGTTTAAAAGTAGCAAATAATTTAATACCTATAAAAATGCTTTATCAACAGGTTCCCATAGCTCTAACTTATTGCCGTCAGGATCTAAAATCCAACCAAACTTGCCATACTCGTATTCCTCTACCTCACCAACAATGGTAACCCCTTCCTTTTTTAGTTCGATCAAAAGTTCTTTTAAATTTTCGACCCTGAAATTCATCATAAACTGCTTTTCACATGGCTTAAAATAGTTGGTATCCTCATTCATCGGGCTCCATTGGGTTGAGCAATCGTTACCTTCCTTATCTTTCCACCAAAAGGTGCAACCATATCGGTCGGTATTCAAACCGAGATGATTTTTATACCACTCTTTTATTTTATCGGGATTTTTTGTTTTAAAGAAAAACCCACCTAAACCAGTTACTCTATTTTTCATTATGTATATTTTTTGTTAGTACTGTGTTTTCAGGATTTTTCCCCGTTATTAAATTACACCCCTAAAGTCCCCCTCAAGGGAACAATGCTAATATTTTAAATTCGCTACTCTTTTTATGGAAATTTTTATCCTTTTATATTCTTTTCGTAAAGTGTAATCCAATCTTTTATGGTCATCTTTTGGCAGAGTTCAGCTATCAAATCATAAGGAATATGTTCTATTTTTTTAAATCTGATGCAGCTTTTGCCCATATCCAATTTTGTTTTAACATGTTTTGAATATTCAGCTACGAACCAATCCGACAACTTACTATCGGCATAAATGCCGGAGTGATAAAGTGCTATAAAATTCTTTTGTGAAGCAATATTGATAAAGGGGAGTGGAAGCTTTGGGTCGCAATGATAGCCTGATGGGTAGATAGAATGTGGTACAACAAACCCGATCATTTTATAGTTGATGCATTCTTCAAACCCTTCTGGGAGATTACTTTTAACCGTTTCTCGCAATTTAGAAACTGCCGCTATTCGGTCTTCAGGTAGTTTTGAGATGTACTCATCTACTGTTTTGGCTTCAATAGTCATAGTTCTTGTTTATTTTCGTTGTAGTATTAATGAAGATATCAATGAAATAATAAACCCTATTATAAAAACGGTAAAAGCCATGAGCAGAAAAGAAAAAAGCGGATTTGAAAATAGTTCTTTTTGTGATTCAAGCTCAGCCAGTTTAACTTCAAATTCTTCAGCTGACATGGTATTGCGCATTTCTTCTACAGCGGTCGCATAATAGTCCGTCGTAAAATCGGGGTTTAAAAATTCAATATAGATAACATCTAATACACCAAATGCCAAGGCGGTAATTAGGCTTATTAACAAACCAATAATCAATGCTTTTTTAAAACTAATGGTGCCCTCATTTTCTTTGTCTCTGTAGTGTTTTATTCCAAAATAGACAAAGCCTAATGAAATTACCATTGAGGCATATCCTATAATTTCTTGGCCACCGTAGTCAAGATTTTTACCGATATACCATCCTAAAAGAAATAAGAGGCAAATGGTGATAGCGCCATAAATTCCGAAACGTAAAACAGTTTTTTTCATAATTTCTAAGTTTTAAATACGAGCTCAAAATTAGAATTAGGCCGCAGACACGCAGTCATACTAAAGTACTAAATAGCTGGTACTTAAGTATAAATTACCATTTATGAAGGCAAAATGTGTAGTTTTTTCGCTTTTTGTATGGCTTGGGTACGTCTTTTAGCATCTAGTTTTACCAACAAACTAGAGACATGTGTTTTAACGGTACTCTCACTAACGAAAAGTTTATTGCCAATTTCTTTATTGGAAAGCCCCTTGGATATTTCAACTAAAACTTCATACTCTCTTTTACTAATACCCAGTTTTTCAATTTGGTCAGTGTTTATTTTTAAAGTGGGAGTATTGATATTGTGCAGGCTTTTCTTATTGAGGTAGATGCCAATACCTAAAAACACCAATGCCACGATGGCAATGATGATTTCTATTGAGATGTCTCCTGAAGCATAAGAATACTTGCTTAACTGAAATAGAATCAATAAAGCTATTATAATACCCGAAAATGAAAGAATGGTTTTCTTCACAGCTAAATTTAGCAAAATTCAGCTTTGATTTTATCGACAATGGTTTGTGCCAGTTTTTCTTTGCTTTCAACTGTCCATCCGCCAACATGCGGTGTTAAAATAACGTTACCGGCTTTTCTTAGATATTTAAAGGGCTTGGGTCTTTTTGTAAACATGTTTTCAAAAGACTTTTTTTCATATTCCAACACATCAAGACCTGCCCCGAGAATTTTTCCTGATTTTAGTCCTTCTACCAGGTCTTTGGTAACAACACATTTGCCTCTAGCGGTATTTATGAGCCAAAAAGATTTGCTAAATGCATTTATGAATTCGGTGTTTACCATACCTATAGATAAGTCGTTTTGTGGAACATGCAAGCTGATAACATCTGATTTTTGTTGTAATTCTAGAATACCTACTTGTCTTGCATTTTCATCGCCTACCCCACCTTTAATGTCGTAACACAGTATTTCGACATCGAAACCTTTTAATTTTTGTGCGAAGGCTTTTCCCATATTGCCATAACCAATAATACCGATGGTTTTACCATCGAGCTCTACCCCACGATTTCCTTCTCGATCCCATTTACCCTTTCTAACTTCTCTGTGCGCCTTGGTAAGGTTGTTCATTAAAGATAATAGCATGCCCAAAGCATGTTCGCCGACTGCATTTCGATTACCTTCTGGTGCGTTGGCCAAAAACACGCCTTTCTCTTTTGCGTGACGGATGGCAATATTTTCTAACCCTGCACCAACTCGCCCTATGAATTTTAGATTTATCGCTTTGTTCAAAAACTCTTCATCAATGGTAAACCTACTTCTTATGACCAAGCCATCGTAAAGGTGGATTTTAGCTTCTATTTCTTCCTTGCTCGAAGTGTAATCTTCATGATTTTCAAAGCCCAGTTCAGCAAATTGCTCAATGAGTAAAGGATGATTTGTATCTACGTGAAGGATTTTCATATTTTCAGTAATCAGTAATCAGTAATCAGTAATCAGTAATCAGTAATCCGTTGTCAGTTGAACCTTGAACTTTTTGAGTTGACCCATTGCATTATTTAAATAATCAGCTCAAACCTCTAAATTTTAGGATAATGATTTTGCGTTAGTTCATGTGCAACGTCTCCGGTATGGGCCGTATTTTGTTTTTCGAACAATAGCAGTTGTACTTCTTCACCATCTTTGGTTGAAGGGCAGTGTTCAACACCTTTTGGTACAACAATGATTTCACCTTCTTTGACTTCTTCGGTTCTATCGCGAAATTTCATATAAAGTGTGCCTTTTAAAACCTGAAAGAGCTCATCTTCGTTTTCATGGGCATGCCAAACAAATTCGCCCTGTATTTTTGCCAGTATCACTTGCATGTCGTCTACGGTTGCAATTTGATGTGGATGCCATTGTTTAGAAAACAATGCATGCTTTTCTTTTAGGTTTATAGGTTTCATGACGATATATATTAAATTCCTAAGATTAGTTTGGCAATCATAAAGTAAATAAGAATTCCGAAAATATCATTGCTTGTAGTAATAAAAGGCCCAGTAGCAATGGCTGGGTCTATGCCTCTTTTATGCAAAAATAAGGGTGTAAAAGTACCAATGAAACCGGCAACCACTATAACAGCTATCAATGACACGGATATGGCAAGTGCCGTATAAAAATCACCTTTCCAAAACCAAGTAAAAATTAACAAAAGAGCGGATAAAATAACACCGTTTAACAGGGCTAAAAGCATTTCTTTTATGAGTCTGCTTCCAATACTTCCTTTAATATCATCATTGGCCAAACCTTGCACAATTATGGCACTGGATTGTACCCCTACATTTCCGGCCATAGCCGCAATCAATGGTGTAAACAGAAATAAAACCGTGTATTGTCTAAACATTTCTTCAAAACCTCCCATTATAACAGCTGCGGCAGCACCGCCAAAGAGACCTAATACCAGCCATGGTAGTCGCGCTCTGGTCAACTCCCAAATACTATCGTCGGCCTCAACATCTTGTGAGATACCCGCGGCCATTTGATAGTCTTTGTCTGCCTCTTCTCTGATGACATCAACAATATCGTCAATAGTAATTCTACCTACCAATCTTCCAATCTCATCGATTACCGGAATTGCCTCTAGATCATACTTAGACATAATCTTAGCAACTTCTTCAGGCTTTTCATTCACATTAACAGAATCTACTTTCGGAATGTAAACCGTTTTAATATGTGCTTTTGGGGAAGTTGTGAGCAAATCTTTAAGGGAAAGCCTGCCCTTTAGCTTGTCATCATCATCAACCACATAAATGGAATGCACTCTTGTAACGTTTTCTGCTTGGGCCCGCATCTCTTTTACGCAGGTGGTAACGGTCCAATTCTCTTTAACCTTAACCAATTCTTTTGCCATTAATCCTCCAGCGGTATTGTCATCGTATCTAAGAAGATCAACAATATCTTTGGCGTGCTCTCGATCTTCAATTTCAGAAATTACCTCTTGAACGATTTCTTTTGGCAGTTCACCAACAATATCCGCCGCATCATCTGTGTCCAGTTCCTCAATCTCCCCGGCAATTTCTTTAGGGGATAAATTGTTTAATATGGCTTCCCGTACGTCTTCATCAAGCTCCGTAAGAATGTCGGAAGTTTTTTCGCTATCGAGAAGTTTGATAAGATAAGTAGCTTCTTCTACTTCTAGTTCATTGACAATTTCAGCGACATCGGCATAATGAAATTCTTTCATTTTTGCCCGCAGATCGACATCGTTCTGATGTTCTATCAGTAACTGAATTTCTTCTAAAAGTTCATCTGTGAGTTTAAACGGTGTCATTTGCAATTCGCTTGGTCAATGAAATAAAATCATTAACGGCCATCTGTTCTGGGCGTCGGTCAAATATAGTATCTTCTTTGAGATTATCAGAAAGATTAAAAGACTTAAGGCTATTCCGTAAGGTCTTTCTGCGTTGGTTAAAAGCAGTTTTTACTACCTGATAAAAAAGTTTTTCGTCGCAATCGAGTTGAAAATCTTTTTTTCGAGTGAGTTTTAAAACGCCTGATTGCACTTTTGGTGGAGGATCAAAGACTTGTGGGTGAACGGTAAATAAATATTCTGCATCATAGAACGCCTGCACCAAAACGGAGAGAATACCATAGGTTTTATTACCCTCTTTTTCACAGATGCGTTGTGCGACTTCTTTTTGGAACATACCTGAAAATTCAGGCACTTGTTGCCGCATTTCAAGCATTTTAAAAACAATTTGGGTAGATATGTTATAGGGGAAATTTCCTGTTATGGCAAATTGCTCATCGCCATAGAGTTCTTTTAAATTGTATTTGAGAAAGTCCGCTTCAAGCACTTTAAAGCTGCTATTTTTTTGTACTACTTTAGGATGCTCTAACGGAAAGCTATGGTTAAGATAGACGATGGACTCGGAATCTAGGTCCATTGCAACCAAATTAATACCTCGCATCAATAAGAACTTGGTCAATACCCCAGTGCCTGGGCCTACCTCGATTACATTTGAATAACCGTCTAAAGAAAGGGTTTCTGCTATCTGTTGCGCTATTTTGTCGTCTTTTAAAAAATGTTGCCCTAAATGTTTTTTGGCTTTAACGGCACTACTGTCATGGTCGTTGGCAGCACGCTTATTTTTTTTGAACGAACCTTTTTTATTGTGCGATTTAGCCATGGGTATATTTTAGTGTACGATAGTAATTCAACCGAATCGTAGTGAACGTTACGAATGTAATTCTGTAATAATCTCCATTTCTGTTCTAAAGGCCACGAATTTGTTAGGGAAAAGTTTCATGCCTTCACTCCGCATGTTATCGGCATCTTCTTTGTAGTATGCCTGCAAGGTTTCCATATTCTTGCAGGTATACTGTACGGAATAGGTTATGCCTCCCATATCTTCATCAACAAGAACTCTGCACATTTTGGCCTTACTAAACTTTTTGGTGGCCAACATATCAGGAATATGCTTCGTTTTTATCCAAACGAGCCAATCATCATGCACACTCTCTTCAATGTTAATGGTTACATTGTATATGATTTCTTCCAAATTTTCTTGATTTTAATGACAATTTCAAACTTGGTTTGTTGTCCAACAACCGATAGGCTCAATAATAACCATTAATTGATTAAATCTCCTCTTAACTTTCGAAAATTTTTACGCGCTTGCGGAAAATAGTAGCTGTCTTGGTAATTGTAGATGATTTTCTCGTAATGTGGTTTCGCCTTATCCGGTTCGTTGAGTTTGTTTTCATACAATTGCGCTAAACGAAAATGGGCATCGTCCGCTAGGATCCCCGAGGTATAAAATTCTATGATCTTTTGGTAATTGAACCTTGCAGCATCATATTTTCTTTGTGATTCTAATAGTTCTGCTTGCTTTAAAAGTGCTTCATCTTCAATTTTTTCACCCTTATGGTTTTGCAGAATATCTTCTAGGTTGTCAATAGCCTGTTGTGTTTTATTTTGGTAGGCCAATAAATCTGCTCGCGCATATTTTTTTAGTGCCGTCTGCGTAGAGTCTTCTAAAGAATTATCAGAAATTAATAGGCTTAACTGCATGGCATCATTTGCGATTAATTGTGAGGTCGAACCTCTGAGCACTTTCAATTGGGTCAAAGCCCAATCAAAATCTCCTTTATAGAAACTGGTCTGTGCCACTTTAAAACGGGCGTCTTGCCCAAGAACATCATTCTTTAGACTTTTCTGTATTTGCGAAAAGTAAATTAAAGCTTCATTAAAACGCTGGTCATAGACCAAAATGTCTCCTAAGGCCATTTTTACATAGGCTTTGCCAAAACGGCTCAGCGGTAATTCCAAACCTTTTTTTAAGATAGCTATGGCAGGTTCTGGTCTTTCTTTTTTGAAGGTTAAAAAATTGGCATAGGCTATCTGTAGCTGTAGTGTTTTTCTCTGGTAGCCATAGGTTTCTATCAAAGACTCAAACTCTTTTTCTATAGCATTTAATTTTTTCTCATCTGCGTTCAACAGATCGATATCTATAAGGCTAAGTTGTGCATTAAGCTTTACCCCTGGATCCGTTGCTTTTTCTTTAATATACTCGAATACCGTTTTTGCAATTTCAATATCGTTTTCCTCTTTTGCAATCTCACCAAGGTTTTTAAGGCGGTCGAACGAAACTTCATCGGTACGCTTAAAAATGGCTTTCTCTTGGGCAAAGGCACTTTTGTACTGCTTTTGTTGCACAAAAAGCCAGCTTAAGAGTTCGTTCCAGAGAATATCAGGGTTCTTTTGCGCATTTTGCAATAGGGTTTTTCTTAGCAGGGCGTTGTTGGTGTTGTCGGGTTCTTCCGTAATAAAATCATCTATATTTCTAAGTACGTTGGAGCGGGAAGATTTTCCTTCATAAATAAGCTTTAAATACGATTGAAACATTTTTTCAATGTCACCTTTTTCCCCATAGATCCTGGCCAACTGAAAGTCGTAATTTAATTCTGGTTTTAAACGCATTGCCTTGGTGTATGCAGAAACGGCCTCGTCTAAAAGTGCATATTGTTGAAAACGATACCCGACACTATACCCGAAATTTGGGTTTTCCTCTAAAGAATTTATCGCTTTTTCATAGTATTCCGAAGCTTTTTCGGGGAGGTTTTGAAGGGTATAATTATACCCTAATTCAATATAAAAGGTGGGGAACACAAATTCTTCTTGTAGTTTGCTCAAAAGGAATTTTTCGGCTTCCTCATAACGTTCCAATTGCTGGTAACAGGCAATAAGACCTTCTGAATAGTCGGTTCGGCGAGGATTTTTCTTTACAAGTTTCTCGTAAAAGACAACGGCTTTTTCAAACTCGCCATCGCCAAAATATTGTTTTGCCAAAAAATCATCTTGCCCATTGATGGAAACAAGAGAAAAGAAGCAGAAAAAGCAAAATACATATCGCATTGCTCAAATATAACGCAGAAAACGTACGTAGCATGTTAAGTGATTCTGAAATTAGCTGATTAGCACCGCACCAGAGAACTTTTCTTTGCATGTAAAAACATGTACTGATTTTCGTCGTTGTGGACGCCACGAGGGAAGCGGACCTATGAATACCTTTAAAAAACAATAGAAAAGATATTGGTAATGCTGCACATCGGGTTGGTATATGAATTCGTAGCATGCCGAAGGGTGCTTTGATTTCATAGGAGCCATTTTTAGCCACAGTTTTTATTCCCTTTGAATACTAGAGCAGTTTTCATTTTTATAGGAGGATTGACAATTATTGTTCGCATCATTTACCTTATCGATGATGGTTTTTTTAAGAGCTTCTAACTGCTTGATTTTACTATCGATTTCATCAATTTTTTTGTTCACTTTCGTTAGCAAGGTTGCGCAATTTGCTGAATTGATTTCATACAATTCCAAAATTTCGCAAATTTCGTTTAAGGTAAAACCAAAACCTTTTGCCCTCTTTATTAAAATTAATCTATCAAGATTCTGCTGATTGTAGTTTTTGTAGTTATTCCATTCGGAATCGGTTCTACTAACTTTAATTAATCCTTTCTTTTCATAAAAGCGAATAGTATCTCTTGACAACCCTGTTCTATCGGAAATTTCCCCTATTAGCATATTTTTTTATTAAAAATAGCATTTTTTCTTGACCGTGGACTATACTCCATGGTTTAACTTTGGAATTCCTAAAGTATTAGCAACCTAAAATGAAGACCGTAAAAATTATTCATCTTGTATTGATTTCCATTTTGTTATTTACATTTTGGGCAGCGTTTGCGCTCTTGGTGGTTAACCCAATTTATAAGGCAGACCTTCCAGGTTATGTGCTTGGAGAGCTATGTATTTGGGAGTACATTGCCATGTTTGTAGCCATATTAGTCTCTTTTTTGATAACCAAATATTGGGGATATCCTGAAGTCAAGGTAATCGAAAGTCAAAAGAAGCTAGTTCTCAATATAAAGTACATCTATTTTCTTTTGGGCTATTTTTTTATTGCATGTACAATAGCAATTTGGCAGTTTTGGTTGTTTAGTCAAAAGTTTTAAATAAATCGTATAAATTGAAAAGAACAAAAAGCTAACTAACTGATAATGAAATTAATTCAAAAAATCTTCAAAATAGTTTTCGTGGGTCTTATAGTATTGACCTTAATCGTTGTGGCGCTTTATGGGCATTCTGATATGCCACTAGAAGATCTAAAAGAGAAATATGCACAATCATCATCTTCATTTGTTTCTGTAGATGGAATGAACGTCCACTTTCGTGATGAGGGGAGTATAAATGATACTATACCTTTAGTTTTGCTTCATGGCACTGGAGCAAGCCTCCATACTTTTAACGATTGGGCATATAAATTAAAACAGGGCTATCGCGTTATTCGAATGGATTTACCTGCATACGGTTTAACGGGTCCTTTTCCTAATGGAGATTATAGCATCGACAACTATGTACACTTCATCAAAAATTTTCTGACCGCTCTCGGAATTGAAAAATGTGTGCTCGGTGGAAATTCATTAGGTGGAAATATTGCTTGGAATTTTGCCACTCAACATCCTGCTATGGTACATAAACTTATTTTGATTGATGCCTCTGGTTACCCAACAAAACCAACAAGCGAACCCTTGGCTTTTAAAATACCAAGGATGCCCGTTCTTAAACATGCGTTTAAATACATAACACCATATTCGGTTGTAAAAACTAGTGTTGAGAATGTATATGCTGACAAAAGTAAAGTAACTGAAGAACTGGTAACCCGTTATTTCGAACTCACGCTTAGAGAAGGAAATCGACAGGCCTTCATTGACAGAATCAAGTCTAAAAACGATACTACTGCTTATCGAAAAATCAAGTACATAAAACATCCCTCCTTAGTACTTTGGGGAGCTGAAGATTATTTAATTCCAATAGAAAATGCGCTTCGTTTTCATGAAGATTTGCCGAATGACACACTCGTGATTCTAAAAAATGTGGGGCATGTACCGATGGAGGAAAGCCCGAGTGAAAGTTTAGCGGTGGTTATTTATTTTTTAGAGAGGAATTAATTCCAATTCTGAGTAAGAAAATAAAAGCTACTTTTTTCGTCATGGTAATTTTTGTTGTTTCATAAGTGACTCTAATTAGTTTTAAGTTTTAGTCAACCTATTTTAGTAAAGACGATATCTTAAATTGTGGCTAACACAGTACATGATTTCGTTGCGGACATTTCCAACGGAAAATGTCCGCCAGACTTTAAAGATAATTGATTGCAAGGATTTCCATTTTGGGAAATCCGCCCGCAATTAATTATACACCGTGTAGTAAAGCGTTTTATTAATTCGTCAGATATTTTTTCAGTTTGTTAAATAGAATTTTCTCTTGTAATCTATAAACAAACCAAAACCATATAGTGAAAGCTAGAACTAATAGGAATATCAAAACAGGAAATTCTTGTCCGATAATTAAATTTCCTATTGTAACAATAGCTAGAATAATCAAGATTAAATACAATTCAATTCGTACTTCTGTTCTTAGCACTACTTTGGTTTTATTTTCACCTATTTTTTTTAATTCCGCGTAACCCTTAATTCCGTCTGCAGCTTTTGGAAATCCTCTAACAATAAGTGTTCCTAAAGACCAATTGGCAATGAACTTAAATTTATTGTATTCTATCCACACGGTTCTAAAGTTTTTATTGTTGTCCAAACGTATTTTTTCATTTAGTTGGTCAATAGTTCCGTTAAAGACTAACTCGTCTTTAAGTAAAATGGGTGACAAATATTCATTCATTAATTCGATTTTCCAGTTTTTGCCTAAATGCACTACACCGGTTAGGCTATGATTTGTGGCGGCGTTGGAAAGCGCAAGATTTCCAGCCGTGGCAAATCCAGCCGTTGATTGTTTCTAAGGTTCAATTTAACGAATTGCAGCTATAAATTATAGCCCTTGCTAGGCAACGTATTTTATTTTTTCCAGCTGCCATTCCATTTCGTTTTGCAAGTCTGAGTGCTTTTCAATTTCCAAATCGGAAAGTTTTGGATTTAGCTCCCCAACTTTAAAATAAGTAGAATCATAGCTAAAACTCCCTATGTCAATTATTCGTTCTGTTTTTTTGTCCAAAATAAAGTTCAATGTCTCTGAAATTGCTGTGCAAGAATTTAAAGCTAACGATCCACTAACTTGTCCAAAATCGTCCATGTCTGGGGTGTTTTTTTCAACTTCTCCGACCATCTTCTTTATTAAATCTGCCCTAGTTTGCTGAGTATTTGCACACTTTTTTGCTAAATCCAAAGCCTCAGAAATAATGTCTGAATCTCCCCATTTTGTTTCGTCCGTAAAGGTGTGATAATCTGGCAGGAGTTTTTCGCAAATTTCAAGAGCGAACTCCATTTTTTGCTTTTCAGAAGTTTTATAAAGGGTGGTTTTAAATCGTTCTTTGTACTCAGTCCATTTCATGCTTATTTATTGCAATAAATTCAATTCCGTTCCGGTCAGGAATTCTATCGCTTTTATTGCCGCCTCTTTAGTCAGAATTCCTCCTAAGGCCAGATCTACAAATTTACCTTTGATTACTTCGCCCCAGTTTTTCTTATTTAACTTTTTGGTCAGCTCCTTTAATTCCTCGATTTCATTGAAGATTATTTCCTGTCCGAATCCTTGTTTTGTAAGCATTCCCTCAAGTTTATCTAATTTTTCAAATACTTTATCTTGACTTTTGTATGAAAAATAGTCCGATTCTTTTTGAGTTTGACTTTCTGACAAATACCAATCGAATAGCTCTTTAAATGGTTTTAAAAAATAGAAATTGAAACCATCTTGTTGTTCATTATAATTAGGTCCTCTACTGTACCACCTCCATGATAAATCGATATAGTGCGCTGAAACTTTCCTTGGCTCTTTGAATTTTTTATCAATCAGAAAATATCCTAACGCACCTTGGATGTCTGGCGTTGTTAAAGTTTCTATGATATCCCTTTTGGTTCTTTCAGGTGTTTGGTCATTTAAGGGCTCGAGTTTTTGATGCAAATTGTTGTAATCTTCAGTTATCCTTTCCAAAATGTTTTTGGAAATATCTTGACTGTATAAAAAATTCATAAGTTGAGTCAACTTGTTTTTCACATCATTATGCTGAGCATACTCCACATCTAAAAAATAGTCATGTGCTTTACTTTCTAATTCGTGAATATTCAGTTGTCTCATATGTTGCCTAACGGTTCGGCTCGTATGTTTGTTATTGATGATGAAGATACTATAATTATCAAAATATTTTCTAAGCTAAAGCTTTAGCTTAGAAAGCAATTAACAAGCTTAAATAGGAGGGACATCGAGGTCTCGGCTAGAT
>NZ_JBHULB010000081.1:0-157724 GCF_042684265.1 Croceitalea marina | reverse complement strand
ACCTACAGCTCTATCTTGATGAGTTCGTTTACAAACTTAATAGACGGTATTTCGGGGAAAGACTGTTCGAAAGAGTAGTTATTGCTAATATCACAGGGTTATGACACTTAACGGATATTCAAAAAAAGAAATATAGTTACTAGTGACTGTATACAATTTTTGTACTTAATAATGAAAAAAATAATCTGGATAATATTTTTTGCCTTTTCCATGAACTCTTTTTCACAAGAGAGTAATGAACCAATTTGGTGGGAAATGGATAGAAATGGAAAACATCTAGAGGTAGCAAGTTATTTACTCTACAAAGTTCAATCTGATTCGACAAGAAATAAACATGCCGACTTCTTGCATATTGCACGAGCGTATGGATATTTAAATGATTATGAAAAAGCGAGTTTCTACTGGAAAAAATGTGCGGATGACAATGCCGAAAATTGCGATGAACAATTCTGGTGGTATTATAAAGGGACCTTAGCCTTTTTCGAAAGAAATCGCGAGGAGCTCTTAAAGTATATGTTATTATTGAAAAAAAATCATTCAGATTATTATGCAAAGAATGCAAGAATATTAGAATCTCTATATTATAAATTTGATAAAGGATATCAAGAAGCATGTATACCGGAAAAATGAATTACTAAGTACAACAAAACCTAAACGTAATGCGGAGTTTAGAGCTTGGTCGAAAGGTTTGTGTATTTTTATAAAGACCGCAAAATCTTTGGGATTTAGCTTTGGACAAGAAAAAATAAAACTGTACTCGCCGGTACCCAACGGCGCGTTCGGGCGGACAATAAGCTTTAGCCCAAACCGTTAGAACACATTACCAAAAAATTATGAAAAAACTGACAATCCTTCTTGCTATAATTATACTTTCTTGTCAAACAGAAAAGAAAACCGAATGCAACTATATCACTGACTATTACCAAACTGTCTACAAAGCAGATTGGGAATTTGAAACAAAGAACTACCAAAAAGCCTTCAATTTATATAATGAAGCGTTCAAATCTTGTGAAGCAATAAATACAACTAATTACAATGAAATTGGCAAATACACAGAAACTACTGCGATATTAAAAAAATTCGGAATAACCTATGAATATGCTAAAAAGCAAATCTTAAATGGCGTAGAATTAAACACGTTTGGAAACAATGAGAATTTCAATGAATTTCTTAAATCAGAATATGGAGAAAGATTAGTTTCAGAATATCAAAAATTAAGAGAAGAGTTTGAAAAAAATGCAGATTTCAATCTTCGAGACGAACTGATTTCAATGCGAACTGCCGACCAACTTTATAGAAATGGAAATTATCAAGAAAATATTGCTAAACAGGACAGTATTGATGAACTTCATGAAAATCGACTTATTGAAATTTTTGAAAATATTGGTTATCCAACTGACAAAATAGTAGGCCCGCACACAAGAGATTACCCAGTTGATGTAGGACTTTTTCTTCTACATACGGATGACAGTATCCGAATGAACTACTTTGTTCCTAAAATGAAAGAATTTGTACAAAATGGTAAAGCTTCACCTTGGACTTTAGGAACTATTATCGACCAGTACCATCTATATAACGGAGACCCTCAAATTAATGGAACCTATAAGGCACAAGGAGGTGGATATGCTAAAATGATTTCGGATTTGAAAAAAGTGGACAGTAACCGAATTTCAATCGGACTATCACCATTGCAATTAAAAGAAAAAAAGGATAGTCTGAGAAGAATCAAATATGGATTTTAAAACACCTTGTATAACAAAGAACTAAGATAAAAAATAACTCTATTCTAAATTAAGTTTGAAACATAACTACCCTTTACCAGAACCAATCAATAAGTATTATAGTCAAAAAAAATCATTCGTCTATATTCCACTTTTTGGTCAGAACAGAAACAAAGCCGTCATCATAGGGCAATCTAGATTTTGCAATAGATTTTAAAGAATAGATTTGAACTTCAGCAGTTACTCACACTCCCACTTAAAATTCGCAATATTAGCGTTGCTACCGGCGGACAAATTGTAATGCCACCATTCAGTACGAATAGACCAAAAACCGTATTTTTCCATGGTTTCTTTAAGGAGTTTTCTATTGTCTAAAATCTCTTGTGGTAAATCTAAATTATCATGGTAAGCCCGTTTTCCAAAAAAGTCAAAATCAGTACCCATATCCAGCTCCTTACCCTCTAAATCTACCAAGGTAATGTCTACTGCACCACCTTTGTTATGTATAGAGCCTTTTACCGGGTTTGCTACATACTGTGGGTTAGGTACTATCTTCCACATTTTATATTGTACGGAATTGGGCCGATAACAATCAAAAAACTTAATCTTCACCCCTTTTTTAAGAAATTCAGTATTAGCCTTTAATAAGGCTTTGGCAGTCCGCACTCGTGTATAACATTCAGCACAATCGTATACCTTGGCCTTTAAAAAGTTGTTTTCCGTTGCATAGCGCATATCGTATTCAAAATCATGACTGAAATCCGCTAAACGAATAAAGGTGGTGTCCGCTAATCCTTCAAATGATTTTAGAACAGGTTCTTGAATCTTCTTAGATTCTTCTTCTACATGAATACCAGAATCTGTAACCACAACTTTTATCTCTTTTGGAATTTTAGTAGAAGTTGTATTCGCTGCTTTCGGTTTACAGGCTATTGCCAGTAGAATCAGCATAATAAAACTAAGATTTCGCATTAGTCTTGTTTTTGTTTTGCCATCCATTCGTATAATTCATCCGTAGTGTATGCCCTTTCCCAAGAATTATGACCTACATCTTGGTAGCGGGTGTAGGTAACATCATACCCCATCTCTTTAAGCTTTTTCACCATTCTGTCCGATTCATCAACCGCAATTACTTTGTCAACATCTCCATGAAAAACCCATATCGGTAATTTCTTATTGATCCAATGTGCGTAAGGTACCGGTGCCATGCCACAAACTACTGCTAGAGCTGCCCACTTTTTAGGGTACTGAACTGCCAAATCCCAAACGGCACTACCTCCACGACTTAATCCTGACAAATAAATACGTTTAGGGTCTACCCTATTTGTAGCTATGATAGAGTCTAAGAGCTGGTTAACGGCATTTACATTCCACCATTTGCGTTTATATGGGTTTTGCGGTGCCAATACTAAAAAAGGAAACTCTTTACCTTCGACCAATAATTTTGGAGGGCCATTTTTTTTAAGCTCATCAAGTTCTCCACCTGCCTCACCTCCACCATGTAGAAATAACAATAGCCCAAATTGTTCTTTTGGGTTTTCTTCATATTCTGCCGGATAGTATAGGTAATATTGTAGTTTTTCCGTAGTTACAGTTTCAATTTCAGCATCTATCAATTTACTTTGACCTGCACAAGATTGTAAGAGGAGAAAACTAAAAAGCAGTATACTATATCTCATTTTCTATGGTTTTCTAACAATCGACTAGTTCACAAAGTACAGAGTTATTTATTGATTAACTGTATTGATTCAAGATATTCTCAAATAATTCTTGTTTTCCGCTAATTTGTTCAGGCTCTCCATGTTCGCTTGCGTAAGCGTATAAGTCTATAAGGCCTAATTTTCCTGAGACGAACGCTGCACCTTTTCCACTTTTAAAAGAGCTATATCGCTTTTCTAGTAACGATTCATAGGCTGAATTCTGAATAATATTATCGGCTATTAAAAGTGCCCTGGCAAACGTGTCCGCCCCGCCGATATGTGCTAAAAAGATATCTTCCAGATCCGTTGAATTACGTCTGGTTTTGGCATCAAAATTTACACCGCCGCCTTGTAAGCCGCCAGATTTCAAGAAAACCAACATCGCTTCCGTTGTTTCCAAAATATTGTTCGGAAACTGGTCCGTATCCCAACCGTTCTGATAATCGCCTCTATTGGCATCTATACTTCCTAACATTCCGGCATTCGCCGCAACTTGTAATTCATGTTGAAAGGTGTGTTGTGCCAAGGTGGCATGGTTTACCTCAATATTCAACTTAAAATCATCTTGAAGTCCATATTCCCTGATGGTGTTAATTGAAGTAGCCGCGTCAAAATCGTATTGATGCTTTGTAGGTTCCATGGGTTTGGGTTCTATAAAGAAAGTGCCTTTAAAACCTTGTTGCCTCGCATAGTCTTTGGCCATATTTAAAAAACGCCCAATATTATCTTGTTCAAGCTTCATATTGGTATTCAACAAGGACATATAACCTTCTCTTCCTCCCCAAAAAACATAGTTCTCACCATCAAGTTCCATAGTGGCATCTAAAGCAATTTTAACCTGTGCCCCTGCCCTCGCAACTACATCAAAATTAGGATTAGACGCTGCGCCGTTCATATACCTAGGGTTCGAGAAACAGTTAGAGGTACCCCAAAGCAGCTTTACATTTGACGCATTTTGCTTTTGCTTTAAATAAGCTACAATACTTTGTATTCTTTTCTCCGATTCTGCTAAGGTCGGTGCCTCATCGATTAAATCAAAGTCATGAAAACAGTAATAATCAAAACCCATTTTAGTAATAAACTCAAATGCGGCATCGGCCTTTTCTTTCGCTGCGTTCAAAGGGTTGGAGTCCACACTCCATGGAAAGTTTTTCGTTCCCGGGCCAAAAGGATCTCCTCCGGTTCCGCATAAGGTGTGCCAATAGGCCATGGCAAACTTAAAATGCTCGCGCATAGTTTTGCCAGCTACCATCTGCTCAGGGTTATAAAATTTAAATGCTAAGGGATTGTCCGAATCTTTTCCCTCATATTTTATTTTTCCTATGCCTTTAAAATATTCTTTGTCACCTAAAACCGCCATGGTACTTCGCTTAATTGATTATTAATTCTAGTTCTTTTTTCCAGTTTTGATAGGCTTTTTGATAAGCCTTAATATCCTTTAAAGGATTATATGATAGTATAAAATCATTTTTCATAAAGGTCGAAAATTCATCGTATCCCTTCTCTGTAATTGCACAAGCTCTTGCTGCCCCAACTGCACCCGTAGTGTCATAGATTTCAATTTCTTGTCCTATTAATGTAGCTATGGTATTTGAAAACAAACTCGACCTGAAAAGGTTATCGTTTCCGGCTCTTATAACGCTTGGCTGCATACCATCAGCTTTCATTATTTCAATGCCATAAACAAAAGAAAAGGCGATTCCTTCCAAAGCCGCCCTACACATATGAGCTTTCGTGTGTATGTTCAAATTTAAATTAAGTACACGTGTACCAGTGTCTCTGTTGTTCAACATTCGCTCTGCACCATTACCAAATGGAATTATAACAAGTCCATCAGAGCCGACCTTGACCTTATCGGCCAATTCATTCATTTCTTGATATGAACCGACATCCAAATTATTTAGAAGCCATCGGTATTGAATACCGGCACCATTGATACAAAGTAGTTTGCCAATGCGCTGCACCCCTCCTTTTTCGTAATTGACGTGTGCAAAATTATTTACACGAGAAGTTTCTTTTGCGCTTAAAGAATCTGTTATGGCATATACAACACCTGAGGTGCCCCCAGTTGCTGCGACCTCTCCGGGATTAAATACATTAAGTGCCAAAGCATTATTAGGTTGGTCACCGGCACGGTATAAAATGGGGGTTCCTTCGATAAGTCCACTTTCACTTGCACCCTTTTTGGATAAAATCCCCTGCTTGCTAAATGTCTGCACAAGATTAGGAAAATTTTCCTTGGAAAATTGATAATACGCTACTACGTCTTTTGAAATACTATCTTCTTTAAAGTCCCAAAGAATTCCCTCTGATAATCCGGAAACAGTAGTATTGATACTATTGGTAAATTTAAATGCGATGTAATCACCCGGTAGCATAAACTTATCCATTCGTTCATAAACATCAGGCTCATTTTCTTGTACCCATTTTAGCTTAGAAGCGGTAAAGTTCGCCGGCGAGTTAAGAAGCTTCGTATCGCATACATCTTCACCGATAGCGCGATAAGCATTATCACCTATCGCAACAGCTCTACTATCGCACCAAATAATAGCATCTCGTAAAGGATTTCCTGAATTATCGACCAGTACCAAGCCGTGCATTTGGTAGGCAATACCAATGCCATGTATGCTATTTTCTGAAATATTATTTTCTGTGATTACTCTTTTTATCGCAGTACAAACATGGGTCCACCAAAGTTCAGGGTCTTGTTCTGCCCATCCAGGTCGAATAGCGGAAATAGACATTTCTTCACTCGGCTCTTGAACAACGGCCAAACTAGAACCTGTGTTACTATCTACCAATGCTACTTTAACCGAAGAGCTTCCTAAATCTATTCCTAGATAGAACATATTTTAAATCATAGAGACTCTCAAATGTAATAAATGTTCCACTGATTAAAGTATTTCCACTAAAGAGTTCAAAACACTATTACTTCCTCATTTTTTCTAATACAAAAATGAGTTAAAATTATTGGTTGCCTGTGTAACAAGCATAAACAAAGGAGTTCAACAGTTGGTATACTAGTACCGTTTAAAGTTATTTAATTTCAGAATAAGCTATTCTTAGGCTGTAATAAGACATTCATTTTATGATTGGAATCATTTGTATGGTATAAAAAGTAAGCTTAAACTTATTTTTATTACATAAGAAGTAGGATTTTATCGCGAGTAAAGCATGGAGTCCCAATAAAACTATTTTCATGTTGATAAGAAACAGATTCACCTATTTAACCCTTGTATTAATCTGTAATTTACATTTATCTGTACGCAGTCAAGAAGTAGCGAATTATGAAGCAGATTGGACATCTTTACGCACCGTAAACCCTGCTCCGGACTGGTTCAAAGATGCCAAATTCGGTATTTATACCCACTGGGGACCCGTATCATCAGCTTTTGTCGGGGCAGACCCAGAAAAAGTCTATAGTGGTTGGCATGGTATGAAAATGTACGATAACGGAAAACTCAACAAAAACAATATTAGAAAACCTAGTAACAACTATGTCCATCACAAAAAAAAGTATGGTAATCCTAAAAAATATGGTTACACCCATATTATAGAACAGTTTAATCCATCAGCTTTTAATGCAAAAGAATGGGCCGATTTGTTTGCCTTATCAGGGGCGAAATTTGCCGGGCCTGTTGCCATGCATCATGATAATTTCGCCATGTGGGATGAAAACAACGCGATGGAATTCCATGAATTATGGGGGTATTGACCCATCGGCAGAACTTAAGAGAGAAATTGAGGCTCAAGGCATGAAATTTATGGGCTCGTTTCACCATGCCTTTACATGGAAATTCTTTGCCCCTGCACATTTATATGGAGGGGTTTCTGAAAAAGACTATGATTTGTATACAAATCCGCACGAATTAGAATCAAATATTCCAGATAATGATTTTTACGAATCGTGGTGGGCAAAACTCAAAGAATTTATTGATTTGTACCAGCCAGATTTAATTTGGTTTGATTGGTGGTTAGAAAATATGACCGAAGAATCTCGAACAAAATTCCTAGCCTACTACTACAACAAGGGCTTAGAATGGAACAAGGAAGTGGCGGTGTGTTACAAAGAAAGTACTTTTGATGAGGATACCGCCGTTAGGGATTATGAACGTGGTAGGCCCAACCAACCTAAAGCTAATTTCTGGTTAACCGATACTTCACCCGGGGCATGGTTTTATAGGCCGAATGCAAAATTCAAAAATCCGAATGAACTTATTGATATCTTGATAGATATTGTTTCAAAAAATGGAAGTATGTTGCTCAACGTACCACCAAACCCAGATGGTTCCATTCCTTCAGAGATGAAAGACTTGTTGGCAAATATGGGCGAATGGCTGTCCGTAAATGGAGAGGCCATCTATGGGACAAGACCATGGACAATTTTTGGGGAAGGCCCTACACGGCTGCCGGAAGGTGGACATAAAATAGAAAAGATAAAAATAGCTTATACCAATACAGACATCAGATTTACCAAAAAATCGGACAAGGTAATATATGCTATCGTTATGGATCAACCGAATGATAACACACTGATTAAATCATTTAGTACCGAAATAGGTGTGTTGAATTCTAAAATTGAAGAAATAGAACTTTTAGGGAGTAAGGCTAAAATTCAATGGAAACGCGATACAACAGGTTTGGTGATATCAGCTCCTGAATCCTTTCCTACCGATTACGCCCATGTTTATAAGATTACCCTAGAAGGATATTCAGAAAATGACATCGGTGGCGCCGTAGAAGATCATGTTGATTGAGAGTTGATGCTTTTAAATAAAAAGGGGGCGTTTTTACGGGTATTTTTTGTTAAGTGATTGGCGATAGGATTACCACAGGTTTTCCTTTGCGCTCAATGTTGCAAATAGGAAACCCAGCAGCTTTCGCCGCTTGGCTTTTTATTTATCCCAAAACTCAAACTGAAGTTTGGCCTTTCAATAAATAAAAGAACCACGCCAAGGGGCGTGGTTTCCTGAGTATCGTGATCGCGAAAGGATTCGAACCTTTGACCGTCTGCTTAGAAGCTTCTTTAAAGGAACTTCTTCAAAATTTAAATTAAGCATATCTTATTGATTTTTAGTTGTTTAAATACAATTTGGTTTTAAATCATATCATTTGATTTCAAGTATTTGTTTGCAAATTGTTTGCAAATTTTTTTATTACCTTGAAGTGTATGAGGACGTATTTAAGCCTATTATTGGATACTAGAAGAGCCAAAAAAGACGGCTCTTACCCTATCATTTTTCGTCTTACCCATCTCAGAAAAACAACATCAATTTCAACAGGATATTCAATATTAGAGAAATATTGGGATTCTAAAAAATGTACAATTAAAAGGAACTATACTAGAGTAGAATCCATTGCTAGGCTAAACACTTTGCTTCTTAAAGAGGAAGCAAGGGCAAATGATATCATTAATCAACTATATGATAAGGGAAAGCTTAATTATTTTTCTATTACTCAGGTAAAAAATAGGATCACCCGAAACAATACCTATGATTCATTTTATAAATATGGAGAATTACTTTCTGAGGAATTGAAAGTCTCACATCAATATGGCACGTCTAGGAGCTATAGAGGAATTATTTCCATACTAAGGACTTTTACCAAAGGAAAAGACTTAAAGTTTAATGAACTCAACTATGACTTTATAAAGCGATTTGAACGCTACCATCTAGCTAAAGGAAACAGCATCAATAGTCTTTCAGTTTATCTAAGAGCTATTAAGGCTATTTATAACAAAGGTATCAAAGCCGGACTGGTTGAAAAAGAAGCTTATCCATTTGCTAATTATTCCATACGACAAACTCCAACAGAAAAGCGAGCACTGAATATTGATGATATTAGAAAAATTATGGAACTAGAAATTCCGAAGGATATGGTTTTGTATCGATACCGAAACTATTTCATTTGTTCTTTTCTATTATATGGGATGAACTTTACAGATATGTGCTATCTCAAATTGAAAAATATTGTAGATGGTAGAATCAAATTCAGAAGAAGAAAAACTTCTAAACTATATGATATCAAAATAACGGAGCAATTAGCTCAAATTCTTATCATATATCTAAAGGGAAAGGGTAAAGAGGACTATATTTTCCCAGTAATAAAAAGAGAAAATCCAGAACTACAAGAGCGAGAGATTTCTTGGGAACGCCAACGCTACAATAGAGGCTTAAAGACTATAGGGGAAATGTGTGGTATTGAACAAAGACTAACCACATATGTTTCGCGTCACAGTTTTGCCACACAAGCTATGCTCAACAATGTACCTTTGCAAGCTATCTCTGCCATGCTTGGTCATAGTAAACTAAACACCACCCAAATTTACCTAAAGTCTTTACCAACAAATATACTTGATGATTATAATCAGCAGTTGATAGAAATGATATAGGAAAAGTGAATAGTTCCTAAAAATTTAATAAACCAACTAGTTTTAAAAAAAGCCGGTTTAACTAAACCTATTCTATGAAAACTATTTTTCATCGAAAAGCATCAAAAAATCATCTACCTGAACGGATTCTGCTCAATGTCTCTTGGGTCATTCCTAAATACGAGGCTATCATGCTTAACGGAACTCTTTGTAAGATACCAGGGTGAGTGTTGATGAATATTTCATAACGTTCTGCGGCAGTATTAAAATGAATGTTGTCAAGTCTTTTGTCTAACAATAAGATTCCTTGATTACTAAATAGTCGGCCTATTTTTTCGAGTTCACGGCTAGAAGAAAACAGTTCTTCCAATTTAGCATATTCAAATTTCCATAAGACACATGGCTCCAAAGTTTCTATCCATTTATTGCTTGGCTCTCTTGTAAAAAAACTTCCAATGGCTCCAACAAATTCATTTTCTGGGCCTATCCAACAAGTCACATCTTTACCATCTTTATAGAGATAGATTCTGATCAAACCTTTCTCTACAAAATAAAGGTTATTGCATACATTGCCTTCTTCAAGAAGTATCGTTTTAGATGGGTATTCTACCCTTTCGATAGTACTAAGCAGTAGCTTTTCATTTTCGGGGGACAAATTACCAATATCCCGGAAGGTTCTCAATAAGTTTTCCATTCCACGTATTCTCTATTTTTTAATCTTCAAGGTTTCATTTCTAAGACGCTATCACAAGTGTTTTGTTACTTCAAATTTTCACTTTCTTATCATCTATATGTTACGCTCCCTATTATTTGATATATATCAAATATATTCTATTGGCAAATTTTCATTTTTGCCATTCATCAATCAATAATATAAACATGAAAAAAATCGTCCTATTCTCTTTATTCTGCTTAATTAGTACATCAACAGTAATATCTCAAAATGCAATTAACCCATCAAATCTCAAGATAGACAAAGCCTTTATATTTCCAGAAAAGTACACAATGAATATGTTCTTTATTGTGGATTCTCAAAAAATACCAATGGGGAAAATTCATACCTCATTAGTTAAAGTAAACGAGAATATTGCTATCATAACCAAGTTACAAATGCCAAATCAAACGGATGGTCAATGGATAGATAGCACCGTTGTTAATTCTACAAATTTTAAGCCTTTATATCATTCGTCAAAAAACCCTCAACGAGAAATGGTTAT
Organism: Croceitalea marina; assembly: GCF_042684265.1. Taxonomy (NCBI): domain Bacteria; kingdom Pseudomonadati; phylum Bacteroidota; class Flavobacteriia; order Flavobacteriales; family Flavobacteriaceae; genus Croceitalea; species Croceitalea marina. The sequence goes on along the minus strand of NZ_JBHULB010000081.1, from coordinate 146,716 downwards.
GGAATTTGGTAAAAAAATCACCGGTTATTATAAAGATTTAATGACCGGTTCTAAAACTCAAATTTTAGAGACGACTATTGAACCTTTTTTTGACAGCAACTTTTACCCTTATCTAATACGGTTACTACCGCTTGAAGATGAATATGCTACTGCAATATACATGTTTGATTACAACCCAAAATCAAAAATTGGAATTATGAAAGCAACCATTTTGGACACTAAGTCAAGTGAAATTGATTTTAATGGAAAAGAAAGAAAAATTTGGGTGGTTAAAACCACTAATGACATTTCTGATAATAAATTCATTACCACCTTCTATATAGATAAAACAACAAGACAAACACTGAAACAGGTTACTGAAAATGAACGTGGGCAACTTGTTATGGAGCGCACAGAATAAGTAACCATTGACACAATCAAAGTCAATTAAATAAACACCTATAAATGAGCAAAGAAAATAGAACAATAGAATTAGAAAGAACCATTAATGCACCACTAAAACTGGTTTGGAAAGTGTGGACAAACCCAGAACATATTGCCAAATGGTGGAGTCCCAAAGGAATGGAAACCCAAATAAACCATTACGAATTTAGTGAAGGGAACACCTGGAAATATATTATGAAGCTGCCAAATGGACAAGAATTTATTGCTGAAGGCCAATTTAAAGAGATTGAAGCTCCCATTAAAATTGTAACCGAAGCCCATTTTCGTCCAAAAACTGAAGGTGTTCTTCTGGAAACACTCTTTGAGAATCAAGGGTTACAAACCAAATTAAAATTTAATGTGGTACACCCCACCGAAGAATACAAACTGGCACAAGAACAAATGGGCGTAGATAGCGGATGGGAAGCAGCTATTGATAGGTTTGCTGAATGTATATGGAATTTATCATAATCAAAAAATCATATCAACATAAGATTCCATCGAATCAGTATAACCACTACAATAATACTATTTGAAAATAGACGAGTGAATTTCAGCGTAAAATACTTCTTGGATTGGAAGAAAATCAAGTTATGACCAATACCCTTAAAATCAGCATTTTTCTATTCCTAATGGTTCGGAGCATTGGATTTTCGCAACAAAAACAAGATAGTTTAGCAAATAGGATTTCAAAAATTAGTACAGCTACCACTGCAGAAAAATCAACAAAATCTTCCATTCCAGTAGAAACGATGTTCGGTAATCGAAAAGTAAACTATCTGTCAATATTAAATAATAAGTTAGGGAACAGTAAGAAGTTAAGTTATTTCAGTGTAATCACTATTGCTGCTCCATATGATAAGACCAATGGCCCTAATGAATTAATTGTTTCTAACGCATTGACTTATAAATTAAGTAAAAAATTGTTTGCTACGGGAGGGCTGCAGTACCATTTTCTAAAGGGAGTTGTTCCTGCTAGTGGTTTCCAGTTTTTTCCCGCAAATGCCAAATGGCTATTTGTTCTTAGTTCAAGCATTGCTTTTGCGTTAAACACTAGCTTTCAAAATGTTGGTATTATGGAGTTTAAGCCTTGTATTTCAAATATATTAAAGCTATACACCAGAGTACAGGGAATTTATAACATTAAATTAAAAAATAACCTTCATGAAAGAAGTCTTCTTTATCTACGTACGGGACTTACTATTAAAAGAACCAGTTTGGGTTTAGGTTTTAATATGGACTTTTACGGTCCTGATAAAACAAAACAGGAGAACTTTGGGATTTTTATCCATCAATTGTTGTGATATGATTGATATTTTAAAAAAAGTAAATAGCTATCCATCCATCTTGCTACTATTAATATTTATGTGTAGTTGTAAGAGTACCAATCTTTCGTATTTCAACAAAACGCTTCCTACCACAACACCGGTATTATTTGCTCCTAATTTGGTCAATACTAATAGGATTGAACTTAATGTGGTTTTTAATTATGATCATACAGAAATGTTCTTCTCAAGAATTGTAGAGAATAGTTTTGTGATACATCATTCTGAACTTATAAATGGTGAATGGTCCAATATCGAACCCGTTAAAATGTATGCCGATGATGTTTTAGTTTCTGTTGCCTGTGACCCTACTATTACTAAAGACGGAAAAACCATGTATTTTCTTGGTGTTGACCCAGGGTTATATACTAATGATGTTACTAGAGAAGAACTTTATAAAATACCTCCAGACATTTATAGAAGCAGAAAAGTGAAAGGAAAGTGGGAGTTAGCCTCTAAAGTGGATTTTTCAGTTTCCACTGAATATATAGAAACCTATCCTGTGGTTACGGCTGATGGGAGTTTATATTTTCGTTCAAACAGACCCAATAATAAAGGAGGAATGCAGACCTATCGTGCGCATTACCTGGGAGATGGAAAATTTGAAACACCTGTTTTAGTAAACCTTAAGACAGAGCACAAAGAACTAATAACCTATGTTTCACCAGATGAGCGATATGCCATTACCAATGGACAGGGTAGATTTCAAATAACGTTTAAAAAAAATGGCGAATGGACTAAACCGAAAGAAATACCCTTAAACTATGATAGTGATTGGAGGTATTATTGTCCTTACATGTCTTCAGATGGAAAGTATTTTTTCTATTCCAGACGATACAATGACCCCAACAAAAAAGGATGGGTTGGAGTGGAAAAAGGAGAGGTTTATTGGGTAAGCGCAGACATACTTTTAGACGTAAAATAGAATAAAATTTCAGTAAAAAAATTAAAAGATTGGGACACTGATTTTAATTAAAACTTACTACAAATAATGAAAAAAACATACTTAATAAGTTTTGTCTTACTGTTGCTTATAATAGGCTGCAACGATAAGACCAAAAAGTTATCTGAATCCAAAAAAACACCTAGAGTGCCAGATTCATCAAAAGCAACTAAAACATCCAATCAAGAAAAAATAAAACAATTCAATTGGGATGATATAGCCGAATCAACTGTTGATATTGGTGCTTTTCCATATATCTCTCCTCCGGAGGGAATGGTTGTAGATAAAGAATATTCGACGTCTTATGAGTTCGATAAACTCGAATTTTTTGATGGCAACTCTTCCTTTGTTTTAGATGGTAGGGTAGAAAGGATTAAGACAGAAATGGAAGGTGATAAAGAGTGGCAAGAATACTACTTTCAAAAAAGTATTTCAGAATATTTAAAATCCATAGGGGCACAACTACTATTTGAAGGGCAAATACCGAATGAGTTTATCCAGAAATGGGGAGAGGACCCTAATGCCATATATGCCCATATGCATGAATTCTATGCAGGCGATGTTGTGAATTACCCCGTTAGTATTTATGTCCTTAAGACACCGAATAAAAAAATAGGTGTTCAAGTTTCGCCAACCTCAAAAAGAATAGGTATTGTAGAAAACAGTGCATTTGTACAAACTATAGAAAAAATATCAGCAGATGATATTTTTAAGGCTATTGAAAAAGAGGGAGTAGCCACATTGTACATCAATTTTGATACGGGAAAATCTAGAATCAAAGCCACATCTTATGAAGTTATTGGCGAAGTTGCTAAAATGATGATAGACAATCCAAACCTAAGAATTAGTATAGAAGGCCACACCGATGCTACAGGTAACCCAATGGATAACATGAGACTATCTAAAAGCAGGGCTCAAACTGTGCTTTTAGCCCTAACTGATGAAGATGTAGATGCTGCAAGGCTACAGAGCAAAGGTTTTGGCCAAACAAAACCAATTGATACAAATACTACTGAAGAAGGAAAAGCGAAGAATAGAAGGGTTGAATTAAGAAAACTAAACTGATTGAAAAAACGGAGTTATTGAATAAGTTCAAATCTTAAAGCTAATGAAAAAACTATTAATTATCGTCTTTGGAATATCTTCAATATTACAATCATGCAAACATGATAAAGCTAAAGAGATATCAATTTTAAACCAAGAAAAAAAATCATTTGATTATTTAAATGTCGATTTAAAAGAGCAGTCAGACTATTACTGTAAAGTAAAAATCAATAATGACGAAGGGGTTACTACAGATTACCTAATGAGCAGTAGTAATGCCATGAAAAAAGAAAACATATTAACATTATTTGGTATCTCACTGAACGATGCGATGTATGAAAAATATGAACTTTATATCAGCTTAAATAGAGTTCATAACTCTATAGATCCAAAACTCGAAGTTGGAACTTACAAAATAATTCCACTTTTTTCAGATATCGAAGATGATAGTTTAAGCTTTCGAATTGGTGAAAGTGTAATTAGTGAACAAAATTTTGAGGAAACTAAAAAAAATAATCTATTACATGAGATAGAAGGAAGCTATGCACTTGTATCTGATTATCCTAACGTCTTAAAAATTAATGATGTAATCAATTTAGGAATTACAGAAAAAAGCTTGTACTACACAACCGGCAAATATCGAGTAAAAGGAGAAGCTCAACTCGAATTATTAAGTGTTGATACTGAAGAGAAACTAACGGTAAGTATTGACTTCGATGTTGAGCAAGAATGGTATTTAAGCAAAAAGAATCTTGATTAAACTAGAATATCAATAAAAAGAAAAATGATTAAAAAACAATTTTTAGCAATAACTATATTAGCTTTATTAACATTATCTTGTTCTTCAGATGATGACCCGAGAGATAATTACCCCAAAAAAAAGGACATTTCATTTTCTGTTACATCTTCTGACACGGATCGATTATCAAGAGTAACAATTAAGATTATAGGGAATGGTGTGGAAATTTCTAATTCTTCTTATAGTCAGTCCCATCTACCTTTGACAAGGGAATATTTGAAACAATCAATTCCCTTCCAAACACTATTAGGTATTACATATGAAGATAACTCAGGCGGAGAGATTGGAGTTCCTTTTGAGCCATATAATATTAAATTTATAATAAAAGTGGACTCTGAAACTGTTGCTGAAAAAGAGATTACGATTAACGGCCCTGGTACTGTTGATTCTGTTGAGTTTACATTTAATTAAGAATTTGGGTTACAAAGTTTACCCGCAATTTGACAAACTTGAATGTGTTTGGATTTACCAAAATTCCCAAACTCAAAACCAAATCGTATAAATAACTAACGATTCCTACTTTTTTCAATTATGAGAGACTGGTATAAAAAATACACAATGAAACATAGCTTTACATATTATCTTACACTCATAATAATCAAATTAAAAGGTTTAAAACAAAAATTTAGTCAAGACCCTATTGATTATGAATCCATACGCAAAGAAGATGTATATAAACCCAATGGAAAGTTCTTTAAAAAGAACATAACTAATAGGTTACAGATATTAAACACCTCAATTACTGAAATTGGGCTTAATGATTCAAATAAACTCATATTGTTTATACACGGTGGAGCGTTTATCTCTGGTCCTGGTAAACATCACTGGGATACCGTAAAATCTATTGTTCAAAGTACAGATTGCACAATTTGGATGTGCAATTATCCAAAGGCGCCCGAATTTCATATCAGTGACATCTCAGAGAATATTGATGCTGTTTTTATGAAGGCTACTGAAGTGTTTGAACCCAAAAACATAATCTTATTAGGAGATTCCGTGGGCGGAACATTAATCACAAGTTTAGTGCAAAGACTGTTACAAGAAGAATGGCAATTGCCCAAAAAATTACTATTGATTTCACCAGTAATGGATGCTTCTTTTACCAATCCAGATATTGATAAGATAGATTCCTTTGACCCCATGCTCTCAAAAAAAGGGCTGTTAAGTGCAAAGAAAATGTGCGCAAAGGACTACCATTTAAAAGACCCTATCATTTCCCCTATTTATGGAAGTTTTGAGGGTTTTCCAGAAACGATTCTTTATGCGGGGGAAAGGGACATTACCTATCCTGACCAAATTTTGGCCTACAAAAAAGCAAAAAAAGCTAACGTAAACATCAAACTGATTGAGGGAGAGAACATGCCTCATATTTGGCCCTTTTTACCTATTATGAAAGAAGCGAAGATGGCATTAAATGGATTAATAACCAAAATCAAAGAATAATCTAGGTAATTCTCTGAATAAGTTATCAGTTTAATCTCTTGAATACAGTTAAAGACAGTCTAAATCCTAAATATTTTGCATAACAATCCAATTAAAATCACAGCTTTAACCTCTTTCTGCGTTGACTTCTTTCCAGAAATCGGCACAACATATGTAGGTGGTAATTCTTTAAATTTTGCTACACAATGTAGAATATTAGGTCAACCTAATATTTCAGTAATTGGTGCCATTGGAAAAGATACATTTGGAGATCTTATCCAACAACATTTACATAGCTATACTATAAATACTTCTAGAGTATACGCTAGTGGCGAACCTACGGCATCAAACAAAATTTTTATTGATAAAAATGGAGATCGGTTCTTTAAAGAAGATAGTTGGAATGGAGGAGCTTTTGATACATTCAGATTATCTGAAAATGACTGGGATTCCGTTAGAAATAGTCAAATAATAGCCATGCCAGCAGGTGATCCCAATTTAATAGAACTGCTGGATAGAAGACATCCGGATCAATTGGTAGTGATTGATTTTTTAGACTATTTGGGATTAGATTATATAGAAAAACATATAGACAATATTGATATTGTTTTTTTAAGCGGAAAAGAAAATCAATTAAATGACCTTTTTGAACTATCTGTAAAAAAGCAAACTTTGATTGTTCCTACAATGGGGGCAAAAGGCAGTATCGCTTTTTTTGAAAACAAAAGATACTTTCAAAAAGCAATTGAAGTTGATAAAATAATTGACACGACAGGATGTGGCGATGCCTTTCAAGCAGCATTTAGCATAGAATGGTTTTATACAAAAGACATTAAAAAATCCTTATACGCTGGCGCTTTTGCTGCAAGTAAGGTCCTAAGTTTTTTAGGTGGAGTTCAAAAAATAATTAATTAAAAATCTTAATTATGAAGATAAAGACATTTCAAAAAATAGGCGGGTTCTCCTCAATTTCATTAGGTTTAATTTACATCTTAGCCTTCGTAGTCTATGGTGGGATATTAGATTATCCGAGCAAAGAAGCATCTGAAACTGAAAGACTAGCATTCTTGTCAGATAATTACTTAGTGCTATCCTCAATAACTTTTATTAGCTACGTCTTGTTCGGGATAATACTAGCTGTTCTGGTGATAGTTATGCATCAGCGAGTAAAAGATAGTTTTCCCAACAGTTCTTTGGTTACATCTGCCTTTGGTATCATCTGGGTTGGTTTGGTTGTTGCCAGTGGAATGATTGCAAATATTGGACTTAATTTGGTATTGGAAATTGGAATTGAGAATCCTGAAAAAGCCATGACAATCTGGTCTAGCGTGGGTATTGTTTCAGAAGGACTAGGTGGCGGCAATGAGATAGTTGGGGGGATTTGGGTGCTGCTATTAAGTACTATAAACCTCAAAAGTTCCCTTTTTTCAAGGTCATTGAACTTTATAGGCTTGCTTGTGGGTTTTGCAGGTATCTTAACTGTTTTACCTATTGATATATTCAAAGAGGTTTTCGGAATTAGCCAAATCATTTGGTTTATATGGATTGGTATGACATTAATTCGCAAACCAATCGACATGAAATACAATGTAATTTAAAATATGAATTCCAAATTGGCAATCAAGATAATGTTATGGGCATTGGCAGGCATCATATTCTTTCACTTTACCGTCATATTTAAACTGGTGCCTTTTGAAATCACCTGGGGAGGTAGATTAAAAAGTGATATGGAGATGTACATTTTCGAAAGCATTTCAATCCTACTCAACCTACTTTTGTGTACAGCGCTCCTTATAAAGGCTACGTATTTGAAAGAGGTTATATCAATGAAATTCGTAAATATCATTTTATGGTTTTTTCTTTTTCTGTTTGTCTTAAATACGATTGGAAATCTTTTCGCTAAAACACATATCGAGAAATTCTTTGCCATACTCACTTTTATGTTCTCCCTTCTGATTTTTATCATCCTTAAGAAAAAACCACAAGATAAATTCTACCGAAATTCTTCAACAAAAAAATCATGAAACAACTCCTTTACCTTGTAATCTGCTTATTTGGCATCCAAATTTTAGTAGCACAAAATACTCAAACTCAAATTGAGATGATTCCTTCTAATTGGAACGTCCCCAATGATGCCTTGTTTGAAAAATTTGACAATAGAAAAACCCTTGTTCTAAAAAATGGTAGAGCAACAGTAAAGAATTTGAATTTTACTAATGGATCTATCGAGGTAGATGTATATGCTAAATCTAAAAGAAGTTTTGCCGGTATCAGCTTTAGGGAACAAGACGATACATTAGAAGAGGTTTACATGCGATTACACAAATCCAATCAGGCAGATGCGGTACAGTACACACCTATGTTTAACAACGAATCCAACTGGCAACTATATCGGGAACACCAAGCAAATACATCTTTTAAGGATGAAGGTTGGAATACCTTGCGCATAGAATTAAAAAACCGAAGCGTTCAAGTATTTGTGAATAACGTCAAGGTTATGACTGTGGATAACTTAAGAACAGAACAAAAAGAAGGTATTATCGGACTTTGGGCTTTATTTGGGAACCGATTCTCAAACTTTAGGGTTACGCATGGCAGTATTTCTGAAAAGCAAGCTGAAATAGAAACACCAAATAGGGACATGAATATCATAAGGTATTGGGAAATCACAAAAGCGTATCCCTACGAAGAAGGTAAAGTAAGATTCGAAGATTTTTCAAAAGAAAATTACACTACGGTATCAACCGAAGCATCTGGATTATTACCTATATCCAAGTATGTTAAAAAGACAACCTCTGGTAGCTTTGAACGAAATAAGGAAGAATATGTGGTTGCCACTACATCCATCAATTCAAAGACAAATAAAACACAGATTTTTTCTTTTGACTATAGTGATAAAGTTTTGGTATTTATAAACGGTAAACTTTTTTTTAATGGTAATAACGCTTTTAGACAAAAAGGCGTCCAATTTATGGGGCACATAGATATCAATACCAACAAACTATATCTTCCACTTAAAAAAGGTGAAAACAAAATTCATTGTGTGGTTATAGAAAAAGCTAATGGCTGGGGATTAATTGGAAAATTAGAATAATCTTTTACAACAGGGTTGAAACCTTTCAAACTAACTTAAACGGATCATCCAAAAAGGGCTTTTATGGAAGATTTATTATTGAAATGTATAACAACAACGAGCAAATCCTTGGAAGAAGAGATCAGTCCTTTAGAGAAAAAGTTAAAGCCTTTGAAGTTCAAAATGGGTTAGACCATCCTAAATATGGTAGGAGTGTGTTCATCGGCCTATTTTATTATGGATGGAGGTTTCTATGAGTATTATTTGAATGATGATTTAAACAGTAAAGTGATTGACCCTTGAAGTAATTTCAAAAAACCTTAGCCTTGGCAATGAAATGAAAATATAACGCTTTCAGAACTTAGTAAATGGTATACTTGATGTATAAATTTAGATTTACTCAATGAATTCGGAAATAATAGAAACGAAGATAAATAGAACCAAACAGCGTATTCAACTCAGAGATAAAAGACATCTGGGTTTTGCTGAATACGGTCCTCGTGACGGATATCCAATAGTCTATTGTCCCGGCTCACAAAGCTCAAGATTAGAAATGCATTATGATCTTTCTTTTACAATTACCCATCAGCTAAGAATTATTGCAGTAGATAGGCCAGGTCATGGGATGTCAGACTTTAATCCAAAGGGTAGTATTCTTGAATTTGCACGAGACATCAAAGAACTGATGGGGTTCCTCAAGATAGATCGATTCTCAGTTGCAGCCATGTCTGCTGGAGCTCCTTTTGCTTTCGGTATTGTTTATAAAATTCCTGAGAAAATTAATCAAATGGCTATTGTTAGTGGATTTGCTCCTCTAACAAAGCATAATAAGAAAGCTTTGTCTAGAAAAATTAAGCTGATGCTTGGTGTGTCAAAATCATTTCCTAAATTCTTTGCCCTACTCTTAAGGTTTCAGGCGAAGCAAATAGCTAAGAACCCTGAGAAAGTACTTCAAAGTTTTTTAAAAATGATGAATGACTCAGACAAAAAAATCCTTGAGAACCCAGCGGTGATTAAGGTGCTTCAAAATATGTTTACAGAAGCCTATAGAAATGGCAGCAAAGGGGTTGCTTATGAGATTTCTAAGATATTGGTAAAAGATTGGGGGTTTGATTATAGCAAGACACAAGTTCCTATATCATTTTGGCAAGGAGAGAAAGACAATAACGTTCCTTATGAGTGGGCCGAATTTATGGCGAATCAAATAGAGCGATCCAGTTTGAAAACATACCCTAACCATGGACATTTATTGATATTTGATCATGCCGAAGAAATTTTTTCAAGCTTAAAAGATCCCGTATCGTTAAACTGATGATCATGATGAAAATAGTTGACAAAAAAATATTTTATAAAGCTCTAGTAAAATTCTACATCCTCTTTTTATTCTTGTTGGTTGGAGCCTGTGTCCCCGAAAATAAGAATACACTATATACTCTGGAACAGAGTCCGAATCATTTTCCAATTGACTTCAAAAGTGAACTTGTTCCCGAAGGAAAAATCATCCATAGAGGAATTTTTAGCCCCGACCTTAAAGAGTACTATTACACAGTTTCCGACACGAACTTCGGAAACTTTCAGGTCTATATAATTCATAGCCTAAATCATGGCTGGTCCGAACCCGAACTTGCTTTTTTTAATAGTCAATACAATGAGCATGGAATGAGTTTTTCTCCGGATGGAAATACTCTTTATTTCAGTTCTACGAGACCGATTCCAATGGAAGGAGTCAGTGCAACATGGCACCTGTGGAAGTCTGAGAAATTGAATGGACGATGGAGTGAGCCTGTTTTTGTAGACATTCCCAATTTAAGGAGTAAGCTGGTTTCTCATCCCACCGTTACCAATTCAGGAACCCTTTACTTTCATTCGAGTAACCTTGACTATAGTGAAATGAGCATTTATCGATCTAAAAAAGTGAAAGGAGTTTTTCAAGAGGCAAAGCAAGTCTCATTTTTCAACAATTCAGAAATACCAACCTGTACGCCATATGTTTCACCTAATGAAGACTATTTGATCTTTGCTTTGGTTGGAAATCAGCTTGATTTGATGATTAGTCATCGTGATGGTCAGGGGCATTGGTCCAATCCGATAAAATTGGATAAAAAAATAAATACGCATGGACAAGGAAACCCATATGTAACACCAGACAACAAGTTTTTGTTTTTAGCAACTGGCAAAGAGGGAGACTCATGGAAGATTCAATGGGTGAATATTGAAGGAGAATTGGAAAATCATTCATTTCAAAATGGTTACAACCTTCCTTAATAGCCGGGAAAAGTTTGATCAAATAGAACACTTATAAAAACCGATAAAATCAAATTATGAACACAAAAATATTGATGACCTGTAGCGCTACTTTCTTGTTCATAGCAGCTCCTCATAAGCTAAAAAAAATCGGATGAAAAAGATCGGAAAGACAATTTTAGCAGTGCTCGTATTGATTGTTGTAATTCTTTTTGTGTATACCAAAATAGATAAAAGTCCTTCTGAAGATACCATTAGCAAAGAATTAAGGAATTGGAAATCAAACTCGGAAGTCTTTCAATTCCAACAATTCAATATTTCCTATTTCGACACCAAGGATGCATCCAAAGAGGTTATTGTATTGCTTCATGGATATCCAACGTCGTCCTTTGATTGGAGCTTACTATGGGAAGATCTGAAAAAAAACTACAGACTCATAGCTTTAGACATGTTGGGTTTTGGTCTGTCCGATAAACCTAGTGATATTCAGTATTCCATTTCTCTTCAGGCGGACATCCAAGAGGCTATTTTAAAAAATCTCCAGATTAAAAGGTTCCATATTTTGGCTCATGATTATGGAGACAACGTTGCTCAAGAAATGATCGCGCGCTTTATGGAAAGCGGATCAAAATATCCTTTCCAAATCAGGTCAGCAACACTGTTGAATGGAGGCTTGTTCCCAGAAACTCATAAGCCTACCAGGGTGCAATCTTTACTAGCGAGCCCATTAGGAAGTCTTATTTCCCCTCTTGTTAATCAATCACTCTTTGAGAATAGCTTTAAAAAAGTTTTCGGAGCGCAATTCCTTCCATCAAAACAAGATCTTATTGACCAATGGTATTTAATATGCCAACAAGGAGGCAACAGAATCAATCATAAATTAGTTCATGCCAGCAACGACAGAATCGTCAATCAAGAACGATGGAGAAATACACTTGTTCAAGATAGAATTCCCATACTTTTTATAAATGGACTACAAGATCCTGTGACTGGCAAAGAGACCGTTGATAGATACAGAAAGATTGTTCCAAACCCAAACCTAATTACGCTTGATTCCATTGGGCACTTTCCTCAATTGGAAGCACCAAAATTGGTCCAAAAAAATCTTGTTAGGTTTATAAATAATCCAGAAATGATTTTTGAAGAACCAAAGGTCCTTATTAACGTAGTTACAACGAATTTATAAAAAATATCAAATGAAAAAGTTACTGAAGAGTACATTACTCACAATTCTTTCAATTGTCCTATTCCTAATTGTACTTTTATCAATTCAATATACACCTACTTACGTTTATCGACTCATAATTATGAATGTAGCGGATGTTTATGATTATAACAATTTTGAAAATCATAGGATTAAAGGAGCAAAACATGCGAATACATTTATTTCAAATCCAAAAGAGAAGTATATAGAATCCCTATTTGAAGAACTCGTAACTAAAACTGGATTTAACAGCTTTAAAGACTGGGCAACCGGGTCTCAAACGACTGCTCTTATTGTTATAAAAAGAGATACAGTCATTTATGAGAAATATTTTAATGGTTTTAGTAGAGATTCCTATTTCCATTCTCAATCTATGGCAAAGTCTTTTATATCGTTTTTAATTGGGACTGCTATTGATGATGGTTTTATAAAAAGTGTTAATGAACCCATCACAAATTATATTCCTGAACTTATAGAGCGAGATTCAAACTTCGAAAAAATAACCATCGAACATTTACTTGAAATGCGTTCAGGGCTTGAGTACAACACAAGTCGAATACCCTTCACTAATATTCATTCTCCTTGGCACGACGAAGCGGTTGGATACTATCATCCCAATGTTCGAAAGTTGTTGCTTAAGGATGTAGAAGTTTTATCCGAACCAGGAAAAGATTTTCAATATTCTAATTATAATACAAGCTATTTAGGATTAATTCTAGAAAGAGCTACTAACTTATCTGTATCAAATTATTTGGAGCAGAAATTATGGTCAAGAATTATGGAATATGATGCGCTTTTTTCCATAGACAGCAAAGAATCTAATTTTGAATATATGCCAAGTCGTTTGATTGCCCGAGCGATTGATTATGCGCGTTTCGGTCAGTTAATGCTAAACGAAGGAAACTGGAATGGTAATCAAATTATATCCAAAGATTGGGTTTGGGAATCTACTAGAGAAAACAAATCAATTCCTAGAGCTATATACCCTAAATGGTTTGGTAGAGGAGAAAAAAGAATTTACTATAACTACCAATGGTGGGGGCATGTAAATAAAGATGGTTCTTTTCATTTCTATGCAAACGGAAACCTAGGACAGAATATTTACATTATACCACAAAAAGAAACTGTAATTGTCCACTGTGGTAATTCACTTCAATATTACAGCAGTGATTTTGACTTATGGAACGTTGCTTTACAGTTGAAATAGAATTCAATAAGAGTTAGGATTCAAAATGAAAACTGACTGTAACACAGTGTATAAAACATAGCTAATAATTACCAAACCGAGAGGTTTGTATATTCTTATGTTGGCGGTAATTAAACTAAAGAGAACTTGAAAAACAACATAATTAAATTTTCAGCACTTATTTTCATTCTATTTTTAAATGCTTGCAAGCCTGATAAGTCGAACACAAAAGAGAATGATTCATCAAAAAAAGAGATTCTTTACCTAGGTCAAAAACCACCTGGCTTAATACCAGAGCCTTTTGCCCCTGGATTAGTTACTACTCAAGGCTGGGAATATTATGGAGATTTCACACCGGATTTAAAAGAATTCTATTTTCTAAGAGAAGTAGGAAAAACTAAAGAAGATAAGAGAACGGAATTCGTCGTTATGAAAAGAACTCATAATCAATGGCAAGATTCAGTAATATCCTCTAGAGTTGGTACACCTTTTATCTCTCCCGATGGTAAGACTATGCACTTAGGTAGAAGATATAAGGAACGTAATGATAACGAAGAATGGTCTGAAATAAAGGAACTTGATTCTCCTTTTGACAGCTTACCGATCATGCGTCTTACGGCTTCTTCTAAGGGCACCTACTTTTTTGATGAGTTCAAAAAGGACTTTACAGGTGATATTCGTTACTCGCGACTTGTAAACGGAAAATATGAAGAACCGAGGCTACTCAATAAAGAGATTAACAAAGGAAAAAGCTTTCACCCATTTATTGCTCCAGATGAATCATATCTACTTTTTGATAGCAAAAGAGAAGACGGATTTGGGGATTCTGATATTTATATTAGTTTTCGTCAACAAAATGGTTCTTGGGGTAATCCTATTAATTTAGGAAATAAAATAAACACTGAAGCTTGGGAAGCATCGGCGAGTGTTACGCCGGATGGAAAGTATCTTTTCTTCAACAGGAACATGGGTTCAAAAGAATATGAGAATGTGGATATTTTTTGGGTGAGTATGCAAGTTGTAGAGAACTTAAGACCAAAAAATTAAGATATAACTACCGCCAACACGGTGTATAAAACATTGCTGGTAAATGCTAAACCTAAAGGTTTGTGTATATTTAGAAAGTCCGCCAAATTTTTAATTTGGCTTTTAGAAAAAGAAACCATAGAAATTCGGCTCTGTATTAAACCGATAAGTTAGATTCTTTTTAAAATAGACTTATGTCAAAGAATAATTCACTTCAAAATTATTTAATACAAACCATTAAGCTTTCTAAAAGAGAAACAGACTTCGTAAAGAATAAGCTTAATCATTTAGAATTAAAGAAAGGCGATTCATTACTTAATATTGGTGATGTGTGCTCATCAGCTTATTTTATTATTTCAGGAAGTTTCTACCAATACAACCATGATGACGATTTTAATATAAAAGTTATTGACTTATATTCTAAAGAAGATTGGATGTTAAATCATCGAAGTTTTACTTCAAGAAAACCATCACAAAACTCTATTGAAGCTTTTGAAGACAGCACGGTGTATGAACTGTCCATAGAATCAATACATGAGCTCATAGCAATATCTCCTAGTTTTCTTAAGCTTGGGAAAATATTAGATATAGCCAATAATCGTCTAGAGTTTTTTGATCAAAACAAATCTGCTGATGAAAAGTATAGATATATACTAACTCAAAAGCCGATGCTGATTCAAAAATTTCCTTTAACAATTATTGCTTCATATCTGAAGATATCTCCAGAAACATTAAGTCGTGTTAGAAAAAGAATTAATTGACTTTAGTCAAGAGAGAGATCTTAGAATAAGATGAATATTTGTCGATATTTTAAATTTCTCTTCAATGAAAAGTCAATTTTATAAGATTACAGGGATTTCTTTGTCAGCAGGTTCCTTCTTGGCTATCATTACAATGATTTTACATCCATCAGGTGGCAGCTTCCAAGAAATTATTAATCAAGCAGCTAAGATGCAAATTGCACATTCAATTGCTATTGCTTGTATACCATTTATGTTGTTTGGATTTTATGGCTTAACCGATAGGCTTTTAGGTCTAAGAAAAATTTCTAAACTTGCCCTTATTTCGGTTACTCTTGGACTTTTTTCAGCAATGTTAGCAGCTCTATTCAATGGCTTAATATTACCGAATTTTTTAAACCAACACGCAAAAAGTCTAGAACAAAGCGAGTCTTTTTTGAAGATCCTAGTAAGTTATGGTTTTACCATTAATAAGGCATTAGACTATGTATTTATTGTTGCTCTTATTTTTGGAATCTTAATCTACTCTATTTTAATAATTAAAACTCAAAAAATCTCTAAGTACTTAGGCTATTTCGGATTATTAATATTAATATTTTCAATAATTGGTGGTCTTACAGGTTTTGCTTTCACAAGCTTAATTGGTTTTAGGATTTTTGTTTTTAGTGTTGCCGTTTGGATTTTATGTTCAGGAATATCATTAATTCAATCTAACAAGGCGTAGTTATGAACAAACTAAAAATCAAAGCGGCATATAATGAATTAGCCGAAAGCTATAGTAGATTGATAGAGCACAAACCTCATAATGCTTATTACGATAGACCTAATACATTAAGTTTACTTGAAGACGTAAACAACAAATCAGTTCTCGATGCAGCTTGTGGTCCTGGAAAATATGCGGAAATATTGCTTTCAAAAAATGCGCATGTAACTGGATTTGACTTCAGTTCTGAAATGATAAAATTTGCTAAAGAAAGAAACCAAAGTAAAGGTAAGTTCTTTGTGCACGACTTAAGTAGTCCTCTGACAATGATAGATGACAAATCCTTTGATTTTGTTCTATGTGCATTGGCTTTACATTACATAGAAGATTGGAACTTAACAATCAAAGAATTTCACAGGGTTCTCAAAACCAAAGGTCAATTAATTATCTCAATTGAACATCCATTTTTTGAATACAATTACTATGAATCTAAAGATTATTTTAAAACAGAACCCGTTAAATGTATTTGGTCAGGGTTTGGAAAACCAATTGAAATCAATAGTCACAGAAGACCACTTCACGATTGTATTTCACCCTTAACAAAGAATGGGTTTTATATCGACAAATTGATAGAACCAAAACCCTTAAAAGAGTTTGAAAAATTAGATCAAAAGCATTATGAAGAACTTATAGAATTTCCAGCTTTTATGTGTCTTAGAGCAGTTAAGAAATAGAAGGCATATACCGAAGACCTAAAAACAACACTATAAATAAAAATGAATCTTTTGTCTTTATTTCTCCAAACTCTTTAAATTCTCGGAATAAATACGATGTGCACGTGTTAAAAATGAATCTATCCAAACTATTTTATTCTCTTTTTTAGAAATAGTACCTGATTTACTTACAAGTTTTTGGACTTGCAAAAAAAAGTGGACAATCAGATAAAAACTACCATTAAGATTAAAAGGTTAAATAATATAAACCAATACAGTCAGTAGATTTTTAGTCTGCAAACTGTACTCTAATTAATGGACTACTTATAAAACTATACATCACTTTAACATTCATATGAAAACTAGAAGCTATAGATTGCGTGAAGTCTTTTAATTCTTGTAAGGTACTGGAACTATAATATGTGCCATTAAGAATAACACTGTTGATTGATTTTGAATTAGTTATTTTTTTTAAAGGATTTTTGTCTAGAATAACTAAGTCCGCTATTTTTCCGTTTTCAATAGTTCCATATTTGTTTTCCATATTTGCAAATTGTGCAGGAATAATAGTTGCACTTCGTAAGGCTTCTAGGTTTGAAAAACCACTTTTGGTTAACTCTTCCAATTCGTCATGAATACTAAATCCTGCAAAAGTATAAGAGTCTGTAACATCTGTTCCCGCCATAATAGGGACACCTATTTTATTAGCCATATCAACTTGCTTTTTTGAAGCTTCATAAAAAGAAGCACTAAGTCCTTTATTTACTGATGATGTATTTTGCTTTTTATTATGATTGACATCAAATCTCCACCATAGATTTTTTCGTGCCCAAGAAACATATTTTAGTTTGGGATTGCTTAAAAAAGAGTCTTTATGTGCAAGCGCTTCAAATTTCAATGTTTGTAGTGTAGGTGTCCAATACACATCATACTCTTTCATAAGATGCATGAATTCAGTAGCTTTTTCAAAATTAAAATCCTTCACCATTGATTTTTTTGATTTTTGAAAAAACTGTTTCCAGTCTTTAGATACTCTAAGGCTATCTGCTTTAGGAAAAGCTTCATACATAAAAACACGACCATGTTCAAAACTGCGCTGTCCCAACTTTATAGATTCTTCTAGACTTACAAAAACAGGTTTGTGTCCAGCTAAGTGTAATCCATGTTTTGGTGCCTGAGTTGCAAGTCTCTTATAAGCTCTAGGTGAAATCTGCTGATATACTTTTATAAAATCGACATTCTTATTTTTATAAAAGTTTAAAACTGAGTCTACATCTTCATTTTTTTGAAGTTTAAAATATTTTGGGTAGTTGTCTGGTACAGAAAAAGAACCATCCATTTGATAACTACTTTGTAATATATATTTTGGTGCTACTCGTAAATTATTATTAATGTCTTCATTCCATTGTAAACGTTCTTCACTTCCTACCCAATAACTATCTTTTTTATTTAGTTGCCCAGACATATCTCGTACTCCTGTAATACCGTTAGCAATGTACAATGGGTGATGAAGCCATTCAGACTGCTGATTAGAATGCGTATGCATATCCCATAACCCAGGAATTATGTATTTTCCTTTTCCCTCAATTACTAAATCTGTTTTTTGTATTTGGTATTTTAAAGTGTCAATAGATATAATGATATTATCTTTTATTAAAATAGTTCTATTAGACCTTACTTTACCTGATTTAACATCAATTATGTTTATAGATTTAATCAAGGTGCTAGGATACTTTTTTGGGGTCTTAAAATTTGGCAAAGGCCATAAAATAGCTACTCCAAAAATTAGAATAAGTAGTAAAATGAATACAAATAGTACTTTAATTGATTTAATGATTTTTTTCTTCATTAATAGGATTTATTATAAAATAGTAACAAAGGCTAAAACGAATCGTCTCATTTTAAAGAACCTTTAAAAATTTGTATTAATAAAATAATATCTGTCCTTATGGCGATATATATATGAATACCTATGCTAGTATGCGTTTTATAGATATTTTTCTTCTTCTTATTAGTAGCGCTGGGCTTCTGCACGGAATTACATTTGCTATTTATCTTACTTTTTTCAAGAAGAAAAAATCAACTACTAATTATCTTCTATCCTTAATTTTGCTCATTATGGCTTTTAGAATTGGCAAATCTGTTATGCTTAATTTTGGGGATAATTTAGAGCCTTTATTTATCTTTTCTGGTTTGACCTTACTTTTATTAATTGGACCATTATTAAGATGGTATGCCAAGGGAATGACAACAACTGACTTTAAATTTTCATCTTATTCTTTTATTGAAATTATTCCATTCATAACCATTTTTGTTATTAGTTTTTTTGTTCCTGAAAACGTATTCGAAACTAATCAGCAAAACGTTATAATACTATTCAGCAGTATTTTAATCTTTTGTTATTTACATCTCATAACTTATATTTTTATTGTAAGTATTTCTACAAAAAAATTAAAGAAAAAAAATCTAAATCAAACAAAGTCCCAAAGAACAATATTTGAGTGGCTGCGTTTATTAATTATTGGTTTCATCATCATATGGATTTCATATGTTTCAAACATTGTAGACAATTCAATTCCCTATATTATTGGCCCTATTCTTTATTCTTTTGTCATTTATTTTTTAAGCTTTAAAGCTTACCAACTTAAAATAATTGACATAGACGGAAATGTATTTAAAACAAATAATGGCAGCCAATTATTTAGTAAAATATCCTCGCTAATTATTGATGAAAAATTATATTTAGATTCTACCTTTTCGCTTGCTTCCTTGAGTAAATTAATAGGTGAAAGCACTCAAAAATCTTCACAAATTATTAATGAATATGCCAAACAAAATTTCAATGATTTTATCAATTATCATCGCATAGAAGAAGCAAAAAAACTTTTAGTAAATCAAAGTAATGAAAAATACACTATATCATCTATTGCTTTCGATTCGGGCTTTAGTAGTTTATCCTCATTTAATAGTGCTTTCAAAAAATTTCAGGGAACAACGCCGTCTTTATATCGAAAAAAAGGTGTTTAATTTTTTGAAAATAGTAGTACAATATTCATTTACCAAGCATCAACTCATTTTGATTTTTATTGGTCTCTATCTACTTTAGATTCACAATCTTTAGCAAAAGATACCAAACCACTAAGATTATAGAAGTCACCCATATTACCTTGCATAGCTGCCATAATACTGTGCTTTGCTATTAATAATCTATTTAAAGGTTTTTTCTCTTTTAGCAGAATAGATGTTATCATATCCTTGGCCTTAGATTTACCAAACGATTTATAGGTTGATAAGACTTTTACGGCATTTTCTTCATCGGTTACTACTCTTGGTTTTGGTTGATACCCCATTTGCTTAACCATTCCCTCAGCAACGCCCCAAGTTGACCATGGATTTTGTCCTGTTATTATATTATCATCAAAACTAATTTTTTCTAGATATATATCACCTTCATTAAATTTGGCTCCACTTTCAATTATTTTATCTTGTAATAGAAATGGAAATATGGATGCTGCATCCGAAATTAGCAACAACTCTTCTTTGTTGGTGAATGCACTTATCTTTTTATTTTCTAAGAGATGTCGACCATTGTCTAAAGTTACATTTACGAGAGCAGAAGGTCCATGGCAGACTGCGCCTATAACCTTATTAGCTTCATAATGTTTTTTGACGATAGATTGAATGTTTTCGTTATTCGGAAAATCATACATTGTACCTTTACCACCTGCAAAATATATGGCAACGTAATTTTCAGGTTCTACTTCATTTATTAGAAGGGTATTGGCTGCCTTATATTGCGCAATTGAATCATTTAAAAAAGCATAATCATAAGACCCCATATCTTCATCATCAATAACTACTGGTGATTTTCCGCCTTTGGGGCTTGCAATATCAACTTCGAAGCCATTAGCTTCAAACACATAATAGGCCCGCGCTAATTCTGTTAATTCATATCCTGTAGTTTTTCCACTAGTACCCATAGTGGCCGTACTCGTTACTACAACCAAAATCTTTCCTCTTTTGGGTATTCTATTTTGAGACAAGTAAGGCAAATCACCTTTATTTATAGTTTCTAAAGAAAAATCTTTAGGTGGTATTAAGCTTTTAAACCAAAATCCGAAAGAAACAACCCCAATAATTAAAAGAAGAATGAAAATTGATATCCGTTTGACCCATTTATATTTTCTAAACATAATTTTAAATAATTTTAAATTCCGGTCAAAAAAAAGGTTTAAAGCCCATACAAACTGTCGAAATGATAATTCCGTCAGACAATTTTATCAAATAGGAAGATACTTTTATCTGACTTAAAAGACTGATTATTTTAAGTATTTAATAATAAGAATACATAAACTAAACGTTCCTGAAGTTATACCTAATTAGGAAGAAATAATTCTTAGAGGTAAGCTTTGAAGAATTTCTGGTTTCTTGTTTATTAAAATTCCACTACATTCTTTAGCATTATTTAAGTGAAGACTGTCAAATAATTTTACAACTAAAGACAATCCATAATTAGAAAACAATCTACCAATATTTCCTAGTTCTTGAATTATAAAAAAAGAAGTAATTTCAGTAGAATATAACATTGAGGAAAAAAATACTCATAATTAAGCTTCATTTTTCCAAACTCCTTAAATTATCGGAATAAATACGATCTGTGCGTGTTAAAAACGGATCAACAGAAATCACATCTGGCAAAACATCTACTTGGATTCTAAGTATTGTAGAGCTATCCTTTAAATTATGCTGCTCTAAATAGATTGGAGTATCGTTTTTGCCTAAACCTTTTGGATGTTTTTTGAACAAACCTATTTGAATAGGTTCGTTAATTGCAATCTCTTTTTCTTCACCATCAGCCAAAGTTTTATAACGCTTTGCTTTTACTTCCATGATAATTTCAAAAGTTCCATTGTCTAGTTCTTCATAAGAGGATGAGGTAATAGATAAGTCATAACGAACTATTTGTTTCATCCAATCATCAATCAAAGAATGATGTTTTTCTGGAGTGATTTTATATAATTCATTTAAAAACTCCAAAGTATGTACTTCAAATTCTTGACTTTGTTTATATCTCTGTGAAAGTGTTCTCAATACCTGATTCAATTTATCTTCTCCTATAAGATCACGTATGGACAACATGACGAGTCCACTTTTTCCATAATTTAGATACCCTTGACCGGCTGTAAGATAGAGTGGAGACTCTTTTTTTACGGCATAAGAACGGCCCTCAAAATATCGATCATTAGATGCTTGATTCAGTTGCCAAAGTGCTCCTTTTCCGTACATCTTTTCAAGAACAACCCCTTCTGTATATTTGGCAAAACCCTCAATTAAAAATCCACTTCCAGCTAAATTTTTAGCCTTTAGAATCATACCCCACCATTGATGAGAAACTTCATGTACAGTGCGTTTAGAAACAAGATCGAAAGTCCCAGTATTTCTGATATCGATTAGGTATAAATTATCTTCTACCATACCGATAAGTCCAGGGTGCGCTGCCCCTCCAAAATTATGGAAGGACGGTATTTCTGCCATGCGTAAGTAATCAAAAGGGTAATTCCCGAAATTTGTCACAGAATATTTCAATGTGGCTTTCACACTATTGTCAATTGTATTGTGGTTCATATCATGATTTGGATGGTAATAGTGTTCTATTGAAATATCTTTAAAGGCACTTTTTCTTAATTCATACTTACCAGAAATATACGCTAGGGAAGGAATGTTTTTAGAAGGAAATTTATAGTGATAATAATGCCTGTCATTTTCTTCCCAATCCTTGATTAGATTTCCGGCAGCTAAAGCTATTTGATCATTGTCTGTAGATACAATCGTTTCATAAGTAACACTCCCAAGACGTGCTTCTTTGGAAAAAAGATGTGAATCTCCTTCTAGTTCGATCTCTTGTTTGGGAAGCCCTCTTTTTTGACGTTCATAAGCATTGGACAATTCCATGGAATGACGATATCCTAAAGCAGGCTCAAATACATCATGTCGGATATAGCTACCATTTTTTACAATGGTTTTATCCACTTTAAATGGACTGGATTGCTTTGTGAGGTTATAGCGCAATCCAGTTGTTTCGTTTGGAAGAATAGGCTGAGTAAATTTAAATAGGTAGGTGCCAAAAACGGTATCTCTAAAGATTATTTCTGCGTTTTCCAGTGTAATTTCAGAAAGTGATTTTCGCTCAGTGATAAATAGGTGCGTTATTGGAACTTCGTTTTTGTTGATCAAAACGTAATCTGCACTTACGCTATATTTTCGTTCGTTAGGATAGATATCTACTTCTGTTTTCATATCTAAATAATGAAGTCTAGGAATACTGTCATATACTTTGTATTTTCGTTCATATGCCTCAGCATAATTCATTCTTTCATCTGAGTTTAGATACCTGTTTTCAATATTTACCTCATTAAATAACACAATTCCTGAACCAAGGAAAAAGATAAACGAAACGAACATTCCTCCAATCTCCCGTTGTTTCCATTTTTTAAATCGAAAACTCTCTAGAAAATTACTAGTCCTTAATGTGCCTCGTTTCCATAACTTAAAAGACAAAATAGATAGAATTATTCCGAAGGAGGTCCAATACAATGTATATGTGTGAAAAGCAGAGGTTTGTATAGAATACCCTGTCATGTTGGAATACATAGGGATTGGCATATCGCCTAGACGCAGCATTGGGTGTTCTATCCCAATATAGAATGACAGTGAAGAACCTAGAAATAAGAGTACAAAACCAGTGATTCCCATTCCTAAAAACTTATTATTTACAACACTCTGAACAAACACGGCAAGCATACAATATACCAGCATAGAAGCTCCATAATAGTAAAAGATAGAGACGTATTGTTCAAAATCTAGATGGGAAGACCCTTTTGCTAGCTGAAACCCAATGCAAACAATGATTACTGAGGCAATAAGGAGCATCGGCACCAATACTAGTGTAAGTAATTTTGATAAGAAAAACACCCAGTTGACTGTAGGGGTTGAGTATAAAATACTATCCATTTTTCTATCTCTAGCTCTCCAAATAAGTTCTCCACTGTAAAAAACGATCAGAATAAGGCTTAAAATTGGCACTAATTCCATGACTATTTCTATCAGTACGTTTGTTAATGGGTACAAGCTATCACCATAAATACCCCCTTCAGATATTCTTGCATAGACTTCATAAATAGAAGTTACTATGAGTGTCAGAATAATCACTAAAAATGGGAGACTCTTGAAAACACTCCTCATATCCATCTCACATAATGACCAAAAAGCTTTCCATTGTCCTTTGGTATTGATTTGACTAACAACCTTGAAATACGGGGTAATTTCTAAGGGTTCGGTAGTGATTTTTTGTTTTCCAATCGTTTTTTTAGACGTCTTTCTAAAAGAAAATAAACGGTACGTAATAGCGAGAACGATACATGATAGTCCTATCCACAGTATTCTGTTCCATAAATAAAATCCTGAAAATGAAAATGTCAAATGGTTTTTGTCATAAGGTGTCCAAAATTG
Organism: Croceitalea marina; assembly: GCF_042684265.1. NCBI lineage: Bacteria > Pseudomonadati > Bacteroidota > Flavobacteriia > Flavobacteriales > Flavobacteriaceae > Croceitalea > Croceitalea marina. Next base: position 122,362 of record NZ_JBHULB010000081.1, on the reverse strand, counting down.
CGTGTGTTCGAAAAATGTTGCCCCTGAAAATGGGTCGGTCATAGCTGCCATGGCCATTGCTTCGGGTGAAGCAGAGACGGATGATGCAAGGATTGGTGAATTGGAATAAAACGCGATAAGAAAGTACAGCATATAGATGAGCACAGCACTTGCATAAGTGGCGAGATTACTCTTTGATAGTATGCTAACAGAAAAAATAAGCGTTGAGCAGATAAAAAGATTAGGGATAATAATAACGGTAAGGGGCCATATATATGATTGCAAATGAAACGGTGCTATACGAGTAGAATCTAAACCTGAAATAGACAATCCAGTAAAAAAACCCGGAAGGAAAAGGCTAAAGCCCAAAATGCTAAAAATGAAAACACCAATAAACCGACTCCAAAAAAAATGCTTTTTCTTGACCGACGTACTAAAAATAAGCGCTTCCATTTGATGTTTTTTGTCTCTAATGACACCGCTAATGGCAAAGAACATAACAATGAAAACTGAACCTAATGAAAAAATAGTCGCGTAATTAGTGATCTGATAAGCCGAGTTGAAATTTACTTGAGCAGGTGCTTGACCTCTACCTCCAATAAAAAAACCGAAGAAGAAAAAGAGTAAAGCAAAAATGAGCAGTGCGCGTTGCCTTGATTGATATAAAACTTCAAAGCGTACTAAATTTAATAACATCCTAGTCGTTTTTTAATGATTGATTTAAAAACATTTGCGCGAAGTAATAATCTTCTAACCCTACGGTAACCAACTTGAATTTTGAGGTAGGCTGCTTATCAGAAAGCACCCTTATTTGCGTCTCTCCAGCAATGAGTCTAGTAGAAATGACCTGATAATTCTCTTTGTATTCCTCTAACTGATCTTTTGGAATAATCTTACTCCATACTTTACCAGAAATACCTTCTACCAAAGCTGAAGGACTCCCTTTTGAAATAATCTTCCCTTGAGCCAGAATCGCAATTTGTGTGCATAATTCCTGTATATCCTCCACAATATGGGTTGATAGAATAACAATTATATTTTGTCCAATTTCACTTAATAGGTTCAAAAAGCGGTGTCGTTCTTCTGGATCCAGTCCAGCTGTGGGTTCATCTACAATGATGAGCTGTGGATTCCCTAATAAAGCTTGTGCAATACCAAATCGCTGTTTCATACCGCCAGAAAAAGTATGAACTGATTTTTTTCGATGCTGATACAAGTTGGTCTGTTGTAAAAGTGCTGAAACCTGATCTTGACGTTCTTTTCTGTTGAGAATGCCTTTTAAAACAGCAAAATGGTCTAGAAGTTTTTGAGCGGATATTTTAGGGTACACATCAAATTCTTGTGGTAAATACCCCAAGCCTTGACGCATAATCTGTGGTGTTTCAATAATGTCAATATTATTGAATTCAATAAATCCTGAAGAAGGTTTTTGAAGGGCTGCAATGGTTCGCATCAAGCTAGATTTTCCGGCACCATTAGCTCCTAGTAATCCAAACATTCCATTAGAGATATTTAAATTAATTGAATCTAATGCTTTTACGCCATTGGGATATCTTTTAGATACATTTTCAATTACAAGTGTATTCATCGATTTTTAATTTAAAGCGAATCTATTTTTGAACTTAAACACTGGCTAATAAAAATGACCTTTGCAGCTTTTTTTGGAGTATAAAACAGGTAAAATACCACAAACCCTTTCTTGTATTAAAACAAGGGTTATTGATGGCAAATATGATGTTGTTTGTCAATTAGTTTGTATACAGACTTTTACCACCGTAGTTTTAACGTATGAGTTCTGCTGTAAAAAAATATAAAACCTTCGGAATCGCTTTTGTTTTACTTGCTTTAGTTGTATTCTTTTTAGAATGGATGGGCTTCATAAAAATTCCTAAGGATGCCCCTCTGGAAACAGCAATTATCTTTGCTTTTTGGCTGTTGGTTGCCTCTTTTGCTTTATACCATTACAATTACTTAAAAAAGAATAAAGCAATCCTTGTAAAAGTACTGGTACTGTTCATTATTGCCTTTATAACTTTTGAAATAGAAAACCATTTTAACGTTCCAAATCACCCTTTGGTTATTTTTTTAATAGTTCTTTTTTGGCTGGGTGTGGTTTACACATTATTTCCAAAGTTTTTTGCAAAATATAAGGTTCTAATTGTGCTAACTTATGGCTTGTTATTGTGTTATTTCTTATATATACGTTTTGATGAAAACTATCTCGACCTGCACCATCAGAAAGCTATTAATTTACTTGTGTTTCCTATTCCCATTTTATTTTTCATTTGGGCTTACGAGCAATGGAAATGGTTTAATACTCTAAAATCTGAAAAGGCCAAAGCAGAATTAGAATTATTGAAAACCCAAGTAAATCCCCATTTTCTTTTTAATACGCTAAACAACTTGTACGCACTCACAGTTAAACATTCAGAGAAAGCACCCGAAGTGGTTCTAAAACTATCTGATATGATGCGATATACCATTTATGAAGGTAAAAATGACCGTGTTCTTATTACTGAAGAAATAAGTTATCTAGAGAATTATATGGCACTACATAAAATAAGACATCACAAAAATGTAAGTCTTAAATTCAATCATAATGTTTTACCTAATGATGAGGTTGCCCCATTATTATTTATTATTCTGTTAGAGAATGCATTTAAACATGGTGTTGAAAAATTGACTAATGATGCTTTTATTGAGATGACACTTAATAGCACAAAAAAAGATATTCATTTTTCAATTACAAACAATTATGATTCTTCTGTAAAACAAAGTAATAAAGGAATTGGGTTGGAAAATCTAAAACGAAGGCTTTCTCTTACCTATCCAGATTTACACAAACTTACAATTAACAAAACTGCAACGACATATAATGTCGAATTAATAATTAGTAAAGTATGATAACATATATCATAATTGATGACGAACCATTAGCTCACGAGCTCATCGAAGAATTTTGTGGCATGCTACCTCACCTTGAGCTTAAAAGGAACTGTTATAATGCTATGGAAGCCATGCAGTTTTTAAACAATGATTCAGTAGATCTAATATTCTTGGATTTGAATATGCCAAAACTTACTGGATTTGAATTTTTAAAAACACTAAGCAATCCACCTAAAGTTATTGTAACAACCGCTTACAAAGAATTTGCCTTAGAAGGTTATGAATTAAATATTTCAGATTACTTATTAAAACCTTTTAGTTTTGTGCGTTTTGTCAAAGCGATTAATAAAGCTATTGGTCCAGAACCGCAAAAGATTCATGTCAATAAAAAACCTAAAAATCATCTTCGTTTTTTCGTAAAGGGGGATAAAAAATACCATCAAATTAAATCAGAGAACATTTTATATATTGAAGCGTACGGTAATTATACTAAGCTCTACTTTCAAGAAACGTTTATAATTAGTCACGAAGGTATATCTTACTATGATGATCTTTTACCAGTTACTCATTTTCAAAGAGTGCACAAGTCATTTATTATTGCTTTAGATAAAATAGATCAGATAGAAGGAAATAATATATTGATATCCAATAGAAAAGTACCAATCGGGAGAACCTATAAAAGTAACGTTAGCCTGTTATTGTCAAATAAAAAGACTTAACTAAATAAATATGTTGATTACAAAATCCGAAAAAAGAATATTTGAGAAGCTTTATAAAAAATACTACGGATAATTATGTTAATTAAAAATGCCTTCATTGCTCTATATGTTATTACTCCAACAGCGAGCGAAACGTTGTTTCGTGCTGCAAGCCCCAAAACTTACCAAACTTCATCCTATCTTTTTGCGAGGTAAATCACAATTCTTGTTTAAGTGATTCCTTCAAACTTTCCAGATGACTTTGTTCTACATCAAGTTTGAAGTATGCTTTGCCAAATCGGGGTTTTTCCAGTGTGATTTGATTCAATAGTTTCAAAATCTGTATACGCTCCTTTTTCCAGTTTTCTTTAAGCATATAGTTATCGTATTGGGTCACCCTATCCCGCTTTAAGGATTGGTCATACATTTTTTGCTGCAACTCTAAATCCATTCTACTGTTTTTCTCTTCTTGCTCTGCAAAGTCGAATATCTTCTTTAGCATATCATGGATTTTTGGGATGCTACTGTTCTTTTCCCAATTTCGAAGGAGCTCCTCTATATAATCAAACCTTTTGGTCATGTAATGTACGTAACCCATATAGTTCATCAGATATTTGTTTTTTGGGGAGATTTTTGCGCCCTCAAAGAAGTCCATCATCAGTTCCAAAGTCAGGGTATGTGACTTGGAAATTTTCTTTGAAAACTCCCGATATCTTCCAGCGACTATCCGATTGATGCTTATGGCCGAGAATTCACTTTTTTTCTTCTTTTTCAATTTCATTTACAGTAAATTTTTTCAACGTTTATAGGGTCTCACAGGGTTTTTAATGTGTTTTTGATACAAAAAATAATTGTAACGTATCTTCAATTCATTGAAAATCAATGGTTTGTAATCCGTAACATCGCTTTAGCGTGTTACCCTCTTGCTTTACAAACCTTATCCGCTTCGCTACTAATTTTTGTAAACTCTAATCTGATGGTTATGAATTAATTTGAAGATAAAACAAGCTTAGTTAAAAACGAAGAATCTATTTTCCTTGATGGAAATTGAATCAATAAATGTTAAAATTTGATAAATTTTGAAGTGTTTGCAAATTGTTTGCAAATAAAAAAGTCTCAAAAGTGTAAAACCTCTGAGACTCTAGTAATACTAGTGATCGCGGAAGGATTCGAACCTTCGACCGTCTGCTTAGAAGGCAGATGCTCTATCCAGCTGAGCTACGCGACCTATTTTGCGGGTGCAAATATAGTAAGGTATTGTTCAAGTTAAAAATATTTTTTCAGTTATTGTTCATCAATTAAAATGTCCAATAACTGAATTGCCGCCTCCCCTATTTTTGTGCCAGGTCCGAAAACGGCTATAGCACCGGCTTCATAAAGAAAATCATAATCTTGTTTCGGAATAACTCCCCCAACAATAACCATAATATCTTCCCTTCCATATTTTTTGAGTTCTTCAATTACCTTTGGCACTAAAGTTTTATGCCCCGCTGCCAAAGATGAAACACCCAAAATATGCACATCATTTTCTACGGCTTGCTTTGCGGCCTCCTCCGGATTTTGAAACAAAGGGCCGATATCCACATCAAAACCAATATCAGCATAGCCGGTAGCAACAACTTTAGCACCTCGATCATGACCGTCTTGCCCCATTTTAGCAATCATTATACGAGGTCTACGACCGTCTTGCTTTGCAAAAACATCGGCCATTTTTTTGGCCTTTATAAAGCTCTCATCTTGCTTAATCTCTTTAGAATACACTCCTGAAAATGATTTGATTACAGCTTTGTGCCTTCCGAAAACTTCTTCGAGGGCGTTACTAATTTCCCCTAATGTAGCTCTTAGGCGGGCTGCATTTACCGCTAAAGCTAGTAAATTTTTATCCGCAGGCAAGTTTTCATCTCCAGATGACATCTTTAGTTTGGCAGCTTCGGTTAACTCTGACAAAGCCATATTTACTGCTTTTTCGTCCCTAGATTCTTTAATGGATTCCAATCGCTCTAATTGTTGTCGTCGTACCTCTTGGTTATCTACCTCTAAAATTTGAAGGTCATCTTCTTCTTCTAACCCAAATTTATTGACCCCAACGATTACATCTTGCCCACTATCTATTCGTGCTTGTTTTCTTGCTGCGGCCTGTTCGATACGCATTTTGGGGATACCCGCTTCAATGGCCTTGGTCATCCCTCCGAGTTCTTCTACTTCTTCAAGTAAAGCCCATGCTTTTTGCGCCAACTGATTTGTCAAATATTCCACGTAATAACTACCTGCCCAAGGGTCGACAGTCTTTGTGATTTTTGTTTCTTCTTGAAGAAATATTTGAGTTTCACGAGCAATGCGTGCCGAAAAATCTGTTGGTAACGCTATTGCTTCATCTAAGGCATTAGTGTGTAGACTTTGCGTTCCCCCTAAGGTAGCGGCCATGGCTTCAATGGTAGTTCGAGCTACATTATTAAATGGATCTTGCTCCGTTAAACTCCATCCACTTGTTTGGCAATGTGTACGTAATGCCAGTGATTTTTGATTTTTAGGATCAAATTGCTTTACCAATTTAGCCCATAACATTCTGGCAGCACGCATTTTGGCAATCTCCATGAAATGGTTCATACCAATACCCCAAAAGAAAGATAGGCGCGGTGCAAAATTATCGATTTCCAACCCGGCTTTAAGTCCTGTTTTAATATATTCCAATCCGTCTGCCAAGGTGTAGGCCAACTCAATATCTGCGGATGCTCCCGCCTCGTGCATATGGTAACCAGAAATACTGATACTATTGAATTTTGGCATTAACTGGCTTGTATACTCAAAAATATCCGCTACCAATTGCATAGAGGGTTTTGGCGGATAGATATACGTATTACGCACCATGAATTCTTTAAGAATATCATTCTGAATAGTACCGGCAAGCAAAGCTTTAGCTACCCCTTGTTCTTCGGCCGCAACAATATAAAAGGCCATAATAGGTAGTACAGCACCGTTCATGGTCATTGATACTGACATCTTATCCAAAGGAATACCGTCGAACAAAATCTTCATATCCTCAACGGAGTCAATGGCAACTCCAGCTTTGCCAACATCGCCAATAACGCGTTCATGGTCACTATCATAACCCCGGTGCGTAGGTAAATCAAAGGCAACGGACAATCCTTTCTGCCCCGCTTTTAAATTTCTTCTGTAAAACGCATTACTTTCTTCGGCCGTAGAGAATCCCGCATACTGGCGAATCGTCCAAGGTCGCCGTACATACATCGTAGAATATGGTCCACGGAGATAGGGTGGAATACCTGCGGCAAAGTTCAAATGCTCAACAGCTTCAATATCACTTGTATCAAAAAGAGGTTTTACCGTTATTTTCTCAGCAGTTTCAAATACCGAGGTGTTTTTGTTCTTAACTGCACCTGGTTTAACCTTAGCTGAAGCGCTTAAACTGATATTTTGAACATCTTTTCTACTCATCTTTCAGCCTATTTTGTTCTACATCCTCTGCCAAACGTCTCTCAATAATAGGCTCTAGCAAAGTCTTTCTAGCATTTGTTTTCACAAACGGATACAATTCTAAATCATCCTTCATCTTGTCGGATTCATTTAAGAACTTATTGGTTCCTACCAATACTGCTTTTCCGGTTTCAAAAGCATCCTGTTCTTTTTGCGCACTTTCCTTTATTTTCTTTTGAATGGTATGTGCTTTTAAAAGCTTTAAAAATCCCCCTCCTTTTTCAATCGATTTAAAAAGTTCGAGACCTTTATTTGCAAGTTGTTCCGTAAGCGCTTCTATATAGTATGCTCCTTCCGCAGCATTATCAATCTTATCAAAATAACTCTCGTTTTTCAACAATAATAATTGGTTTATTGCAATACGATTTCCAAAGTCGTTCTCTTTATGATAAATCGCATCATAAGGCATATTATATACCATATTTGCCCCACCTAAAACGGCTGCCATACTCTCAGTCGTCGTTCTCAGCATGTTGGTGTTGTAATCGTACAAAGTTTTATTTCTTCTTGTGGGCACTGCAATGATATGGCAAGACTCTGAAACGCCATATTCCTTGGCTAATGCACTCCATAAAATCCGTAAAGCTCTTAGTTTGGCAATCTCAAAAAAGTAATTGGTTCCTACGGAAACCTTAAAGGTGATTTCGATAGGTTTTTCGAAATTGCTCTTAATTTCATTCAAGTATTCATTTGTATGTGCCAACGCATAACCCAATTGCTGAACCATATTTGCCCCTGCATTTTGATACAGGGAAACATCTATACCAATCGTATTTTTAGCGTTAAAACTTAAAATAGTTTTGAGCTCTTCATGGTCTTTTTCTAGGTTATAAAACCAATTTCCGCTTCGGGCCAGGTTTCCAACAATATCAACATTGAGATAAATATTTTCCTTAGCATCACCCACAAAATTTAGCAGGTCTTTAATATATGCTGAAGACAAAAATTGAAGCTCAAAATAAATAGCAGTCCCTTTTGTAATGATGTCTTTTAGGAGTTCTTCTACTTTAACATCCGTTGAAGGAATGACAAAAATTAGACTCTCCGCTCCATTCTCTAGCGCCTCTAGGCCATTTTTATTGGCTAAGACCGCATTACCCGCGTAAATAGATTTACCAATGTGCCATCCTGAAGTTTTTTTGACCTGTATGGGTTTTGTCTCATCATCACTATGATAGAAAGGTTTTACCTTGATACCCTCTGGAGATTCCCAAACTAAGGTTTCATTATAATCGGCTCCTTTAAGGTCAAACTGAATTTTCTGTTTCCATTCCTTGGCTGAAACAGGGTCAAAATCCTTAAATAAGTTGGTAGTACTCATTCTTTAATTCGTTTACAAAGGAATATTTCCGTGCTTTTTCTTTGGCAAAGAAACTACTTTGTTTTGAAGCGTGGTATAAGCTTTGATCAATTTTCTACGGGTATTTTTTGGTAGAATTACCTCATCTATGAAGCCTCGCTCCGCAGCACTGTACGGATTGGCAAACTTTTCGGCATATTCTGCTTCTTTTTCAGCTAGTTTCGCCGCAGGATCATCAGCAGCACTAATTTCTTTTCTGAAAATAATTTCACTAGCTCCTTTTGCACCCATTACCGCAATTTCAGCTCCTGGCCAAGCATAATTGAAATCGGCTCCAATATGCTTGGAGTTCATCACATCATAGGCGCCACCATAAGCCTTTCTTGTAATAACAGTTACTTTAGGCACTGTTGCCTCGCTCAGCGCGTACAATAGTTTAGCACCATTGGTTATAATTCCGTTCCATTCTTGGTCTGTTCCTGGAAGAAAACCGGGAACGTCCACCAATACCAATAAAGGAATATTAAAACAGTCACAGAAACGTGTAAAACGAGCTGCTTTTCGTGAACTTTCCACATCTAAAACACCAGCCAAACTTATAGGTTGATTTGCCACTATACCGATACTTTTACCACCTAATCTTGCGAAACCAACAACAATATTATCGGCATAGTCTTTATGTATTTCGAAGAAGGTGTCTTCATCAATAATACCGTCGATCACATGACGCATATCATAAGGCTGATTGGCATTTTCGGGAACAATACGTTCAAGGTTCTCACGAACCTCATCACCTAGTTCAAATGGCAAATCTGCCGGAACATCTTCACAGTTCTGTGGCATATAGCTCACCATTTGTTTGATTTGGTCGATACACTGAATATCGTTTGCCGCTGTCAAATGGGTTACTCCAGATTTCGTTGCATGCGTTGAAGCACCTCCCAATTCTTCGGAAGTTACTTCTTCATTAGTTACTGTTTTTACTACGTTGGGCCCGGTTACGAACATATAACTGGAATTTTCAACCATAAGTGTAAAATCAGTCATGGCAGGTGAATATACCGCGCCCCCAGCGCAAGGCCCCATAATGGCAGATATTTGTGGTATAACCCCGGATGCCATTACGTTTCTATGAAAAATATCGGCGTAACCACCCAAAGAACGAACACCTTCTTGAATACGGGCTCCACCACTATCATTTAATCCGATAACAGGTACACCAATTTTCATGGCCATATCCATTATTTTACAGATTTTCTCAGCATGGGTTTCCGATAAAGCCCCTCCGAATACCGTGAAATCTTGTGCAAACACACAGACCTTTCTGCCTTTTATTGTTCCGTAACCGGTAACGACCCCATCGCCATAAAAAACCTGCTTATCCATACCAAAATCTTTGGTACGATGTGTTACCAAAGCTCCCATTTCTTCAAAAGAACCTTCATCTAATAAAAAATGCACGCGTTCACGAGCGGTAAGTTTTCCTTTGGCGTGTTGTTTATCTATACGTGCCTGACCACCTCCTAGTTGAGATTGGTTCAATTTATCTTCTAGTATCTGTATTTTGTCTTTCATCTGTATTTTTCCTAAAATCTAAACTCTATTTTTTGACCAATCAGAGGAAGTTGAAACTGCTGTTTTCAAATTCTTTTTGTCATCTAAATACAACTTTAAGCCCAATAAGGCTGCAATTTCTTTTTCCTTGGCATATTGTACCTTGAGTTGTTCCGGAGCATAATAATTCTTTACGAAATGTGTATCAAAATTACCCGAAGTAAAAGCCTCATGCTCACATACAAATTTCCCAAAAGGAAGCGTTGTAGAGATACCTTCAATCTTGTAATCTCCAATAGCTTTAATCATAAGTTGTATGGCCTCTTCCCTATTTTTACCATAGGTGATAAGTTTTGACAGCATAGGATCGTAATGAATAGGTACTTCCATACCTTCTTCAAAACCGTCATCTAGACGAATACCTTCACCAAATGGCTGTTTGTATGTGGTCAAAGTGCCAATACTTGGCATAAAATTATCGAGGGAATCTTCGGCGTATACTCTAATTTCCAAGGCGTGCCCCGTAATTTTTAAATCTTGTTGTGTAAACGGAAGCTTTTCGCCACGTGCTACTTTTATCTGTTGCTCGACCAAATCAACCCCAGAAATCAATTCTGTCACAGGATGCTCTACTTGCAAACGTGTATTCATTTCCAAAAAGTAGAAGTTCTTGTTCTCATCCAATAAAAACTCCACTGTTCCAGCTCCTACATAATCGCATGCCTTGGCTACCTTTACCGCTGCTTGGCCCATAGCTTCACGAATCTCTGGCGTAAGTACTGCCGATGGCGCTTCTTCAACAACCTTTTGGTGCCTTCGCTGCACGCTGCACTCGCGTTCAAACAAGTGCACAATATTATCATGTGTATCTGCCAGCACCTGTATTTCTATGTGTCTTGGTGAACCTACATACTTTTCTATAAAAACGGAGCCGTCTCCAAAAGCGGCTACTGCCTCACTAATGGCCCGTTCCATTTGCTCTGGAAGCTCTTCTAATGTATTTACAATTCGCATTCCTTTTCCGCCGCCTCCGGCAGATGCTTTTATTAAAATAGGAAAGCCTACCTCTGAGGCAATTTTCTTTGCCAATTCCACATCGGTTATGGCCTCTTCGATACCAGGCACCATGGGAATATCATAATCTCTGACCGCTTCTTTAGCCGCTAGTTTATCACCCATTACTTTTATAGCATGTGGTTTCGGACCAATAAAGGTTATTCCATTTTCTTCTACCATTTTGGCAAAAGTGGCGTTCTCACTTAAAAATCCATATCCGGGGTGTATGCCTTCTGCTCCCGTACTTTTTGCGGCCTCAATTACCTTATCCATAACAAGATAAGATTCTGAAGATGGTGCTTTACCCAACAAAACTGCCTCATCGGCAAATTTTACATGAGGTGAATGTCTATCGACCTCTGAATACACGGCTACCGTTTTAATTCCCATTTTCTGGGCGGTCTTCATGATTCGGAGCGCTATCTCCCCCCTATTCGCTATTAATATTTTTTTCATCGAAAACAATATTTACTTTGAATCCCATTATATCGGGAATCCGTTCTTATTCCATTTCTATAATCAATTGCCCTTTCTCAACGGCATCGTCTTTGGCCACCTCAATAGACTTGAGAACCCCATCACCTTGTGAGAGAATAATATTCTCCATCTTCATAGCAGATAGAACCAATAAAGGTGTTCCTTCCGTAATTTCTTGACCAACTTCTACCAAAATATCAAGAATAAGCCCGGGCATAGGGGCTTTAATTTCATTAACTTTTTGAGATGTATTGACCGATAAGCCCATTTCTTCAACCATCTGGTCATAGCTATCTGCAATAGCTACTTGATATGAATTCCCATTAACCTCTATGGTCAAGGTCTTATCCATAAAATTGGAATACAATACATTAGCTCTATAGGCCTTATTGTTCTGGAGTACATGAAATTTACCCGCCTCTAACTCTAAAAGGTCCAATTGACTTGTTTGCTCTTCGGAAAAAGCAAATTCTTCATCGTCTACACTGATTTTATAATTTATCATCTTATGATTCATACATTTGGGATAAATAAAAAAAGAATTAAACTCATCTAATAATTTTAATAGACACAAAATTTACATAATCACCAAGACATTTAGGCTCTTTGCGTCATTAAAATATCAAGAATATTAACTATTATATTAAGAATGTTATTTAAAGTGTAAAAAAATGGATTTAAAATTAACGGACAAATTATTTATAGTAGGCGGTGCGACTAGTGGACTTGGTAGAGCTATCATAGAACAATTGGTTGCTGAAGGAGCTAAAGTTATTGCCGTGGCCAGAACACAACAAAAACTTGAAGCCCTAAAAAAAATTCATGCTGGAATTGAAATTCTCACTGGGGATTTATCCGAAGAAAATGTTTTAGAAGAAATTTTAAATAAAATAGGAAATCGTTTGCTAACAGGTGCCGTAGTGAACTCTGGAGGACCACCGGCAATGCCTACTATGAAAACCCAGCTTTCTGATTGGGATAACGCATATAAGACCGTTATGCGTTGGAAAATTGCTTTAACTCAAGCGCTGTTACCTAAAATGATGGCTGCCGGTTATGGTCGTTTATTGTATATAGAGAGTGTTTCTACCAAGCAACCTGTTGAAAATTTGGTACTAAGCAATGCTATGAGGTTGGCCGTAACCGGTTACGTAAAAACTCTCTCACAAGAAATTGGAGGTTGTGGTGTCACCCTAAATATTCTTGCCCCTGGCTATCATGCCACACAAAGAATGGAAAGTTTATTCATAAAGAATAGTGAACTCAAAGGTGTTTCGGAAACAAAAATTAGAAAAGAATTTTCTGACCAAACTTCAGTAAAACAAATAGGAAGACCCGAGGATTTCGCTTCTTTGGCCGCATGGCTTTTATCTACACATAGCAGATATATAAATGGTCAAACGATTACGGTAGATGGAGGTTTGGTAAAAGGAACTATGGGTTAAAATGTAATAAATTCCTTTGCTACCATTTAACTATAAATATTTTTTTACGATATAGATGACCACACTACCTAGAAAGAATAGAATTACCAAATTAATTTCATCGAGTTTAACATTAGCACCTAATTGAAATCATCAAAAATTATAAAATTAAAATTGATAATGTAATATTGTACTATGGAATTTAGTACCAATCAAGAGGAAGAAATTATGATAGAAAAGAGCATTGAAGAGTCGATTGTATTAAGCATTTTTGATTTATCGAACCAACTTAAGAAAATTGGTGATGAAGTTTATCAAAAAGTAGGTTTAACAACACAACAATGGCTTATCCTTTTACACTTAGCGGATAATCCGAATCTTCCTTTTTTTAAAAGAGAGAAGCATAAAAAGGCCTTAATGGCTAGTGAATTGGCAGAATCCCTAAATGTATCAAGGGCCAATATTACTAATCTAATCAACGTTTTGTTAGAGAAAAATTTAGTAAAACAATATGAAGATGCCGATGACAGAAGAAAAAAAAGACTTCAACTTACCGATGAAGGTATTGAGCTGTTAAATAGAACCCAACCATCGCGTCTTGCGGTTATCATGTATTTGACCGAAGGGTTTAGTCAAGAAGAGAAAGAAACCTTCTTGAGGTTTATTGAGGCCTGTATGAATAAAGTGACTAATGAAGATGAAAAAATTAAGTCTTTTCACCAATTGTTGGTAGAAGCTTAAATATAAAAAAGAAATACTGTTTCCTATGAATGTTGACGCCCTTATACCGACGGACAACTCCACAGAACTCGAAAACCATTTTAAGGAATTCAAACAGCATATTATTGGTGATGATGCTAAGTTTGAATCGGTTCATGGTTCAAAAAAACTACTTTATGCCGATTGGATAGCTAGTGGAAGATTATATGGCCCAATAGAGGACAGAATGCGAAATGTAATAGGTCCAATGGTAGCCAACACCCATTCCTTTTCAAGTGAAACGGGTAAGGCGTCTACGTATGCCTATAAGCATGCAAGGGAAATTATCAAAAAACATGTCAATGCAGGTGACACTGATGTCTTGGTTACGTCAGGTACGGGTATGACTGGAGTTTTATCAAGACTTCAGCGCGTTATGGGCCTACGTTGGCCAGATTCCGTAAAGAACAAAATTGAGATAGATGAAAAGGATAGGCCAGTAGTATTCATCTCGCATATGGAGCATCATTCAAATCATGTCCCTTGGATGGAAACTATTGCGGACGTAGTTATCGTGCCTTGTGATAAGAATAATCTCGTGTGCCCTGTGAGCCTGGAAAAAGAGGTCAAAAAATATTTGGACAGACCCAACAGAATAGGAGCATTTACCGCATGTTCAAATGTAACAGGAATAATTACCCCATATCATGAATTGGCTAAAGTGATGCATAAAAATGATGGTATTTGTATCATGGATTTTGCAGCTTCCGCGCCCTATGTAGATATCAATATGCATCCTGAGGATGTTGAAGAGCGATTGGACGCTATTTGTTTTTCACCTCATAAATTTCTTGGAGGTCCTGGAACTTGCGGAGTATTGGTCTTTAATGAATCATTATACAATACCAATTGCCCGGATGTACCCGGAGGAGGCAATGTTAAATGGACAACTCCGAAGGGGGATTATGGCTACCATCCGGATATTGAGACAAAAGAAGATGGAGGAACTCCCGGCTTTTTACAGGTAATGCGTGCTGCATTGGCCATACGATTAAAAGAGCAAATGGGAATCAAAAATATCGAACAACGCGAAGAAGAACTTTTGGCACTTTGTTTTGAAAGACTTAGAAAAATACCTAACCTCTTCATATTAGGAGATAACTCTGAAAAACGCATTGGTGCAGTATCTTTCGGTATCAATGGTATTCACTATAATCTTATTGTTCGTCTACTTAATGACATCTATGGTATACAAGTTCGCGGCGGATGGTCTTGCGCCAGTACTTATGGTCATTTTCTTTTTAATTTAGATGAGAATACATCAAAACAAATAATTACCCATATAGAAAATAAGAACCTAACGGATAAACCAGGCTGGGTTCGTTTATCACTTCACCCGGTTACCACAAACGAGGAATTATTTTTTATTTGTGATGCGATAAAAGAAGTAGCCGAAAATATTGAGGAGCTAGGTAAAGATTATACCTATAACCCTAAGAGTAATGAGTTCGACCATAATAGAACCGGAGATGAAAAAATAGTGCAAACCGTTGAAGAATGGTTTGCTATTTAACTGAACTTTCTTATTCACAAAAGCAAGGTCGAAAGGAATAACAAATTACAATCCGATTAGGTCACCACAAATTTTAACCTTCACTTTTGCTGTGCCAGGTAGATATGCCAATGGTATTATCTCTTTGGACAGTGTCTTCAAGGTTTCCTTTTTAGCTCCTTTAGCTAATAAGTGTAACGTAACTTTATCAAGAAGTTCTTGCAAGGCTATCTCTTCATTTTTTTGCATGGTATTTACAACCATTTCTTCTTCACTACTAATTTGGGCGATGCAAGCGCCGAAAGCGTTTGCTACCTCAAGATGTTCTGGGAAAAGTACTTCTGAAGCCCCGTCAATACTTTTAGGAAGCAAAAATGCCCCCCCTCCACAAGCGACTACGGGAATATCTTTTGAATCTGTTTTTAGTTTATCCACTAATTTTTCTATGGCGCCTTCAATACTCTTTTTAATCATTTGAAGGGCTTCATCGTACGGAATCCCAGTTTGTTTTTCAATCATGTTCTTTATATCTGAAATTGCAATCGAGCCATCAATCTGAATTTCATTTTCCGCAATAAAAATATCTGATAAAGTCAAGGTATTACCCCCGAAGGCCAATGCTTCCTTTTTCAATAAATACCCAACAGAATCGGGCCCTAATTGACATTCATCTTCCACAAATCTAACAATCGTACCTCCACCAATACCTACGGCGACAATATCTGGCATTCTAAAATTGGTCAGTACCCCTCCTATTTGAGCAGCTTGTGTACTTTCCCTTGGAAAAAAATCGACTAACATACCGGCATCAGAGGTTGTACCTCCAACGTCAATGACAACTCCATTTTTGACTTTAGATAGTGCCCCTGCCCCTCGAATACTATTTGTTGGGCCAGAAGAAATTGTTAGGACAGGAAAGTCCCTAACTTGCTCTAAAGACATTAAAGTACCATCATTTTGACCAATGAATAATTGTGCCGTGAGACCTAAATCTTGTATAGTATTTTTAAATGCTTTCACCATTTTTGTAGCTACCTTTTGTAAGGCCGCATTCAAAATTGCTGCATTTTCACGTTCTAATAAACCCAAGCCGCCAACCTGATGAGAGCATGTTATTCTTATACTATCACCTAATATTTCTTTGGTCCATTCCGCGACCTGTAATTCTTGGTCTGGTAAAGTTTTTGAAAAAATACCTGTAATGGCTACAGACTCTACCATACCTTTCATTTTATTCAAGCAATCCTTTACCTCATCCTCTTGAAGTTCACTAATCGGTCGGCCATCGTATTCATAACCGCCATGCACCAAAAAGTTATGATTGCCCAGAACTTTTTTTAAATCTAAAGGAAAATCGGTCATCGTCGGTATTGCCTTACTAGCGGGCAGTCCAATGCGAATACTTCCAACTTTGTTCAATTCTTTGCGCTCTACCAAGGCGTTGGTACAGTGTGTTGTTCCTAACATGACATACTTTATGCTTTCTTTTGGCACATCACTCTCTTGAATCACAAATTTTATCGCATTCGCAATTCCGGTACTTACGTCTAAGGTGGTAGTTTGTTTGGTCTTCGCAAGAATTTTATTGTCTTGAGATACCAGAACAGCATCTGTATTTGTACCTCCTACATCAACTCCAATTTTGTAGCACATGTTACTTTTGGTTATTTAATTCTTCAATAGGAATATATTGTTCTTGGTATCCGAATTTTTCAGGGCCACCTAAAACAATGCCAGCATCTGTTCGCCACTGTGGGTCTGATTTCATGCCCATTACGATTACCCTTGTTCCGAACTGAATCGACTCCGCTGTAATCGGCTGGGCGTTTTCTGCATCAATAAGTACAATTAAATCTGGCGTCATCGCTATCGGTACATCATCTTTAAAGGCCATTAAAAATTCATTTTGAAAATCAATTTTTAATAAACTGCCATTGTCTTCGTCTAAACCTAAAACTTCACAAACACCCTTATTCCAACGACCATCTATTATCGTTTTTACTGAACTGACCTTTCCCGTGAATAGCTTTATAGCAGCTGCTTTTTGCATAAGAGCGTCCACTGGATTCTGTTTATTCTTTTTAGCATCTAAAATAGCTTCGCCTAAAACCTGAGCGTAACTGACAATACCATGAATCGCAGCTTTTTTAACCTGAGCTCCATTCATAGGGTAACATCCTATAGCACAACTACCGCCCATTTGAATCGTAGTAGCACCGACAAGGGTTTCACCCCATACATTGTCGATAGTATGGTATATGTTCTTATTGCCTTTTTCATCGGCCTGTGCGATAGGAGAAACAGGAATATCGTGTAGGGTAAACGTCACCATCTCTAAACGAGGAAATGCACGCCCCATGCCGTCCGCATCTACTAAAGGAATTCCTTTTTGGGCGGCAACAGAAAATGGAATAACTCCATTTAAGCCTCCAGCTTCCGCAGGCATGACCGCATCGATTTTTCGACCTAAGTAACTTTCCATCATTTCAAAAGCTTGAATAAATTCATCTCCTGAAAATAGTTTCTCTACCAATATCGTAGGTGCTCCAAACGCTGCAACGGGAACCACAAGAGCATCATCACTTAATTCTTCAGCAGCCATTAAGTTTACCTTTCCATATTTTTTAATGGCTTCTTTAGCTAAAAGCTTGCCGATATAGGGGTCGCCTCCGCCACCTGTGCCCAATACTGTAGAACCAAGGGCGATATAATCGATTTCATTTATTCCTATTTTCCGCATCTTACTTTACAATTTTTTGTAATAAAACATAGCATATGGCAGCAACAACAATACCTAGAATATTCTTAATATCTGATGTCATTACCAACATCAGTACAACACCACTCAACCACGAAACAATTCCTTTCCAATTTAGTTTTTGTGGGTTGTCAGAATAGGTCTTAGAAAGAAAATAGTCCGCTATCATTACACCTGCAATTGGTGTGATCGCAATGGTCAATATTGTTATAAAGCCCATGAAGTAGGTTAGTATACCGATTATGGCAAGTCCTATACCCACCAGACCGACAACCAAAGTAACCTTTGAACGTGAAGATTCTTTAAATCCAATCAAATTGGTAAAGGCTAAACCAGAAGAGTAAATATTCACCACGTTTGTGGTCCAAGTCGCTAAAATAAGCGTCGACATAGCAAAGAAGGGATATCCTAAAGAGGAGAATATCTCAACGATATCATAGGTGTTTTGTGTTATTGCGAATATGGCCCCGACCGCTAGCAAACATATGGCAGAAGGGATAATTCCGATAATCGAACCTAAAACGGCATCTTTTTTAGTAGCGGCAAAGCGATTGTAATCCGGAGAAATAACCCCACCTACGGCTACAAAACCAATAGTAAAACCAATAGCCTGAAAGAGTGGCATAGGTTGGGTAGGTCTAAAATTCAGCACTTCATCAAAACTATGTGCTTGAAAAGTCACCATTAAGCCGTAAATAAGCAATACCGTTAAAGCTGGTACGGCAATATAATTCAACCATTTTAGATACTTAAAACCAAAAACAGCAGTAACTATCATAACCAAACCCCAAAATGCAGAGGATAACCAAACTGGAATATCAGTACCACTCATTTCTAAAATAATTTTAGAAAATGAGGCTCCTGCTATATTACTTTGTATGCCGAACCATCCTAAAGTAGATATGCCAATTACCAGACCTACGATAATATTGGCGCCCAAGGTACCGAAACTACTTGATGCAAGTGATACCGTATTTTTTCGCTTTTCTACAGAGGCAATGCTCAAAAACGACATGAAAAGTACTACAAAACCAAAACCTATAAGACCTGCTAGTAGGGTAAATTGAAAACTTAACGCAGCAATCAAGGTACTTCCGATTAAAAGAGAGGGTACACTCACCATACCGCCAAACCAAATGCTGGCTAAGCTAAACCACTTCACATTTTCGTTGCTGTCTGACATAATTACTTTCTTAAATTAATTTTCCGTTTTAACAACTATTTTACCTTTCTGTTTGCCACTCAACATATAATTATATGCTTTAATGGTGTCTTTAAATGCAAACACTTTATCTACTATAGGTTTAAGTGTTCCGTTTTCGATTCTTTCTAAAACATATTTTTTACCTTCTTCCAAGGATTCTTCGGACATGACATAATTGAACATGGAATAGCCATGAAGTGTTGTATTATTTCTCACGACATCAAGTATGGGGAAAATAGGTAATTCGCCATCTAACAAACCATAAATAGCAGCGGACCCGCCAAAGGAAAGAGCAGACATGTATTGCTGATTAAAGCTAGTACTACCTATAGGGTCAAAAACAAATTTCACCCCTTTGTCTTTCGTGATTTCCTTTAACCTTTCTAACGTATTTCCCTCTTCAGTTACAATGACGAAATCGGCACCTAACTCAAACAAAAAATCTTTCTTTACAACTGTTCTTGTAGAACCTATGACAATTGCTCCTGCATCTTTTGCTAGTTTTAAAGCACCTTGTCCTGCAGTTCCTGATGTTGCCGCAATGAATACATAGTCGCCCTTAACCACTTTGCCTAATTTGAATAAAGCATAATAAGCAGTCAAGTATTGCATCCAAAAAGATGTTGCTTCCTCTATTGAGTATTTAGAAGGCACTTTAGTTAAATACATTTCAGGCACGATAGCATATTCACCTTGTACTCCATAGTCTTGCGTATAAAAAGGAATAGAAGTTACCCTATCTCCTTTTTTGAATTTGGTCACTTTCGAGCCAACCCCTACCACTTCACCGACAGCTTCTGAACCTATTCGAGAAGGAAAATTAGGCTGTGTGTAATGCATACCATTGATAAACAATATGTCTGCTTGATTCAAAGCAAATGCCTCTACCCTAAAAAGCACTTCTTTCTCCTGAGGTTTGTTTTCAGGTACTTCATCAAACTGCAACACTTCAGGGCCGCCTATCCTATGAAATCTTAATATCTTCACTGACTCTGATTTAATACATAAATAATCTTAGTATCCTCTAAAACATTACCTGCCTGTGCTTCACCTGCATTGATATAAACCGCATTTCCTTTTTCTAATTTACCAATAGGATGCCCTTCTTCACTTAACATTTCTATACAGCCTTCAATTATAATTGAGATTTCATTAAAAGGATGTTTAGAGAAACCTGTCTCTGGAATACGCGTTCCTTTCTTTAAAAAAACCGTTCCACAGATAGTAGCAACACCAGCGTTACTTTGAGATATCAATTCTTTGTTGTAGTACTCATCAGGTTCTGGATAGCTAACCTTTTTTAGTTCCATATTATACTAGTTTGTAGTACTCCTTCGCCTCTTTTGAAGTTATATAGCCGTTTTTCACATCTAATAAAACCTGTTCTTTAGGCCTTTTTTCAGGTTTACCATATCCTCCACCAGTTGCCGTAACGCAGCGAACAATGTCCCCTTTTTCCAATTCAATATTTGTACCTAGATTGTGTCTTTCTTTTGTACCGTCTTTTCTTATTATCATGAAATAATTATAAGAACCGTCCTGCCCTCCGTTCATACCCCAAGTCTTTGTTTTCTCGCCTAAAAATGCTCCGGTTACATAGGCACCATCTGATGTGATTTTGTAATCTAGATACTGTCCGTTACCACCTTGGAATTCTCCATACCCCCCACCTTCATTATGGAAGGCATATTGTTCTACCTGAATGCCATAGCGCATTTCACGTATTTCAATAGGAATATTGTACGACTCACCACTTCCGCAAGAAAGTTGCCCTCTATTTCCGTCGTGGGTCGCGGATGCTCCCCAACCACCAGCTAGAGGCTCTGCCTGAATATAGAATTGATTGGTATCGGGATGAATTCCAGATATAAATGTGGCACATACCGAACGCATATGCCCTGCAGGTAATTTATCTGGAATCAACGGTGCTAAAATTTTCCAAACCAAATCTATAGCAGTAATCATAACCTCATAATACACAGAGACAGCGGACGGTGTTTCTGCACTTACTATCGTCCCTGGCTCGCATATAACCTTCATTGGCCTAAAAGTGCCCCCATTGGCGTCCATTTTGGGTGTGGTAATAGCTTTGAAAAGACTTCTACAACCTGTTACCAGAGCGCTATATGACAAATTCGTTGCTCCTCTAACTTGTGGATGAGAACCGTTAAAATCTGCTATAAACTCAGTATCCGTAACTGTTATCTTTGCTTTTATCGGAAAAGGACCTTCTCCAAAACCATTATCCTCAATTTCCGCTGTTCCAAAATAAGCTCCATTAGGAATCTCTTTCAGCGCTTCCAAACACATACGCTCACCATACTCCAAAAAGTCTGTAATGGCCAATTCAAAAGTCTCTAAACCATATTTTTTAATAATGGAGCAGACCCTGTTGGCCCCCACCTCTGCCGCCGCTATACCTGCAAATAAATCACCCAAAGTACTATCGGGTAACCTAACATTTGCCTTGATCAAATCTATAATGGCCTCATTTATTTCACCTTTAGATTTTATTTTTATGAAGGGAAAATGGAGTCCTTCTTGATATATTTCAGTTGAAACTGTTGAAACCGAACCTGGAAAAGTACCTCCTAGTTCTGTCCAATGCGCTTTATTTACGGTAAAAGCCACGAGTTTCCCGTCATAAAAAACTGGAAAGATTATTGAAACGTCGGATAAATGTGTTCCACCGCCTGCATATGGGGTATTTGCTATAACAACATCCCCCTCCCTTAGCATATTCTCACCGTGAAATTTTTTTAAGGTGTCCCGTACCACTGAATCCAAGGCGGCCAGAAACGCCGTAACACCATTACCTTGAGCTAATAATTCTCCTTTAACATCAATTATGCCAACGGCATAATCTAAGGACTCATAGATAATAGGACTCATACTGGTGCGTTGCAGGGTCTGAAACATTTCGTCTCCGGCTGCTACTAATGCATCTTGTATTATCTCAAGTGTGAACCTTTCCATTTTAATGTTGTTAAAGTGTCAAAATCAAATTTCCATATTCATCTATACTAACATCGTGCTCTGGCGTAACTACTGTTGTTGTTGCTTTCTCAGCAATTATAGCAGGGCCTTTAAAATTCATTCCTGGCTCCAAACCTTCTCTTCTATAAAATGATGTTTGCTGTTTTCCTAAATCATCAAAGTCTACTTCTCTTTCATCAAAAACAGCTTGTTCAACCTGTTTACCAGAACATTTCATTTGTGGAAAATCTGGTTTATCAACTTCAACTTCAGCTACTAAGTGATAATTAACCAACTCTACCGGAGCATCTAGCTGAAAGGTAAACTGTCTTTGATGTTCTTTATGAAAAGTCATAATCACATCTTCTAAAAAATTAGCACTTGAAAGACCTTCGAGCTTTACTTTTACATAATGTTCTTGCCCCATGTACCTTAAATCTGCGTAATGCGAAAAACTTGCTTGAGCTTCTTCATAATTATCCTTCTTAAAGTTTACCAATGCTTCGTTCTTCATATCTTGAAAGTTGGCGGTAATTACATTCGTTGCATCTTGATTTAATGAAATTACACTAGTTCTAATATAGTCTCTTCGGATATCTGACATCAACATGCCAAAAGCAGAGAAAACGCCTGCGTTTTGAGGAACGACTAACTCTTTTACTTGTAATTCGCGAGCCAAATCCGCACCGTGCATCGCACCACCACCGCCAATAACAATCATGGTGAAATCTCTTGGATCATGTCCTTTATTTACAGAAATTAATTTTAGCGCATTTATCATATTGGCATTGGCTACACGTAAGATACCTTTTGCTATCTCTTCTTTACTAGCTTTTAAAGCAGTACAAAGTGGTTTGGAGGCATTTTCGATATTGTGGTAATCTGGTTGTAGTTCTCCGCCCAAAAAATAATCTGGATGAATTCTACCTGTAATGATATTGGCATCCGTAGTAGTGAGGTTCTCGCCTCCACGACCGTAAGCTGCTGGGCCAGGAATAGCACCTGCACTTTTTGGACCTACGTGCATTTTACCGCCTTTATCTATCCAGGCAATACTTCCGCCACCATTACCAATTTCTACAATCTCTATGACTGGGGTTTGGATGGGATAACCAGCCTTTGTTCTAGAATGTTCTATTTTATAATTAGTGGTAATCTTAACTTGCCCGTTTTCTACTAATGCACACTTAGCGGTTGTTCCTCCAATATCAAGTACAATCAAGTCTTTTCTACCTATTACTTTCCCTAAGGCGATTGCTCCGAAAACCCCGCTAGCCGGTCCGGACTCGACCATGGTAATTGGATTGGATTTCACATCATTAATGGTCGTAATGCCGCCATTAGACTGCATGATGTAAGGTGCATCTCTTAGTCCATTCTTGTTCAGTTTTTCTTCTAAATTGCTTAAATATCTCTTTGCGATAGGAAGCACATATGCTGATAGCACTGTAGAACTCGTACGTTCATACTCCCTCCATTCTCTTGTAACTTCATAAGAAGAAATTATCTCAATATCCGTGTTGAGTTGAGCTATTTCTTTTGCTATAGCTATTTCATGTTCGGGATTTTTATAAGCATGTAAAAGACAGATGGCAATGGCCTCTACTTGTTCTTCTTCACATGTCTTAATAATTGCTTTTAACGTACTTGTATTAAGACTCTTTAAAATTTCACCCTTGTAATTGATACGTTCCTCAACTTCAAATCTGAGAAATCGCGGAACAAAAGGGGCCTGTTTTACAAAATTAAAATTGAATAAGTCAGGTCTATTACAGCGAGCAATCTCAAGTACATCCCTAAACCCTTTTGTTGTAATTAAAGCTGTTTTCGCACCTTTTCTTTCCGTTAAGGCATTAATGACTACTGTTGTGCCATGCGCAAAAAAATCAATCTCCTTTAAATCAATAGTAGCTTTTTCAATGGTATTTAAAATACCTTCTTCAAAGTTGGCGGGTGTAGTATCAGATTTGCCAACGCGCACTCCTATTGGTTTACCGCTTTCTTGATCAAATTCCAAACACACCAAATCCGTAAAAGTTCCACCAATATCTGTAGCAACCCTCATAAATATTTTTTTTTAAGAAAAAGAAAACCACCAATACTTTAGTGGCTTTCTTAAACTAACTCTCACTCAAACTTAATTTTGTAGCGTAAATGCCTTAATTAAAACCTATAGGTTAAAGTAGCACCGTAAGCAGAAGGCTGACCTAACCAGGCCAAATCAGAACCTCCATTGGAAAAGGTTTGATCGAAAAATTCGGTAATATACTGGGTATCTGTAAGGTTTGTTCCCCATAGACCAATGGTAAACTTTTCGAATGTAAAATTAGCCCTGGCATTCAATAAACTGTATCTAGGAGAGACAGCCGCATTATCTTCATGCCAATACATTTCACCTGTTCCTTCTAAATTAACATTACCATTAAAAGCAATCTTATCAGAGATATCAAAACGAGATTCCAGTCCTAAGCTATAACTATCTTGCGGTACCAACGGGGTGGCATTGCCAGAAACATCTATTGTTTCATTCGCTCCCGTACTAACAGTTGAGGTACCATTTTCAATTCTTGATTTACTTACACCGTAACTAGCTAAAATATCTAACCAATTACTAGCTCTAATTCGCATGTCTGCCTCAAATCCAACAGATAGACTCTCTGCAACATTAAAGTTTCCAATAAGTATCTGCCCTGCTCCACCATTAAGTACTAGTGCATACAGCTGTTGGTCTGTAAAGTCTATATAGTATCCCGACACATTCAAAATAAAGCGATTGTCCCAATAAGAATTTTTAATGCCTATCTCGTAATTATCCGTTGTTTCAGCATTAAACGAGGTATCATAACGAACGGTTTGCCCCTGATTAAAACCACCAGTTCTATATCCTTTACCGTAGTTGGCATACATCAACATATTGTCTGTTGCTTGAAAAGCCAAGGATACTTTAGGTTGTAATTGTGTATCTACTCTACTTGGCTTAGTTCCTTCACTTCTATTGTCTTGACTAATATTGTCACTATCATATCGTAACCCTGCCGATAGCGTTAACTTGTCCGAAACTTTAAAATCCATAAAACCGAATACCGCGAACGTTTTGTATGTATTGGTAAAATCTCCTACGGCTAGCGGACTCTGGGTACCTGTTGGCTCAAATGGAGGGCCAAAGAAACCAAAATCAGCAGATGCTCGAGTAATCAAGGTTTTATCCAAATTTTGATAGAATGCTCCTAAATCCCAATTTATCTTGCTATCTGCATCAGTAACCGATCCTAAACGGATTTCTTGATTAAAAGTCTTGGTATCACTATCTTGGTCTTGCCTAAGAACATCTGCTGGAGTAAAGTCTAAATCACCAAAGGCATTTCTTTTTCCCTCATTATAGGTAGTCAATGATGTAACCTTAACCTTATCTAAATTAAAATCTACTTTTAAGTTTCCGTATGTACCCTTAAGCGTACCAACACCTCTTTGATCGGCAACAATACCTAAATTATCGTAATCATCTGGTGCAATTTTAGCACTGCCATTGGTTGGTGAAGCATAGTAAACCGCTCCCGCTTCAGTATCAATTATTTGACCTGTTAGCGTAGCAGAAACTTTTGAAGATAAGTTGGCCTTTATTTGTGCCCTTAAAGATAAATCTTCAATAAAATCAGGTGAGTTATTCAATGTCTCATTATTTAATAGGCCATCCCCCTTTTTGTAGGATCCTGAAATGCGGTAAAATAGTTTGTCCTTTACCAATGGTCCTGTAGAGGACAATTGTGCCTGTAACAAATTACCGTTTCCGTAACCTACTTGAAATTTGTTTCTGAACGTATTGGTAGGTTCATTGGTTACAATATTAATTGCTCCTGCGATTGCATTTTTACCATATAAAGCACCTTGAGGACCTTTTACTACTTCAATAAGAGCAACATCGAATAGTTCTTGATTCAAAAGGTTCGCATCTGGCAATGTAACACCATCTATTACAAATGCGATAGGCGCATCACCATTTCTTATTTGTGAAATACCGCGCACTGTAATAAAATTATTACCCACATTCTGAGAAGTCGTAAAATTTACATTAGGAATTTGGTCTGCAAAAGTTTGCACATTGCTAATACCCTTTGTTTCGATATCTTTTGCTGTAAATGTGACTACAGATTCGGGTATAGATTGGACGGATTCTGCCCTTCTTCTGGCTTGACCGACAACATTTTCGAATCCTTTTACCACGACCTCATCCAATTGTGAAGCATCCTCCTCCATGGTAACATCTATCGTATTTCCTGTTACTGCAACTTCCTGCGTTTTATAGCCTAAATACGAGAAAACCAATGTAGCACCATTTCTTACGCTAATGGCGTAATTTCCCTTGTAATCTGTTGTCGTTCCATTTGTTGATCCCTTTTCCACAACGGACACTCCTAAAAGAGGGCCTTCCGAAGCCGTAACATTACCGCTGACCTCTGTCTGCTGGGCAAACATTGCACTCGGCACAATCAATAGAATTAAAATAATAGCTCTGAACATAGTCTTTTTAGTTGTTAGTTATTCCCTAAATGTAAATTATCTATTATTCCAAATCATTTATTCCAAATAGTTTTTATATTTTTAGTAATTCCAATATAAATAATTGGAATTTTATGGAATATAAAAAACTTCAATCAGATAATAGTCCTTTGTTGCTCACCAAATACACCTTTAATACTTTATTAGAGGCAATTGTTCGACATTTTAAAAAATCGCATGCTATTGAAAACTACAAAGATTTTCAACTTTATGGTTTCGGTAATTACGATAGTGAAAAGCCAAACTTAAAAAACGACTTGGAACTAGTCTTAAAGGACTATGTGAATGGAAAATACCTCTACAATAAGCAACGTGAGTTAGTATCCGGCAAGCCCATTGTGAAAATAAGTAGAGAATATCGAGATTTATTTTTTAACTATTTGGGGTATACAGGGGTCTATGACTTTATAGAGAAGGAAATCAGTAGTAAAGATGAGCACTTAAAACAAATAACACTCCTGCAGAATCTTTCACAAAATGAAGAATTCTACTATGTATGTTACTATTACGGTGAAGATAAAAAAATGACCAAAGGTCAGTTAACCATCCATAATAACTGGAAAACTTTTGAACTCACTTTTGTTTATCTAAACTCGCAAAACGAACCTGTTTTTTATGACTTGTTCGGCACTATAAAACAAGAGAACAATTTTGTTCATTTTGACTGTAAGCACTTCATTCAGAATAAGAAAATACAAGGTTCAAAAATGATTTTTTATGTAGGCATGGCCTCATATTCTGAAAGGCCCATTTTAATTGGCGCATACTCCTCATTTGATAAATACGACCATAGTATTGCTGGAAAATTAATGCTGGTGCAAATGAATTCTCAACAAGAAATGGAACAAGAATCAAAATCTGTCCATTTTCATCCTGCTATATGCCAAGAGCTAATCAAATTTCGTCATATAGTTCCTAGTAGAGTTCCAATACAATTATCAAAAATATCGCCACAAAGCCCATATGCTAGCATATTTGCTAAAATACCAAATGATTATAAGGCTATCTTTTCGTTAGAAAATGAGCAGATTGAGCTAGATTTTCGCATTCAAAAATATCACTATAATATATTAAGCAATATTGAGGATATTGAATTAGAGAATGATAGAGTTACCATTGCGGGCAAGGGTCAAATATTGGAACTTCACTTTGATATTACTGGTATTTTTAGGTTACTAAAGGCTTCTTTGTACATTAAAAATTATGAGCTTCTTTCTGAAAACAAAGCAGGTACAGGAACCTTTTCTGGAGTAGACATCAATAATAATCCTGTTTCAGGAGCAGTGAGGTTATTAAACATAAACGACTAATTTGAATAGGTCATAACAAGTAACATATTGATATTCATTAAAAAGGGTATAAATCTTCATCCATCAAAACAAAGGTATCCTCTAAAAATCCGCTTTAATCTTGTGCCTACCTCGCATCCTGCTTAATCGTATTTAAATTCTTAGGTAAAATAACCTATCAGCCCAAGAACGCCATTATAAGAAATTACACAAGAAAAAAATAAGGCCCCTAATAAGCTTAAATTGACAAGCAAACTCGTCTTATATAGTTTTCTTGATTTTTTATTATTGATCAAGATCAATATTCCTATGATTACAAGTGGCAACACAAAAACATTAAATACTTGAGATACAATTTGCATTTCTATTGGATTTGCTCCAAAAACAGGAACAATCAAAGCGAAAAGGCATGCAAAAAAGGTAATTAACTTAAATTGACGTGAAGTAGTATCTAGTTTTCCTGATTGGTAATCCGCAACTAATATAGGCGCAATTAGAATACAGGGGAATATTGACGATAAACCAGCACTTAAAGTTCCAAAAAAGAAAAGGGTAAGTGCAAATTTTCCAGCAACTGGCTCTAATACTTCAACCATATCTAAAACCTTGGTTACAGGTTGCCCACTCTGAAAAAGTGCACCACATGCAACAGCCATAATTGTAGCACTGATAAAAAAGACCAAACACGCTGCGATAATGGCATCTTTCTTTTGTTGTTTAAGGTTCTTAATTGTCCATCCTTTTCCTTGAACAAATAAAGGTCTCGAAAGAAATGTAGCTGCTGCCATTGTAGTACCTACGAATGCTGCCACCATCATTTTACCTCCTTCTACAGAAGGAATTGAAGGAACTAAACCTTTGGCCACCTGAATGGGTAAAGGATAAACCATAAAAAGCGATATCAGAAAAGAGAACGCCATTATGGTTACAAAAACAACCAAAATCTTTTCAAAAAATGTATATCTCCCTACCATTAGTAGGCCATACATAATAGCAATTACTAAAATTGCTATTATTAGAACAGTCTCATATTGATGGTCACCGACTGTTGGAAAATAAATATGAATAATTTCAAAAATGATATTTGATGAAATACCTAAAATTCCCATTAGTGAATTCCACTGACCAAATGAAATACCAATAATTATTAAAATGGCAATCAACTTACCGTATTTCAAATGTTTTTTAAATGCATATAATCCTGTTTCGCCAGTAATTAAAGCATAGTTTCCATAAACATACATTAAGATTCCTGAAAAGAAAGAACTCAACAATAACACCCATAACAGTTGCATGCCATATGTACTGCCAGCAACGATCATTGAAGTAACACTACCAGTGCCAATGGTATAGCCGATAGCAAAAATACCTGGACCAAAGGCTAGTAGCGCTGCAAGCATTTTTTTGAGTAATGATGTATTACTTGCGCTTACCTTGTCCATACAACCTAGCTTCTTACTTGGGTAATAGTCTTTAAAGTAGTACGGACTTTTTCTTCAAGTCCTTTAAAATCCCCATTGGAAAGCATCTCTTTGCTAATTAGTTTAGAGCCCATACCAACACAAGTTACACCAGCATCGAACCATCCTTTTAAGTTTTCTTCATCAGTACTAACACCACCGGTTGGCATGACACGCGTCCATGGTTGTGGCCCCTTAATGGCCTTGACAAAACCTGGACCATAAGTAGATCCCGGGAATAGTTTAACAATTTCACAACCTAGTTCTTCTGCATTGTTGATTTCAGTTAACGAACCGCAGCCTGGTGACCACAATACTTTTCTTCTATTGCAAACTTTAGCAATATCTTCTCTCAATGAAGGCGTAACAATAAAATTAGCACCCATCTGCATGAACATACTTGCCGCAGCAGCGTCGGTAATTGAGCCTACTCCCATAATCATTCCTGGAAGCTCCTTAATTGCATATTTGCTCAACTCTAAAAACACTTCAAACGCAAAATCACCTCGAGCAGTGAACTCCATCAATCTTGCTCCGCCATCAAAACATGCCTTTAGTACCTTTTTACCCACTTCAACATCAGGATGATAAAATAAGGGAACCATCCCTGATTCTTTCATCACATTTGCAACTTCTATTCTTGAATATTGTGCCATAACTATATCTATCTTGCTACACGACCAGAAGCATCTCCACCCATTAATTTTTCAACTTCTGCTACCGTAACCAAATTTGCATCACCTTTAATGGTATGTTTTAAACACGAAGCGGCAACAGCAAAGTCTAAAGCATTTTGATCATCCTCAGGGTATTTTAACAATCCGTAAATGAGGCCTCCCATAAATGAGTCTCCTCCACCTACTCTATCAACTATATCCGTAATTTGATATTGGCGCGTCTCATACATTTTATTTCCATCATATAAGACACCTGCCCATGTATTATGAGAAGCAGAAATAGAGCCCCTCAGAGTGGTAATTACTTTTTTTGCCTTTGGAAACTTCTTCATCATCTGTTTACAAACTGATAGAAAAGCCTCAGCCTTCACCTCATGACCATGTTTATGAACATCTAGACCTTCTGGATGGATACCAAAGTGCTTTTCTGCATCTTCTTCATTACCTAAAATAATATCGCAATAGCTTGTCAGTTCTGTCATGATAGCTTCTCGATCACCACCATATTTCCAAAGTTTCGCTCTGTAGTTAAGGTCAGTAGAAATAGTAATACCTTTAGCCGATGCCGCCTTTACAGCTTCTAAACAAACATCTGCAGCCCCTTGAGAAATGGCTGGGGTAATACCTGTCCAATGAAACCATTCAACCCCATCAAAGACAGCATCCCAATCGATCATTCCCTTTTCTATTTCGGCAATTGCGGAATGTGCCCTATCGTAAACTACTTTTGATCCCCTTGAAACTGCACCGGTCTCTAAAAAATAAATTCCTAATCGGTCTCCTCCAAATACGATTTTATCTGTACCAACACCACGTTTGCGCATTTCCATCAAGGCACAATCACCAATATCGTTTTTGGGTAATCTTGTCACAAAATCTACTGGCACACCATAGTTGGCCAAGGATACCGCCACATTAGATTCTCCACCCCCATAGACCACATCAAAACTATTGGCCTGAGAAAACCTTAAAAATCCCGGAGGTGCTAAACGAAGCATAATCTCACCAAAGGTCACTACTTTCTTCATTTGAATACTTTATTATTTTGATTGCTATTTTACTGTTAAGTTGTATTAACTAAAGGCC
This sequence comes from Croceitalea marina, assembly GCF_042684265.1. Taxonomy (NCBI): domain Bacteria; kingdom Pseudomonadati; phylum Bacteroidota; class Flavobacteriia; order Flavobacteriales; family Flavobacteriaceae; genus Croceitalea; species Croceitalea marina. The sequence continues at coordinate 91,235 of NZ_JBHULB010000081.1, read as the reverse complement.
AAACCGCCGTTTATATCTATATTGTTTCCTGTTATAAAAGAAGACTCATCAGAAGCTAAATAAGCAACTAAGTCTGCAACTTCTTCCGCAGCGCCCTCTTTTCGTAGTGGTGTTGAAGCCGCTACTTTAGCACGAATCTCATCTTTTGTAAAGTCATCATGGAATTTTGTACCAATTAGACCAGGGCAAATTGCGTTTACTCGAATCCCCTTTGGACCTAACTCTTTTGCCATTGCCCTACTAAAGGTTGTTACAGCTCCCTTAGAAGAAGCATATAGTGCCGAACCACCACCACCACCATCTCGGGAAGCTTGGGAAGAAAGGTTTATTATTGAAGCTCCTTTATTCATTGCCGACTCAAAAGCTTGACTTACGAAGACCGTCGATTTAAAATTAACATTCATGACCAAGTCATAAAATGCTTCGTCAAATTCTTGTAAGGTCTTGCGAGCGAAAAGTCCGCCGGCATTATTTACCAAAATATCTACATTATCACCAAAGGCTTCCATGGTCTTTTGTTTTAAATGCTCGATATCTGAAAGCTTTGAAACATCTGCTTTTACTGCTATTGCTTCTTGATCTAGTGCTTTTATTTTTGAAACAGTTTCATTTGCACCTGATTCAGTATTGTAGTAATTAACTACAACCTTAGCGCCTTCTTTTGCAAGCTTGATCGCTATTGCTTGACCAATATCTCTAGATCCTCCGGTAACTACAGCTACCTTTCCTTTTAGTTTACCCATTTGGTTTAAATTATATTCCTAAAGCTTGTCCGCCTCCTATTTGAATCGTTTCCGCCGTGATGAACGAAGCATCCTTGCTCGCCAGAAAGGAAATTACTCCCGCAACATCTTCGGGCTGCCCTAACCTGCCAAGCATGATATTATTCGCCCACGAAGCAAAAACCTCTGGCTTGGTAGCCTTTATCTGTGCATGGAAAGGCGTGTCTATAGTACCCGGTGATACCGCGTTCGCCCGTATCCCGTACTCCGCCAAATCTTTTGCCAATGCCCTTGTTATCGCATGGACCCCCGCTTTTGACGTGCCATAGATACCTGCTCCAGGACCTCCTGCCGTCCAACCTGCGTTCGAAGTGTAATTGATTATCGATGGATGTTCACCTTTTTTAAGAAAAGGTATCGCGGCCCTTGAAGCAAAAAATACCGAATCAAGGTTAAGGGCCATTACGAACCTGTAAAAATCCGTCGTCATCTCTTCGAATCGTGATCTTCCGCCTAGGCCTCCGGCATTGTTCACAAGCACGTCTATTTTACCGTACTTCTCCCCAATCTTGGTAATATTGGACGTCACGGCTTCTTCACTGGTAACGTCGAAACCATAATATTCAGCATTGATACCCTTGGCAACAAGCTCTTTTACCCGTTCCGCACCGACCTCATCTTCTATACCGTTCAAAACTACGGTATAACCATCTTCACCTAATCTTTTTGCAACTTCAAAACCTATGCCTCCCGTTGCTCCTGTTACTACCGCAACTTTACCTTCGTTATTACTCATATTTTATAAGTGTATTGTTAAGTATTATATATTTATTTTTTGTCTGTTAAAGGTTCAATCTTCGGACATAAGACCAACACACTAGTCATAGCGATTATTGCCAATGCCGCTCCGATAATGAAAGCTGGGGTATAGTTTCCTCCCGATGTAAGCCATGGAACCAATGCAGTTAACCCAAATGCTCCTAACTTAGCAGCCATACCGGCAAATCCTGCTAGGGTACCAACCGATTTACCTCCAAAAAAATCACTAGGCAAAGTCTGTACATTTCCAATAGCCGTCTGGAAACCAAATAATATAACTGCCATTAATACCACAGCTGTTTCAGGTCCCCCTGGATTAGCCATCGCCAACAAAGTGGGTAACATAATCAAACATCCAAGCGTAATTACCAACTTACGCGTTTTGTTAACAGTCCAACCTACTTTAATACGATTTTGGGCCAAAAGTCCTCCAAACCATGCTCCGAGCATTGCTCCAACATAAGGCACCCAAGCATAAAAACCAATTGCCTTTACATCCATTCCATAAACCTCATTCAGATAAATTGGTATCCAAAAGATAAATAACCACCAAATGGGATCAATAGCGGCAGATGCTATAATTACCCCCCAACTTTCTTTATGGGAAAGCATTTTACCAGTATCTGGATTATATCCTTCGTCAAATTCCCCATCAGCATCTATATCTTGGTTCTGTTGCCCCGTTAAAATATATTGGCGTTCCTCATCTGTTATCCACGGATGCTTTGAAGGTGGCGATTTTACTAAAATCCACCATGGAATAAGCCATAGCAAGCCTAGTAGGCCTACTATAATAAAAATGTAACCCCAACTGAAATAGACCGAAAGTAATCCTATTGTTGGGAAGGCAATAATTCCTCCAATAGCCGCACCAGAGTTAAAAATACCTTGTGCGAATGCTCGTTCCTTGGTCGGGAACCATTCCGCATTTCCCTTAGCGGCACCTGGCCAGTTTCCAGCTTCTGAAATTCCCAATAAGGAACGAAAAATACTGAGGCTGACAACCCCTTTTGCAAAAGCATGTAATGCGGTAGCAATTGACCAAAAACCTATAGAGAGTGTAAACCCTATCCTTGTTCCGACCCTGTCAAAAATCTTTCCGAAAATAGCTTGACCAAAAGCATAAGAAAATATAAAAATGGTAGAAATAATTGCATAAATACCCTTACGTTCGTCAGTAGTTTTATCGGGATATAAATCCTCCGCCATATCAGGCCAAAGGACAGGTAGTGCTTGTCTATCTATGTAATTAATTACCGTAGCCAAAGCAATCAGCGTAATAATCCACCATCGTAATCCTTTTACTTTCATAATACATGTTCTAATTACTATTTGGCAAACCCAATAAACAAGTCATTTAAGCCTGTTCTAAGACATTTACCATTAAATTCAATAAAGTAAAATCGGATATCAAAGACCAACCCAAAAAATTGCCTTTATTTAATACATCAAATTTTACTCCCTCCTTGTACTATAAATTGAAAACAGAATCGTGCATTTTCTGCTTTCAAAATTCGATTTTAGTTATTTGTATGATAACAATACTGATATAATACGTTGAAATGAACTTTCATCATTTCTTTAGCCCTTTTCGGATTTTGGTCCTTTATGGCCATAAATATATCTTCATGTTCTTGAATACCCTTAAATGATTGGTTTGAATCGCAGACATGATACTTTTCAAAATTTGTGATAATCTCAGGTGTAATAATCAACATAAACGTATTCATTGAGCTATTTTTACTTGCTTTGGCAATAGCCAGATGAAATAACAAATCTTCTTCTAAAGCATCTTCTTTATTCAGAACCTTTTTTTTGTAGGCATTCAGTGCAGATTGCAATGCCTCTAAATCTTCTTCTGTTCTTCTCAGTGCAGCTAACCGCACGGTTTTAAGCTCCAGAAGAATTCTTGTCTCCACCAACGATTTAAAATCCGGCTCTTCCAATCCAAGGATATCCTCCATCATTCCGCTCATAGCAACACGCCCAATATCGGCTATAAATGTTCCACTTTGAGGTTTGGAATATAAGATTCCATAAAACTCCAATTTCTGAATAGCCTCCCGAATGTTACTTCTACTAACTCCAAACTTTTCAGAAAGCATTCGTTCCGATGGTAATTTATCACCGGGCTCTAAGTTTTTATACTCAATTAAATCACGCAGTTTAGCAATTATACTTTGCTGTACATCTTGTTTCTCAGTGTTGGTTAAAACCTCAACTTTCATAGTAAATTTTTAATTGACCAAATTGGTTAACCAGATTGGTTTGTTAAATTTATGAAAATTACTTCAACTATTTGTTATTGATTTCAATTATATAAACATTAATTTTCTTGTAGTTTACATAGGCTGTCAATGACTGAAAATTTAACAGCCCATGTCATAACTAAACTAACTCAAATACTTATTAATGCTCAACTATTAAATCGTAATACTTAACCATTGCAAACCCCTCTGAATCTGTTGTTTGCAAATAATTTCCTGCCTTGAAATAGTTTTCAAAAACACCCCATTTTTCTATATGAACGCTATCAAACACTTTAGAATCACTATCGTTTAATATCACTTCCATTCTTCCTTCCGAAGCTTTTATTTCAATCGTAAATTTTTCAAAATTTACTTTTTCAGGAAAAATAAAACTTTCACCATCTTCCCAAGAGTTCGTCTCCAGTATTTCGATGCCCGTAACATTCAAATCTTTTAAGGCTTTTGTCAAAACTCTAACAGCCCCATCTTGCCAATAAATTTTTAACATCGGGGGCGCGTTATTATCATTTTCACCTATCAAATCACGTTGTGCATTTGTTAACCTTCCGTGAATTTGCATAATCATGGTTCGGTGATAATCGCCGTCATTATCCTTCGAAATTTCTTCTAAAGAAAGTGTCCCTTTCATAGTTCCACCCTCTACAAAAGTCCAATTCGTTGAATTACTACCAGGCTCCATTTGCTCCCTTAACTCGGTTCTCGAATACGACGAATTCGTTGTTGTAGCATCTGGATAGGTATAAAAAACTAATGCTCCATTAATTGAATCATTGTACATAAATGGTTTCAAAACCTGATTGTTAGCATAATCTAAGATTTCCGGTGGTTCGACTTCAATTGGTTTTCCATTGCTTGAAATCGGCAATGTCACCTTCCAATTATTTAAATCTATTTCTGGCAAAGTAAATGATTGGCTATCTTCAACCACAGCCTCTTCTTCAACAATAACCGCTTCCTCTATTTCTTCAACTACAGTTTCTTTTTCATCATTACTACATGAGTTTAGTACAATACAACTGGTAACAAATACGAGAAGTTTTATACTTATAAGCTCATATGAATTAAAGTTTCTAGTTGTTCTCATTATCAACAATTTAATGCTCAACATTTAACTCAAATACCTTAACTCTTGCATATGCACCCTGATCTCTGGTTTGAAAATAATTACCTACTTTAAAATAGTTTTCAAATATTCCCCAGCGCCTAATACTAACATCATCATAAACGAAAAATTCATTTTTATTTAAAGAGACCACCATTTTGCCATCGGTAACTTTTACTTCTATTGTAAATTTTCTAAAACCAACCTCTTGTTCAAAGTTTTTACCTTTATCATCAGTCCAAGCTTCCTTGAATAAAATGCCTTTTTGATCCACACCGGCATACTTTAAAACTTTTGTCTTTACTCGAATCTTTCCATTTTGCCAATAAATCTTTAAAATAGGTGGAGCGTTATTATCTTTTTGACCGATCAGTTCACGTTGTTCATTTGTTAACCGCCCATGAATTTGAGCAATAATTACCTTATGATACTTTCCATCATTAGCCCTAGAAACTTCGCCCATTGCCATTTTTGCCTTTAGATATCCACCTTGAGAAAATGTCCAATTAACCTTATCATTACCAGGCTCCATTTGTTCTCTTAGCTCTGACCTAGAATATTTGGTGTTCGCTGTAGTAGCATCTGTTGGATAGGCATGAAAAACCAAAGCTCCTGAAACTGAATCATTATACATAAATGGTTTTAAAACTTCATTACTCGCATAATCAAGAATTTCAGGTGGTGAAACACTTATCGCCCCTCCCTTACCTTTGCCTTCAGGAATCGTTACCTTCCAATGACTTAAATCAATTTTTGGCAGCTTTACCCTCTTTTTTTTATTCTTTTTCTTTTTTGCACTAAATTGTACATCAGTTCTATCATCATCAGATTTTTGTGCTGATGTAATAGCGCTGGTTAGAATAAAAAAACAAAAAACTACCAAAAATTTCATTAAGCTTAATTATGGTTTATCCCTAATTAACTGCAGTAATAGTTACAGAATCAATTCTAATCTCTTCATCTCCGCTTGAAAAACCATATCTGGCAAAATCGGCAGGATCTTCAGGACCTGCATTTCCAATTCCTCTTATATACAGAGCAACGCTATCATTAGATCCAGAGTTGAATATGAATGTAAAGGTTCTGTATTCGCTGTCTGCTGGATTAGTGACCACTTGAATATCCAAGTTGTTATCTGCAATTAAAGTCTGATCAACAGAAGTATAGCCAAAACCAGACTGCGGAATCTCAGTAGTATCAGTAAAATAAGCAGGAGTATAGCCATCAACATAACCCTCACCGGCCAGCACACGAATCTCTAACGAACTTGGCAAATTACCGGTAGCAATATCCGATTGAAATAAATACGGTATTTCCACTCTATAATCGGCGTTTGGTGTAACTGCAAACTCTTGATAAACATGGTCTGGTTCACGATCATCAAATTTTAAAACATCAGAACCATTTCCACTACTTGATTCTCCTTGTTCACCTACATCCGTATTAATCCATCCAGAACAAGTACAATCTGAACCTGAAGATTTCGGCGACCTTACAAACTCAGGATTTAACAATACCGGGTCAGGTACTGCCGGAGCATCTGGCTCAATCAATTCAAATGTCTCTGAATAAACATCCGTTTGGCCTAAAGCGTCAGATACAGTAAGTGTTACTGTAAACTCACCCTCTCCTGGATAAATTACTACAGGGTCTATATCAGTCGAGGTTGTGCCATCTCCAAGGTCCCAAAGAAAATCGGTAGCATTATCCGATTGATTTGCAAATTGAACCTCATTAAAATTTTCAACTTCAACACCTGCAGAAAATGTAAAAAATGCACTAGGCGGTGTTTCATCATCAATAGAATTAGCCTCAGGCAAATCTTCTATAAATTCACAACCAGCAAATACCATTGTAATGACCGCAAATGCGCCAATTCCAATTTTTGATATCATACCTTTTTTTAAGTTTATTGTCTTCATAACTCTATTTTATTTTTTAATATCCTGGGTTTTGCACCAATAATCCTTGACTTATAGATATTTCAGCAGAAGGAATAGGTAATAATAAATCTGTTGCCTGAAAATTAAAACTGTTTGCCGCAGAAAATGCTGATAGCACCTCTTGTGCTACTCCAAAGCGTTTTAAATCTAAGAAACGGTGATTTTCAAACGCTAGTTCAACGCGTCTTTCATCCATTAAGTCTTGCTTAGTAATATTTGTTACGGTATCGGTAAGTCCAGCTCTATTTCTAACCGCCTGAAAAGAAGCTAGGGCGGCAGCAACACTGGTTTCTTGACCACCAGCCATTATAGCCTCTACATGTAACAATAAGACATCTGCATATCGTATTACAATTAAATCGTTACCTGCAATTCTAGGGTTCGCAGGTGCAGAGGTAACTCCAACTTCTTCATCGATGATTGGCAAATATTTTGCACACTGAAACAAGCCAGGGTTACCCGGGTCTTCTCTAAAAGAGACCGGACCTCTGTTACCACCTATCACGTCGAAAAGTGCAACAAGTTCTGAGGTGGCATAATTTGATCCCGTACCACGGCCAACGGCATCTAAAAATTCAGCCGAAAAACCTTGACTATCATTAACAACGGTATCATCATAACCTATTGCAAAAATTGTTTCGTTGTTATCTTCATTATAAAAAACATCTAAAAGACTATCTTCTAATTGGTAATCGCCACTATCTATAACATCTTCCAATAAACGCTGTGCAGCCAAATAATTTGTACCCAAGGTCATATACACCTTAGCTAGTAAAACTTGTACTGCGGCTTTAGAGGCTCTAGTGCGACTGCTATTATCCAACTCACTAGCCTCTGCAAATTCTAGATCACCTAAAATCAAATCGTAAATTTGACTCTCAGCAACTCTGGTAAAACCAATTTCAGTTTCTTCTGGGCCTATTACCCTATCTACCAATGGTACATCTCCGTAATACCGAACTAAATTGAAATAGGCATAAGCTCTTAAAAATCTAATTTCAGCCTCAAAGACATTTCTGTTTCCGGTTGAAGCGTTATCCAAATTTTCAAGTACTAGATTTGCTCTAAAAATGACATTATACATACTGCGGTAGTATGTGGTTACTGCTAAAGTTTCCGGCAATACATCAAAAGTTTCAAAATCAAAACCTTGAGGTGAACCACTTTTGGTTCTTCCATTATCACTTAATGTCTCACCAAGCTGATACTCCACCTGTACAGATAAGTATGGGTTATTAAAACCACCTTCACCTTCTAATGGATTGCTCCCTTGAATTCCATCATATATGTTGATGATTCCTGAAAGTATTTCATCATCATCATTGAAGAAGTTTTCAACCGTAGTTGCTGACTCCGGAATCGGGTTTAAGTCACATGACCCTATTAAAATGGCCAAACTTAACAATGAAAATATTCTTATTTGTTTCATAAGTCTTGTTTTTAATCTATTAAAATTCAACATTTAGCCCAAAGGATATTGTTCTGTTAATTGGTGTACCTCCTCTTTGATAACCAAAAGTTTGAACACCTAGAGGTAAATTTCGAATATGTTCCGGATTCCAACCTGTGTAATCCGCGGCTGTAATGAACATTAGGTTTTGACCAGTTGCGTATAATCTTAAACTAGACAAATTTAATTTAGAGGTGATTTTTGATGGGAAATTATAGCCTAAACTTACGGTACGTAGTGCTAAGTAACCGGCATTTTGAACCAATTGACTTGTAAAAATTCGCTGTACCAATAATTCTTGGTTAGGTGTAGTAGCCCTATCAAAATCTACCGTGTTACTATTAAAGAAATCAAAAACATACTGATCACCTAAATTATAGGTCTTAGCCCCGTGACTTCCTTGAAATAAGAAACTAAAATCTAAATCACCAATTTTTAAGTCGTTACCAAAACTCCAAACAAGATCAGGAAAAGGGTCTCCAAGAATAGTTTTGTCGTCATCATCAATTATTCCATCACCATTCAAGTCTTTTGCATATACGAACTGCGTTCTATTACCTACTTGTCTAAAGGGATCATTTAAGTTTTCGAATGCAATATCCCGATCAAACACATAACCATAAAAAGATGATATCGGCTGTCCTTCTAAATTAATCCATTCAACCTGTCTACTTCCATCACCCGTATTCACGACCTGTCCGTTAGAATCAGCTAAATCCGTTAATGTATTTTCGTTAAAAGAACCTATAAATGAAGCACTCCATCTAACTTTCTCGGTGTTTAAGATTCTTGTTCTCAATTCGAACTCGATTCCTTCATTCTCTACTTCACCAAGATTTACAAGTCCATTTGTAAACCCTGTTGTACCTGCAACGGGATTATTCAATAATAATTTATCACTGGTTCTTTTATAATAATCAAATGATCCAGAAATAACATTATTAAAAAAGCCAAAGTCAACCCCTGGGTTTATTTCCACCGAACGCTCCCATTGAAGTAATTCATTTGGTAGGTTCGCTGGGTTAAACGCACTTGTTACCGTTCCATCAACAACTGCACTCGAAGTCTCTAATAATGCCAATGACGGATAATTGTCCGTTAAAAAACTGGTATTTAAATCATTAGTACCCGTAACACCATAACTAAAGCGGAACTTAAGTTGATTAACAACATCGCTATTCTTTAAGAAATTTTCATTTGATGCTACCCAACCTGCGGAAACAGCAGGAAAATTACCATACTTAACATCAGCTCCAAAAATAGAACTACCATCACGACGTATACTAGCATTAAACAGGTATTTATCATCGTAAGAATAAATAACCCTACCTAAGAAACCGTTCAAAAAGTTTTCATAGAAAAATGCAGTTCCTTCATTGATAATCGAACCACCACCAACGTTTGGTATTAAATCCGAAGTAAAACCTGATGTTTCCAACTGAGATTCTTCAAAATCTCTATGCTCAAAAGTAGCACCAACAATTGCATTAATCTGATGTTTACCAATTGTCTTATTAAAACTTAAGATATTATCATTGATTAAGGCCAGACGACTTCTGGTATCATATGAGGCGTTTGCACCAGCAGCACCATTCCTTGATTCATTAATACCCTGATAGTCCGTATTGATTCTATTCTCATAAGTTGCCGTAAGGGTCGATTTAAAACTAAAATCATCTGAAAGCTTATAATCCCCATACACACTCCCATAAAACTTATATCTATTCTCAAAACGTTCACGTTCTAAGAGCTTTGCTAAAGGGTTAATATTACTTGTGTTACTTACATCCGTTCCGCTTCCAACAGGAATTCCTATAAAGTTACCATTGGCGTCAAAAATACTGGTAGCACCCGCTGGAAATTGAAAATCATCAAACATTCTTTGCAGTACGTAATCGCCCACTTGAGCATCAGCGTATCTACCACCATCCCTAACTCTATTTACAAAATTGATATTGGTCTCATCTAAACGTGCCGGCACCCATGAAGGCTGACGAACAACATCATAAACACCCGTAGCACTGAATCTTCTTCGTTTAGAAAAAGAAGGGGTGAAACTGGCTCCTAATTTTAGCCTATCCGTGACTTGCGAGCTTATTTTTGCTTGTGCCGTATATCGCTCAAAACTATCGGTCAAAAGAACACCATCATCTCTTACATAACTAAAGTTTAAATTAAACTTAGTCTTCTTAGTACCACCTCTGGCTCCAAAACTGTGACTGGAAATAGTACCACCGTTGATGATAATATCTTGCCAGTTGTTTTCGGCATTAATTAATTGACGCATTTGGCTACCTAGAGAAAGTCCTCCCGTAATAGCTATTTCTCTGTCTAATTCTCCTTGAAAATCGATGTCATAAGCATCACTTTTATAACCTTCCTTAAAACCAGTGAATGTGTTATACGTAAATCTAGTTTTACCTTCTTTACCTTGTTTTGTTGTAATTTGAATAACACCGTTTGCACCTCTCGAACCAAAAATAGCTCCTGAAGCAGCATCTTTAAGCACTTCAAAAGACTCTACATTGTTCATGTCGAGGTTGGTCAGAAAGTCAGAATCGACTACAGCCCCATCAACGACCACTAAAGGACCGCTATTTGAAGTTATCGAACCAACTCCTCGAATTCGTATCGTTGGTGCAGAACCGGCTTCACCTTCCGAGTTTCGAATATTCACACCAGAAACCTGACCTATTAAAGCTTCATCGACTCTGGAAACAGCAATCTGATCCAAATCTTCATTTACAACTTTAGATATTGCACCGGTAAGCAATGATTTTTTTTGCGTACCATAACCAATAACTACAACTTCATCCAATTGCTCTGTATCTTCTTGCAAAGTAATGTTGATTGTTGCCTGACCATTTACAATCTGTGTTTGGGTGGCATAACCTATGTAGGAAAACTGCAAGACGTCATTATTTGACGCACTAATGGAATAGTTACCATCAAAGTCTGTTTGAACACCACGCGTAGTATTTAGTACGACGACATTTACACCTGGAACAGGAACCCCATCAGAATCAGTAACGGTACCTGTAACCGTTAAGTTTTGAGCTATTAGCTGAATATTTATCAGCAAAATAGCAATCATTAGTATTCTCTTTTTTATATTCATGAGTTTTGAATTAATTTTCAACTACTTATAACAAAAACCATGGACTGGTATTTGTTGAAAAATATTTTGTTTATTGGATATTATAAAATGGTTTAAACGCTTAAATTTTAAGCTTTTATGAACCCGACAACCTTAGGGTTGACGGGTTTAATTTCTATTCAAATTAATTTAAACTTGGAGTTTCTATTTCAACATCTGTTAAAAACACTTCATTATCACCAGTAACAGTACTTGTAGGAGCAAAATAAAGTATCACAAACTCTTGGTCAACTGAGGTCAATATTCCACCTGTAGCTATACTTTCATCCACTCTACTTTGAGGGAAATTAAAAGTTGATTCAGCTATGAAACTAAATGAAATTTGTTGCCACTCATTAATTCCATTCGATGTTACTGGTACCGTAGCTAAGGCTATCGAAGCCAAATCAGTTTCATCTGATGGCTGATCTGATAAAATATAAAAAGTACCCTCTACATTGCCTACAGGCGTGGTTTCCGACTTAACAAAAGCAGAGATACTATAAAGAACACCCGTTTCTACTTCAAATGGTTGGTACGCCCTTTCACCTGCACTATCCATTTTATAAGATCTATCTGAAGTTCCGCCTGCAGAAGTCGCGTCCGTACCTGAAGAACTTGCCTTATCAGTACCGCCTATTGCTGTGACAAAAGCTTCTAAATCATCATTTCGCCAGAAATTAAAAGGTGTATCGCTGTTATCATTAAAAGTATTATCCGGATCTATAGTCCAAGCATCAACTAAGTCGTTATTATTCTGCTCTGCTGTTGGATATGTTTGCATGTCACCATTTTGCAAAGCGGCAGCAAAGGTAGCTTGAAGCCCTGGGTCAGCCGTTACAGAAACACTTTGCGTAGTGGTAGAAGAAGTCTCGCCCAATACATCATCAAAGGTAATTGTTAGGGCAACTTGATAGGTGCCCGCTGCACCATAGCTGTAGCTAGGATCAGCAAGGGCCGAAGTACCTGTTCCATCTCCAAAATCCCAAGCATATGCGGTTATATTGCCATCATTGGCCAAAGACGCATCTGTAAATTCTACATCTAAATTAGTCGCAACAAAAGTAAAATCAGCTACAGGAGCAACAGGTCTGGGTTCAACAGTAATCATTTCAGTTACCGTATCGGTATCATCAGTTCTACTTGTTGCTATTAAAGAAACTGTATATGTACCACCTGCTGCATAAGAATAGGATGGGTTTTCCTCTGTTGACGTTCCTGCACCATCTCCAAAATCCCATTCATAGGAAACACCATTAACAGAAGTATTGGTGAAAGCTACATCTAAGAAATCAATCTCACTTGTAAATGATGCAGACGGATTAATCATCTCCCTTCCGACAGTTACTTCTCGAGTCACAATTTCTTCTTGACCTCCTTCACCTTTTACTACTAGTGTAATAGTATAAGTACCATCTGCTTCATAGGTATAACTGGGCTCAAACTCAATTGAAGTATCGTCATCTGCATCTTCTACTCCAAAATCCCAAGCGTAAGCGCGTCCATTAGCAGAAGTATTAGTTGTCGAAACTTCTAAAAACACGGAAGATGTCGTAAAGTTCACCGAAAGCGGGGCTGGATCATCTTGACTTTGGTCAGCGCGCAAACCTTCTTCTTCATTCTCACAAGAAAAGAATACAATGCCCAACAAAAGCATCCAGAAAGACCATCGGTTATTTAGTAATAATTTGTTTTTCATGATAAAGTTCTTTTATAACTTTTAGTTTAGTTTTTAAGTTCATTCTCATTTAGTCAATTACAAAAGCTCAAATTGCTATCCTAACAAAGTAGTAGTATTAACAAGTGACTTTAGTTAATCACATTTCATGGACAAATTTTACGTGGAATTTCATTACTTTTGAGTTCTTCAAATTTGCATTTAATGTGTATTTGTCGAATTTTACTTCCCTCCGAAAGAAGTAATCTTTTTGAAAAGGATAGGCGTGCACCTATCCTTTTTTTATGCTTAAGGTTTTATCATATAAATAATTTAGTTTTAGTGTTTTTGTTTGGTAAACCAAATTGGTTTACCAGTTTGGATTACCAAATATATGTTATTGAATCGTTAATAAAAAACGATTTCTTTATTTAAATGTTAAAATTTTAGGAATTATGTGGTTTTGTTTAACTTAAAAAAAATAATTCTTGACAAAACAAAATGAGCCACTCCACATGGACCCAATCCTAATGATTTTGAACTAGTTGTTTTTCTGCACTATTTGTCTCCGAAATAAGAGACAGCGCCACCACTTAAAAAATCTTCTCTTACAGGGCTAAATGTGTCAATTAGCATTCCTTCTTCTAAACAAACTGCACTGTGCAATAAATTAGGTTCAATGTAAACTCCATCACCAGCTTCTACAATTTGCTTAACCCCATCAATTTCGAATTCAAATTTACCCGAAACACAATAGGTTGCCTGGGTGTGAAAATGTTGATGTGGAGAACCCAGCGCTCCTTTTTCAAACTTTACTTTTACCATCATTATTTGATTATCGTAACCTAAGAACTTTCGAGAAACTCCGCCTCCTAGTTCTTCCCATTCCATTTCTTTTGTGATGATATATTTTTCACTAAATCGTTTCATACTATTTAATTTTATTTGAAAAAATACGGTCCTGACCACGAATAATCATTCCCATTTATGTTTAAATTATGTTTACTAGAATTGCTTTCATCTTTATTTGAAAGAATAAATACGTACTTCTCACCTTTTATATCTTCGATGACTATTGCCGTATACTTCTCATCGTCACGTACCTTTTTTACAGATGCAATGTTACTTTTTGAATTCACGGCGAACTCTGAAACAGGACTATAACTACCATGTGATTCTAGTACCGACACGAAAGTGGTATGCTGGGTATCTTTTCTTCGGAGCATTAATCCAGCATCGCGTCTGAGGTTAAACTCTGGGTCGTTCGCCCCTATTCGCACAAAACGCATTTCATCAGCAGCGGTTGTTGTTGTGGTAAGGGTGTAAAAACGACGTTCATTCATCCAGCTGAACTTAGAGTTATCTTCACTGGCCTTGCCCTGCCCTTCAGTCCATAAATGTTGGTACCCGTATTTTTTTCCTAAGGGCTCTATGGTTTCTGGGGCATTATACTCAAAGTTAGTTTGAATCACTTGTCCCATAAAATAAAAAGGCAGGTCATATTGATTTTTACTGTCAGATGTTACTTTAAGAATATCCAACAGAAAAGGCTTTTCAAAACTATCTCCTTTTATCAAGGCCATGGTACGGTGCATTTCAGTACCGGGATATGCATTGCTTTCTTTAGCACTTACTACCTGTACTGTGCTTTGTGAAGCATCAAAAAAGTATAATTGCGAGTGGTGCTTGCTGCCGATTTCATATTTCCCTTTAAAATGGGAAGTCTCGTTCTGAACTAAGGTATTATGTGAGATAGTCTGTTTTGCCCATGTCTTATTTTCCTTTAAGTAATTACCACCGCCTTTTTGTTCGATATTCACGAATCTCGATAAACCATAGTCTTGCAAAACTTCATCACCCTTTTCAAAAAAAGAATAGGATAATTTGTCATAATGCCCATGACTTAAACCCTGTGCGGCATATTTAAATACCAAAGTCAAATCTTCGTTACCGTAGCGCAAAATCCCAACGCCACCTTGTTCTCCTTTAGGACCGTCGGATAAATTGATTGATTTTTTTTCAAAGGGTTTCGCTAGACCATCTCTAATACCAACGGCAACATCCAGACCGGAATCATCTAAAAGTACTTGACCTTGTTCTTGTGCGATACTTAATAACTGTGGATTTTTTCCGCCATAACGATAAGCAATATCTACTGCACTGACCAAGGAAGAAGTATAAATAGACATTCCTTTTTGTCCATCGTTAAGTGGAAAGAATTCACCATCTGCATCCGACAAGTTCAAAAGGGCATTCACCGCTCTAAGTAAAACCCCATCTTTATATTCTAATATTTTCAACTCCGGTTTCACATTTTCTAAACCCTCGGCAAAAATCAAGAAAGGATACATCGCATAGCGCTGGTAATAAGGCCCTTCGGTGTAGTATCCATCAGGCGAAAAGGGTTCATCTAGATTCGCTAAAAACCCTGCTCGGCCATCATCTGAATAAATAAATCCGCCGTCATTATCTTTTTCACCGGTATTTACAGGTGCGTTTTTTAAACCATACAAAGCTCTATCGACGAGTTCATCATCACCCATTAACAAGCCAATCATACCCACTGCCGCATTGCCCCAAGTACTATGGTTGTGCACACGGTTATAGAATTGCGGATTCTCAACGGAAATCCAATCTGCAAAGGGTCTGAATAAATTTTTCTCTAAATTTTTACGCTCCCTTTTAGAAAGAAAATCATAAATACAATCATAGGCCTGACTCGCATATACCAACCAATTGGAATCATTTAAGCATTGCCAAAACAATTTTCCTCTGGCATACGAACGTGTTTTCGGATGCGCGGGTAGCGTAGGATAAAGCTCTGCATATTGCAAAAGCATATCGCGAACATAAATCGCATACTTTTCATCATCTAAAATCTGATAAAGTACCCCAGCTTTTTGAAGTACGAACCAATTTTTTTTATGCCTAGTGTGTGTGTAGCCACCTGAATAATCTTTTGGAATAGGAGTATCTATGCCCAATGCAATTTCGGCATCCACTTCATTTTTAAGTTCTTCTAAGGATTCGTCAAATAAGGGCACTTTACCTAATTCAGCCCTGATTTTCTCCACACCAGCTTTGGTGAGAATTAATTTAGGATGTTCTTGTGAATGAAGTGCGGAATTAGATATACATAATGTCACCGTTAAAAGCCACCCTAAAAAAATATTGGTTTTCCTCTTTTTCATTTTATTAGAGTCGTTACATATTGACTTATAAGATAGATTAACTAAACACACCTCAACTTTCCAATCAACTGATTTAATCATTCTTAATGAAATATCCTTCGTTAGACACGGCATCGTTGCTTATGATAATACTTGCGGTTTTAAACCAAACTTCGGCGTAATTGCCGTCTGCATATTGTTTTTGTATGTCACCGCCATGCGTTTCTGCACCCGAACACCAATTTTGATTTTCTTCTGGAGATTTTCCATTGGTTTGATTGTAACAACCCAATTTAAAAAATAAACCTTCGCTGGCATATGCAGTTGCTCGTTCTACACCATCTTGACCAATAGGGGCAAATAATTTTCGTGTTTGCTCTGGCATATCACCACTCGTGGTATATTCTGATTTAACTAAATTCTTGATAAACGTTTTGGTGTCATGACCTTCACTTGCAAACGTTAAGTTCATCATACCATCAGTAACCTCGATTTGATAACTGAATTCTTCACCCAATGCGATTCCGTCTTCTGGCTCGTCTGGATAGGAGTTCGCTTCGGCTCCAACAACAGAGAAATCATGCCCCCAAACGGCTGAAGAATAATCCCATCTCCCTGAATTGTCACCACCCTTTGTGTTTATTTCATAATGCCAAAAGACAGAACCCTTTTCATGACCTGGAAATTTTTTATAAAATATCTTAAGCGGTTCGTTCTCATGGCCATCCGCGCTGTGAATCTGACCGACTACTACGGAATGGGTTGAAGCGACACGAGCATCACCGGTCGCTGACACATTCATAACTTTAAGTGTGGCTGATAATTTATCATTGGCGGTTTTCGGATACCATTTTTTTAACTGTGCCAATTCGGTTCTCGTATTATTAGAAGTACCATGCGTATCTCCACCATTTGGGGTTTTAAAAACTACCCAATCACTCTTGCTATCATTGGTGGTATAAAAGAAATCTTTATGTACATAGTCCATGGCCGGCCCCGCATTAGAACCATCACCCAAAATTAAATTCCAATGTTGAAAAAACGGTATGACATCATTCGGCTTGATAACCTCAGCTTTCATTTTTGAAGCAGTAGCGGCATTTTCTTTTTTATTTTTATCTCCACAGTTGGTACAAAACAGTACTGTACTCGCTAGAAAAGTGAATATATGAAAACGAGAATATTGACGCATTAAAGCCATAGTACCTTTTGAATTTATTTATTCGGTTGTGTAGCTGCCCCTAAAGTGGCCTCTTTAAACCAGACTTCGGCATAACTCCCATTTGCGTATTGTTTAGTGATATCTCCACCGTAAACTTCTGAATTGGTCGACTTGGCATTCGCTTGATTGTAACAGCCTTGTTTAAAATACTGAATCTCTCCGGCATAAGCAGTATCACGCTCTACACCACCACCTTTTTCTCTGTTTGCGTAAACTTTTAGCACTTGTTCCGGTATGTTTTCCCTTGTTGAAAATTCCGATTTTATCAAACTTTTCATAAAGTGTTTTGTTTCATGGCCTTCACTAGTAAAAGTGAGATACATAATACCCTTGTAAACATTTACCTCATAACTGAACTCTTCGCCCAAAGCAATACCATTTTCTGGTTCTTCAGGATATTCATTCGCACTGGCACCTACATCAGAAAAATTATACCCCCATACCGCAGTGGAATAATCAAATCGCCCGATATTATCTCCTTCCGTATTGATTTCATAGTTCCAGAAGATTGACCCTTTTTCATGGTCAGGAAATTTCTTGTAGTAGATTTTCAAGGGTTCATTTTCATGCCCCTCATCACTATGAATTTGACCAATCACAGTTGAAAAGGAAGAGGCTTTGGTAGCATCTCCAGTGGTCGATACATGCATGACTTTTAGAGTGCCCGCTAACTTTCCGCCTATTTCAGGAATCCAATGCTCTTTTTGCCCTAATTCTGTTCTTGTATTACTTGAAGTTCTTGATGTTATTCCTGCATTGGGCGTCTTATAAACTACCCAATCGGTCAAACCATCATTTTCTACATAGAAAAAATCTTCTTTTGAAAATTCCACCAAATCCTCAGACCGCGTTCCATCGCCGCAAAGAATTTTCCAGTTCTCCATAAACGGAATTACGTCATGAGGGTATTCCTTGGTTTTGACAATCTCCTTTTGAACCTGCTTGGCCTTTTCTTTACAGCCAAAAATCATCAAAAATAAACTCGTTAACAGTAGTGGTTTTAAATAACTACTTTTCATATTTTTAGATTAATACATCAACTTTAAAGGAAGATTTTCTTGAACTACCAAGTCGCCTGAATTTTTTAATTCATTATTTTCATGTGAATTATTTTTTGCGCCCCACAAACGTGCGACCATTTTCACTCGATTGTCAATGAATTTGTTTCCAGAAATATCTACATTGATAATACCATAGGTATTTATTAAAATCCCATTCTCTTCTTGAGCACCGCACTCGTTAAATGAGCTATTGGTAACCTTTAGATTTCCACCAACGGTAGATTCATCATAGCCCCCCCTATAATAGTTGATAGTATTCTTCGAAACATTAATAAATTGGCAATTTTCGATAAATATATTTTCAGCATTATAATCACCCTTGTCGTCGTTTTCTGCAGCTAACTCCAATCCATTTTTACAGTCTTGAATTAAGGTTGAATTGAATTTGATATATTCTGAAAAAGAGTATTTATACCCTTTCAAAACATATTCAAAATCTACTATTTCACTATTCAACACAGTAAGATTATACAAGCTGGACATATTGCTTTTTAAACTAGCAAAAGCGTATTGACTATTTCCTCCTTTAAGTGAAATACCATCTAATGTCAACTGGCCTTTCGGATTCATTTCAAACAAGGGAGTTTTAGCATCACCATTATAAACAATGGTTGCCTTGTTCTTCGCATTTGATGAACGAATAGTTAACTCTTTATCTATCTTAATGGATTGACCAAGCTCGTATAATCCTGGTCCCAAGGAAATCACATCGCCACTCTTGGCCGCTGCAATTGCAGAAATCAACTCACTTTCCTTAGCAACCGCATGTGTTTGAATTTCATTAGTATCCATACTACTAATATCATACCAAATAGGCCCGTATTTTGATTTATCCATCAAATTTGGTGTGCTCTTCGGGGTACCCGAGATTGCCCCCACCCCATTTATATTCTCTCGAGAATTACCAAAAACATCTTTCTTGATTTGGTCAAACTCAAAACCTTCATATAATTTAAAATCTGGAAGATCAATGGTCGGTATAAAAATGTTATCCTCAAGTTCAGAAATTACAAACTCTTCTTGATCAAATCCAGAATCATAGGGAAATGCTATACCTTGATTATTGATCAAATTACTTTGAAAGTGAATCCCGTCTAGAGAGTCATGAGCCACGACGGGCATGACATCTCCCTTTTCATTATATATCAAATTATTAGCAACTACAGTGCGTTTAGCTCTTTCCGAGCGTATTTCAGAGGCAGGCAAGACATCTTTTTGGTCCACATTCGATCCTACTCCAAATTGTAATGGAGAGGTACAATTTATCCAAGAATTGTGCGCAACTACGACATCAGTAACTTGAATATATCTATTTAAAGGTGACTTCGGAATACCGTTCATAACTGCCAACGGACTTCTAAAAACCTTCCCTTTTAAATTGTAAAAGTAATTGTTGATGACCCAGTGTCCTGTTCCTATTAATCGGATACCTCCTATTTGTTCCGAATTCTCATCACCGATAAAATAATTACCATCTACAGTACAGTAATTACCGTGTCTGGTAACTAAAGAACCTTCGCTTTTATAAAAAACGTTATTTCGAAACTCATTAAAATTGGTTTTGCTCGAAATCACCTCTACTTCCCCATTGCAGCGATCAAAGAAATTATTTTCAACCAAGGTATAACTCGGCGACATTGAAGTGAAACTATTTCCTATTTGAATGGTTTCGGCACTCGGTCCACCCTTTGGAGGTCTTGGCCCAAAATGGTTATTTATGATTTTATGGTAATTCTTTATATTTCTATTACCTTCTAAGTCTACACGCACCGTTGGTCCTCGATTTGATTTACCTGCAATGTAGCAATGATTCACTTCATTATGTCTTCCCTTTAGGAGTACCCATAAATCTGTTTGATTACGTTGCGCCTTGTTAAAGTCTTCAATCACACAATTAGTGAGTTTTGAATGATTTGCCACGGTATTTTTATCAATGGCAAACTCAATAACCGCATTCGAGGGTGAAGCACCATCTCTAAAATGCAATCCATCAACAATCAAATATTCGCCCCCCAATTTTAAATCCGATTTGCCTTTTATAATTACCCCACCTGCAGTTTCTGCTTTTAAGGTTATTGGCCTGTCTTTCTCTCCATAACCCGCAAACTTAATTTCAATGTCATTCCAATCACCATTGGACATGATAATTTCATCACCTGGAGTTACATTCGCAATGGCCTCATTTAATTCACTGATATTAGTAACAGTGATTCCCGTTTTTACAATATTTTCTGTGCAAGAAATAAACAAAAGAAGGCTACTAAGTAGCGAAAAACTATATTTTTTCATATTGATAATATCAGAAGATAGCCTGTCATTTCAAAATTGGTTAACCAATTTGGTTTACCAAAAATAGATATATTTGTAAGACTCGCAAATTTTTAACCTAATTTCTATTAATTAATAACATTTCATTTTCAAAAATGAATATATCGAAAAAAGGAATATCAAGAAGGAAGTTTACCAAGTTGTCAGCCGCTGCAGCAGGAAGTTTACCCTTTATGAAATTTCAAAATACCCTTGTCAACGCGATTCAAGAACATAGCGAAACCATTGAAGTACACTTATTTTCAAAACACTTACAATTTCTTGATTTTAACGCAATGTCGGAAGCGGCCGCCGAAATGGGGTTCAATGGTTTAGATTTGACCGTGAGACCAAAAGGTCACGTATTACCGGAGAGGGTAAGTGAAGATTTGCCGAAGGCCGTTACAGCTATGGAAAATAGTGGCCTTGAACCTAAAATGATGACCACTAACGTTTGGGATATTACCCAAACAGAACAGAAAAAGGTTTTAGAAACTGCAAGCAATTTAGGTTTTACCTATTACCGTACTGGGTGGTTAAAATATCCCGAAGACAAGGCGATAACGGAAAGTCAATCCAATTTTGGACAGCAAGCCAAAAAATTAGAGGACGTTAATGAAACCCTCGACTTAATCGGTTGTTATCAAAACCATGCAGGAAATCATGTGGGTGCGCCTATTTGGGACCTACCCCCTATTCTGGAGACTACCAACAATCGATATATCGGCGTACAATATGACATTAGGCATGCTGTTGTCGAGGGAGGAAGTAGTTGGGAGTTAGGTCTAAAACGAATTAAACCCTTCATTAAATCAATTGTAATCAAAGATTTTAAATGGGGAATAGTGGATGGCAAATGGAAACCTATAAACACACCCTTAGGAGAAGGTATGGTCAACTTTAAAAGATACTTCTCATTGCTTAAAGAGTATGGAATCAATGTTCCTGTTTCGCTTCATTTAGAATATGACTTGGGAGGCGCTGAACATGGGGCCACGGAAATAACTATGGATAAAAAAGAGGTTTTTTCAAAAATGAAGAAGGACTTAACTTTTCTGAGGGCAGTGTGGGAAGAAGCAGAATAACTTAAATCAATTTTTATGACAAAAGTGTCAAAATCTACAAAAGACAAGTTAAAAAAAGTCAGCACAGCAACCATCGCCACTTGTCTCTTTAAAAAAGGACTTAAAAATCAATTTATTCAAAACGTAAAACCTCTGAAATTAGGCAAACCAATCATGGTTGGGGAAGCTTATACCCTGCGTTATATTCCCGCTCGAGAAGATTTGAATCCAATCACCGTTTTTAAAGACCCTAAACATTTGCAACGGGTTGCCGTTGAAGAATGTCCTGAAGGTGCTGTCTTGGTCATTGATAGCAGAAAAGATGCAAGAGCGGCTTCTGCAGGTTCAATTTTGGCAACAAGATTGATGGTAAAAGGCGCTGTTGGTATGGTGACCGATGGAGGTTTTCGGGATTCGGCCGAAATTGCAGATTTGGATATGCCCTCGTTTCATAGCAAACCTTCTGCTCCAACGAATTTAACACTACATCAGGCGATTGCAATAAATGATCCTATTGGCTGCGGGGATGTTGCTGTTTTCCCAGGAGACATTATAGTTGGCGATGATGATGGGGTAATGGTTATTCCAGCGAACATCTCGGATGAAGTAGCAGATGAATGCTTACAAATGACCCTGTATGAAGAATTTGTGATAGAGAAGGTTCAAAAAGGAGAGAAGATTATCGGTCTTTACCCTCTTACGGATGAAAAAATTAGTATTGAGTTTGAGAATTGGAGGAAGAAAAAAAATTAAATAGAACTACTTTCTAAATAAAAAAGCCAATTCAAAAATGACCTGACTTTTGTCGGGGTAGCAGACTGAGATTACCCATCTTACCACATTGATTTTCAATATTTTACCATGCCAATTTAAAGCTGCACACCGTATTGCAATTTTTAAACTAAATAGACACAAATGATGTAATACTTTATATTATAAAAATAATAAATTCACCAATCAAAATCAAATCCTATCGGGTTAATCTAATAAGTAAATAAAAATCTAGTGACAAAGTAAATCTGCTTCCAGGTTAACCTTTTATTGCCGTTTCTGATTTTAATTTATACTTCACAATTTTTTTAAAATTTAAAAAATAGAACTAAGTTGTATTTTTAACTTCTCGGAAGTTTTTTATGGCATGAATGTTAATCAATTAATAATTTGGATTGTAATTACATTAGCAGCTATTTTTCTTTTGGCACTCATAAGTTTACCCGGGAAAAATTACGGGAAAAAGTTGCTAATAATTTTTGTTTTAAATTTTGTACTTCATTTTCTGAACATTTATTTTTTAGAATTTTCACAAGTATCCATTCCAATCAATTTAAATCCATTTTTTTCATTAAACTATGGGCCCACTCTATGGCTATACTTTATAAACTTTAAAGGGAATACTAATTCAACAAATAAAAAATCAATTCTTTACTTTTTTCCCGCATTTTTGTTTCTTATTTGGGGAAGCTTTAATGATTTTACCTTTAATGAGATAACAGTAATTACGATACTTATACTTCTATATAATATTGGTTTTATCATTAGTTGCATAGCATATTATTTTAAGAACGAAAATATCTTTAGTTTATCTGAAAGAAAGTGGCTTTTGTCTTTAGTTGGTATATTTGGAGTTCTTTTAATAACGGTTGGTGCTAATCTTTTCTTTTCAATAGCTGAGAAAAGTACTTACCACAACAAGGCAACCACACTCATATTTATATTAGCTGCATTTCTAATAGGTACATTAGTATATTTTAGTATCATTGCCCCTGAAGTTTTTAAGAATTTTAAGGCAAAATACTTGGGCTCTGGTTTAAATAAAAAAGAAAGTTTAATCCTTTCAAAAGAAATTACTTCTTACCTGCTTGACAACGAAAGATTTGTAGATTCTAACATCACATTAGAAAAACTATCTAATGAATTAAATTTTTCCCAAAAGAAAATCTCTCAAGCTATTAATCAACATCTAGGAAACAACTTTTACGATTATTTGAATTTTTTAAGGGTTCGAAAAGCTCAAAATATGTTTTTAGATTCAAAAAGCTCAAAAATGGCAATCAAGAATGTTATGTATGATTGCGGATTTAATAATAAAGTAACTTTTAACAAGGCTTTTAAGGAACGTATCGGTTTCACTCCTACAGAATTTCGAAAAATAAAAAGGTAAGCCTGCAGCTATATTTACTGAAACTTCCTTAACAACTATTTCTTTTGTCTCTTAAAATCATTGAAACATGAGAAATAGCACCTGCATATTACTATCTTTTTATGGAGCCAATGCCAGCCCAACTTCAATAAGAATATTTGACATCTACTGATGGACTCTATGTTTTTCTATTAAAAAACAAGGAGAAGTGCACCCCGACCAGTTTAAAAGTATAAACAATGTTTAAAGTAAAGTGGAGTCTAAAGAATTCATTCTTCCAAAAGCAACTATATCCGACCTTATATTATCTGACAAAACTATTAAAGATGACATTTTTACTATGACCGATAAAAAACTAAAACTCATTAAAAATTAATATAGAATGAAAAAATACGTAATTGATTTTTTTGCAGGAGTGATTTTACTAATTATAGTCATTCTTATTATGAAATTTATCACATTAGACTTAAGAGTAATAACTCTTATTGCTGCAATATTTCTGTGTTTTTATTCTTATTTGACAACTCCTAAAAGAAATGTTAGCCTTCTGTCCATTTTTTTAGTGACCCTGCCAATTTCTATCGGTTTTGTGTTAGGTATATTACCTGAACTACCAAGCATGTGGATATCAATTCTTATTTTTTTTTATGCTACATTACTTGGCAACTGGATTCACTCAAAAAAAATTGCAATTTTGGGGGTATTACCATTTTTCTTTTTTTCTTACTTAATAGTCCCAAAACTTGTAACAAATAATCTTTTCCAGCTTGTAAATGAGATAGCTCCCTCAGTATCAATGGAATCAATCAGTACTCAAGAGAAAATAAATCTAGATGATTTTAAAGGAAAGATAGTCGTAATCGATTTTTTTGGTACATGGTGCGCGCCATGTATTAAAGAGATGGAAGAACTGAAAGAACTGAAGAAGAAATATAAAAACAGAACTGATATTGAATTTTTACTGGTCTGTACAGAATTTGCAAAGGATAATCCTGAAAAAGCCAAGAGATTTATTGAAAAACGAGACCTTAATTTCAAAGCATATTTTGATTTTAAAAATGAAGCACATAAACTTTTTGGGTTTACAGGTGTTCCAGCCCTAGTAATTTTAGACAAAGAAAACAACATCCGTTTAAAACATGAAGGATACAATGAATCTGAAGACTTAAAAGGTAATTTGATAAAATTGATTGAATTATTAAGTAATTCCCAATAATAATACTAACTATAAGGCAAATCTAATAACGTATATTCCCGCGCCAGTTTTTGAACCTTTTTTTAGTGTATACAGTTATTTTGTTTAAATTAAAAAAATTGTATTTTGAGATAAGATAAAACAATCCAAAATATCTAAATGAAATTAATCCCCATTGTAGCTATTATAGGTATCGTTCAAGGATTATTTCTAAGTTCAAATCTTCTTATACCAAAAAAAAATAGTAGTGTAAATCTCTCGAAACTTTTTTTAGGTTTTTTAATATTGCTTTTATGTATTCATATAACTGATTCTGTTTTAACTTACACTAAAGAATATTACAATTACCCACATTTTTTTGCTGTAAAAGACCCATTTGTTTTATTGTATGGTCCTCTTATCCTATTCTATTCGCTTAGTGTTTTAGTAAAAAAGTTTAGGCTCCGTTGGATTCATCTTTTACATATAGTACCATTCATTTTTTTTGTTTTTAGAATTTTTCCTCTTTATCTAAGATCAAGCACCTATAAAAAAAATATTTTAGACGCTATGTATGAAAATTACAAAGCGGTTCGTGATTTAGAAATTAATATCCTGTTTAATGCTCATATTTTTTTTTATTTATTAGCGGCAATATTTCTGCTAACAAGAGCATTTAAGTCGAATAAAAAGCAGAATATTCTTCCACTTAAAACAGATTTAAAACCTGCCTTACTAGTCATATCTGGAATATTCATAGTTTATGCTATAAATCTAATTCGATTTTGGACTTCATATAATGCTGAAACAATTTTATGGATGCCATTGACCATTGCAGCACTCTTATTTATTATGGCCTATAGAGCTTTACGTATTGACGATGTAGTTACAACCACAATAGATGGTAAGACTAAAATGGAAATTTCAAGATCTTTGGTACTGATTTCAGTATTGGAAGAAGAGTTAAACGATAATAAATTGTTTTTAAACCACAATGAAAACCTTGATACCCTATCAAAAAGACTAAATACCAATAGACAATATTTATCCAATGCAATAAATGATGTAAAAGGTGTATCTTTTACTAAATACATAAATTCATTTAGAGTTACCCACGCAAAACGATTAATTGCCTCACCCAATTATGAACAATATACTTTGGAAAAGATAGCTCAAGATTCTGGTTTTAGTTCTTTATCAACGTTTCAGCGAGCTTTTAAAGAAAATGAGGGTATAAGTCCTGCAAAGTATAGAATCAAAAAACAAGTCAATTTGTAAATTGACATCATATTTCATTTCAATTTTAGTGAGATGATTTTCGTTTGCTTTAATTTTGGATTTTAAAATTAAGGCGATTTGAGGTTATTAGAAATCATATTGGTAGCATTACTAAGCATTCATTTCATAGGACTGTTTGTTAGGATATTCAATCAAAAAAGTAGAAAGTGGTTTCTACTTTTTACTTTACTCCTTTTTATATTCCACTTATTAATAGAGGGTTATAGATGGCAAATGATTCCTTCTTATTTAGTAATGTTTAGTTTAATATTAATCTATTTTTATAGAAGAAAGATTAAAAAAACTTTATCCATAGTTCGAAATACAATTCTCCTTTTTTTAGTAAGTCTATCTATTTTTTTAAGTTTTTCACTTCCAGTTTTACAATTTAAAAATCTCAACAGCAAGTACCCTGTAGGAATCAAAAGTTATCAATTAATAGATAAGAAACGTGCAGAAATATTAACAGAAAAACCAGATGACTTTAGGGAGTTATCTATTCGAGTGTATTATCCGACACCTCTTAATCATAAAGAGACTTATCCTTATATTCCAAATTTTGAAGTAATACGCCATACCTATCAAAAGAAACTGGGATGGCCTTCATTTCTTCTTGATTACCTCAAATTATTTACAATTGACGCTATGGAGAATGCTCCGCAATTTGAAAATGATTTATTCCCACTAATTTTTTATTCTCATGGACTTACTAATAATTATAATGAAGCCTCAGGTAGATTGATGAATATTGCAAGCAAGGGATACGTTGTTGTTGCCATAAACCATAGTTACAGCAGTGACTTTGCAATACTATCTAATAAAGAAGTTGTTGGCTATATGGCATTATCTCAACTTGGAGACCCAATTGAAAAAATAGACAGCGTTAAAACCATTATAGCTAATCAGTGGCTCAACGATGTTAGTTTTGTAAAAGAATATCTAACTGATAAACAGCTTTCAAAAAATATCGATTTTGAAAATATTGGACTCATGGGCTTCTCTGCTGGTGGTACAATGGCCACTCTTGGAAGTCATAAACTCGATAATATTAAAGCAGCTATTAATTTAGATGGTACACCAAGAGGAATGCTGGAAACCGATATTTCCAAGTCTCCGATACTAGCAATTTTTAGTCAACCTTTAACATTTACCGATGCTCAAATCAATGCTTGGGGTATCACAAGAGAAACCGTTGAAGCACCAAAAAAACTTATTCAAAAAAGATCCATGAAAGTGTTAAATTCTGCTCCAGAGGCAAGCTATGTAATCACATTCCCAAAAACCAAACATTCCAATTTCATAGAATATCCATTAATCTCTCCACTCAGTAAGTATTTGGATATAGGAGGCAATATAGACTCAAAGAAGTCATATGAATACTTAAATAACATTATAGTTGCTTTTTTGGATCAAAATTTAAAAAATAGTGAAGAAGCGCATCTTAAAAAGATATTAAAAACAGGTGTTCAAGAATTTAATCTTGTTATACAAGAATAGTCTGTGACTGTAAAATCATAGTCTTAGGTTTAAATGTTTATTTGCATAACTTAGGAGTAAAAACTTGAGTATATGCAAAGCATTTTAATAATAGGGCTGATACAGGACGCTATATTCCTATTACTAAATCTTCAAAAATTCCCAAAAAAAACCGTGGATAGAATATTAATTCTATGGTTATCTGTATTTGGAATTCACTTAACAATACTTTTGTTTGCAGAATTTGAATTTCATAATTCTTTTACGGAAGTAATTGCAAAGACTATTGTCTTGCTTCATGGGCCAATTTTATGGGTGTATGCATTAAAAATATTTGATTCAAGGGCTAAGACCTTTTTTATTTACCATTTATTGCCTTTTCTAATAATATTGATTTCTGGATTCGTATTCTATGAAAATCAACGAATAGTATGGGAAAATATACTATTGATTATTAAACTAATTTCCATTTTATCATATCCTATATATTCAATTTTTTGGCTTTCAAGAAGAAATAATTTACTAAGAAATGAAAGCTCCAATAATATTGTTTTAGAAATGAATTGGATAAAAACTTTAGCCTTTCTACTCCTTTTCTCATTTATCGCTAGCTTATTATTTGTAGCTGCAAATCAAATATTTGAATGGAATCTCAACAATAATTTTGACATGATTATCTATGTTATAATGATCACAATTATGGGGTATTATGGATTAAAACTAGGAATTGTGTTTAATCAAGAAATCACCCAAGAGAGCAAACCTCATAAGGCAAGTAGTTATAAGCATAGTCCACTCAACAATGAAAAACTGTCTAAAATAAAGCATGATATAGAATTGTTTTTCATTAAAACAGAGGAATATACCAATCCAAATTTTTCTATGTCGCATCTTTCCAAAAAATTGAACGTTCCTAAGCATCATTTATCCCAAGTTATAAATGTCCAAATGCAGACCACATTTTATGATATAATCAATACAAAACGGGTAGAATATGTAAAAAGAGAAATAATCGCAAAGAAAGATTTAAAAATAACCTTTGAAGCCTTAGGTTATGATGCAGGTTTCAACACTAAGGCTGCATTTTATTTTCATTTTAAAAAAAATACAGGCAAAACCCCTGGTCAATTTAAAAGACAAATGAGTATTGATTAATTAAACAATTCCTTAGAGCATCTAACTTTCTGTTTTTTTACGGCAAATTACGTTAGATGAAAAAAATAATTCTGTTCATATTTTTTGTTCTTTTTCTTGCCTTTATTTATTGGTTATTATTTCCTTTTATAGTATCAGAAAACAACTCTACGGGTGAAGAGATATCTGGTCTTTTAAGAGGATATACACCAACTTTTGCTGCGCTTTTGACTATTCTTTTTACCACCAAAAGGAAAGGGTTTAAAGATTATTGGCATAACATTATGAGGTTTAAAGCATCAATCAGGTCATATCTAGCTGTTTTCTTAATACCGCTTTTTATAAATGTTGTGGTAGTAATAGTAACCTCGCAATTTATTGACAGTTCCATTTCATTTATAGAATTAAACTATCCGAAATTTTTAGCAATCTATTTTATTTTCATTTTTCTTGATGGTCCTCTTGGGGAAGAATTAGGTTGGAGGGGTTTCTTATTGCCAGAGGTATTATCCAAGTTTAGCCCTTTAGTATCTAGTTTGATTATCGGGTTGGTAATGTTCTTTTGGCATATAATTATTTTTGACGCAGATGGACCTGAACTTAATTCAAGTTTTATTGTAAAATACCTAATCTCAATTTTAGGAATCTCAGTTATTTTTACTTTTTTCTATTTGCGTTTCAGTAAGTTTCCCATAATAGCTGTTTTACTACATACCTCAATAAACTACTTTATATTTTTTAGAAATAGTTTAATCCCTGAAATGAAAGAAACTCCAGTTGACAATATTACTTATGTAGTCACAATAGTTCTAATAGCAATGATATGTTTAATTCTACTTAAAAATCATAATCTAAAAAATAATTAAAGAAGATACTACATGGTATAAAGAAAGAGACCTGTCTTATTATCATTAAAGATTAATTAATACAGACAACTGATTAATTAAGTAGAGATAAAAAAATGAATATAATTACGTAATTGCAAAAAATCAACACATAAAAATCACAAACAAAATAACTATTTATTAGCACGGTGAGTACAAGTTCACCACCTATCTAGTAATTGAAAACTTAAGTATAAAAAATGAATTCAACTTGCAAAAATTTATTTGTATTGCTCTTTCTTACAACAGCTATTATTAATGGACAAAATCATATCTCTCTAAAACCTTCAGATTTTCAATGGGACTTAAAAACCCTATTTAATGAAAAGAATACGTGGGATGAAGAGATAAAAAAACTACGACTAGAAACGGCTTCTATACTAAAACTGGAGGGACTCATAGCAAAAGATTATAAAAATCTTGAAATGGTTCTAGATAGGGTTTCAAGTTTAAGAAGTAAAGCAGCCAAACTAGTTGTTTATACAGCTTTAAAGGAAAATTTAGACTATACTTCATCAATAGCTCAACAAAGGTTTCTAACTGCTTTGGAAATTGAAGATGAAATCGAAGCGGCTACATGTTTTATTAATAAAGAAATAGCGGATATTTCTGAACAAAACCTGGCAGCCCAGTTAAAAGGAAATGAAAATCTTGAGAAACATCTTAAAAGAATAAATAGAATAAAAGAAGAAGGTAATTACAGGTTGTCAAATGAAACTGAGAAAACTCTTTTAGGGATGAAGCGATTATGGCTCCAATCAGGACAAACCCATCAAGCAATTTTTGAAAATGAAAAATTAGATTGGCCAGAAATAACATTATCAAATCAAGAAAAGGTAGTACTCACACCAAGTCAATTTTATAGGCTACGCAAACATAAAGAAAGAGATGAGAGAACAAATGCGTCTATTACTTTTTTAGAGTACTTAGAAAAGTATAAAGATATCTTGGCAATTCAGCTTACAAAAAGAATAGAGATTGAGCTACAATTAGGTTTATTAAGAGGGTTCCCTTCTGGCATTGATTCGGAATTCTATATGCGTGATGGTTTTCCAATCGGATCAACGGATATATTTAGAAAAGCAGCTCTGGATAATAATAAACAAATACAAAGATATTGTTCAATTATATCCAGCCTAAACGATGGTGGAAAACAACATTATTCTGATATATATATTGGGACTGCAAGTGTTGATAGAAATTTCTCTTTGGGTGAGAGTATAGATATTGTATATAAGGCTACCGAGCATTTTGGGGAAGATTACACAAAAAAATTAGATTCTCTTCTACAAGAAAAAACTTTCCATTTAGAAATGACAGATACTAAACGAATTATGTGGGCTATTTACCCTCCCGTAGGTGGTGCAAAACCCTACACCATTATGCCGTACGATGATAGTTTTAGAGCGTCCAGCGTAATCTCGCGAGCATTAGTAGGTAATCTTGCACAACATCATTATCTACCAGATACAAGAGATGATCCTCCAGTTTACAATAATGGAATAATCTATGTGGGCAGCTTATTACATAGAGACTATTTTGTGAAGCAAGCAAAATCCAAAAAAGAAAAGTTAACCTATTTACAAGCAGCTGCTTATGGTTTGTATAATACTTTCTTCAAATATGCCGTCTACGCAAGTTTTGAACATAAAATTGAACAAAAACTTATAAACGGAGAATCTCCAAATGGAGAAGAAATCTCTAAAATATACTATGAGGTGCTTAAGCAATATTTCGGGGACGAAATAGAAATCCCCGACGCATATGCCTATGAATGGATGACAATAGCGCAACCATTTAATACCTACGAACATCAATATTGGCCTGTAGCCATGGCAGCTGCTTGCGGAATTATGGAAAATTTAAATAGCCCAGATATTATGAATTTGCTTATTGGAAAAACCACACCAGAAAGTGATCGATCTTATCAAATTTTAAAAGCTGCTGGAATTGACTTTTTAGAAGCCGATTCCTACACCCCGCTATTCAATAAAATGAAAGTATATCTTGACGACATTGAAAAACTCATAAATAAGAAATAACCAATATATGAGGAATCTTCAAAGTTTTAAAAAGCAACAAATTTTAAGTCCTAATAATTTAGAATTACGCATAAAAAAAAGCCTTCCTTAAATAAAATAAATTTTCTTAAATGAATAGTCGGCTACCTTCATAGAATAAGAATAAATGTTGCAATTCATCAATGATTAAAAAGAACACCCTTTACCCATCATCAAAATAAAAACGCAGTTTATGATAAAGAAAGATATCTTTTGCATTTTAACATTATTTTTTTCAGTCTCATGTTTTAGCCAATCTAGAACTTTTGAGAACCCACCTAAGTTAATTGTTGGGATAGTAATTGACCAACTTCGGTTTGATCACCTCTATAAATATCAAGATAAGTATTCAGAAGGCGGCATAAAACGTTTGATTACAAATGGCTATAATTTTAAGAACACACACTATAATTATGTTCCAACAGAAACCGCACCAGGCCATGCTTCAATTTATACTGGTACAACTCCTAGTATTAATGGTATTATTGGGAATAGTTGGTATGACCGTTTTACAAAAGTTGAAGTGGGGAATGTTAAGGATTCAACTACTATAATTATTGGTTCAGACCAACCAAACAGCAATGGTATTTCTCCCAAAAATCTACTTACCACCACAATTTCGGATGAATTGAGAATGTCAAATCAATTCAGATCCAAAGTAATTAGTATTTCTCTAAAAGACAGAGGAGCTGTTTTACCAGGTGGTTATACCGCAAATGCATCATATTGGCATGATTGGCAGACGAGCAGTGGTAATTTTGTGTCAAGTTCTTATTATATGGACGTTTTGCCTAAATGGGTAAAAGATTTTAACAAGCAAAAAAAATCTGATAGATATTTAAATAATACGTGGAATACACTATTTCCTATAGAATCTTATACAGAGAGTGCCCCAGATGATAATGACTTTGAACGAATATTACAAGGGAATAAAAAGCCCGTATTTCCATACGATTTTAAAGAATTGAGAAAAATCTATAAAAGTCTTGGCAGAGAATATATATTAATGTGGTTGTCTCCTTTTGGAAATACTATATTGACAGAGTTCGCTAAAGAAGCAATAAAGCATGAAAGACTAGGTGAAGATAAACATACGGACTTATTAAATATAAGTTACTCTGTCTTAGACGTTCTAGGTCATACGGTTGGTCCACAATCTGTGGAATTTCAAGATGCGTATTTGCGATTAGACCGAAATATTGAAAGTTTATTAAGCTTCCTTGATACTCAAATAGGTTTAGAAAACTATATAGTATTCCTGACCTCAGATCATGGTTCAGTCCCAACAAGTTCATATTTAGAAAAACATAATTTAAAAACAGGTATCTCAAGGGTAAATGAATATGAAGATAAACTCAGTAAGTTCTTGATTAAAAAATACGGTCAAGACAAATGGATACAAGAGTTTGGGTATGAAAATATCTATTTGGACAGAGATAAGATTATTGATGCTAATCTTAATTTAATCGACTTTCAAACTACGGTAGCAAATTTCCTCTACGATCAGAAAGGAGTTAGTACCGTATTAACTGCCCAACAATTAAGGGTTAATGAGTATAAGAATGGTGTCGCAAGTATGTTGCAAAAGGGATACAATCCCAGGAGGTCTGGTGACGTTGTAATGACCTTTAGCTCTGGTTTTAAACCTAGTAAAGACCCAAAGCTTAATGCAAATGGTGTTAAGGGTACTACCCACGGTTCTGCATTTACTTATGATACTCATGTGCCTTTGTTATGGTATGGGAAGCATATTAAATCTGGGAGTTCAACAAGAAAAATTGCCATAGAGGATATTGCCCCCACATTATCCATGCTCTTAAACATTAGATTACCTAGCGGCGCAACTGGTTCACCTTTACAAGAACTGCTTAGTGATCAAGGATAAAGTAAATACCATGTAGAATTGGATATATATTCACAAATAATTGATATAAATAATTTATAAAATTCGAGAAGATGGTTCTATCATGTTTTAAGAATAAACATTTCCTGAAATATTCTAATAGAATATTAAAGGGTTCATCAATTTTATGTGTGTTTTTACTATCCGTCTTGAGCTGTAAACCAAAGACAGTCAACCAAGAAATTACGACCAAGGGAATAACATATACACTTGGAACCAAACAATTTATTTGGTTAGATAGCTTAAGAACAGATTCTTATTATGGAGAAAATAGGTTGGTAAATGCTCAAATTTGGTATCCAAGTACTATATCGAATGAGAAAAGTGATTTAACCCCATATTTCTATAATATCTCACTAGCCTATCCTCATCTTAAGTATTGGTCAAAAAATGATTTTGATCTTGTTAATGCTGTTAAAACAAAATCTTTTTTAAACACTGCAATAAAAGATTGGCCAAAGGCGTATCCATTAATTATTTTTTCCCCAAGCCTTGGTGGTAATTTAAGTCAGTATACTTATTACGCTCAATATTTAGCAGAAAGAGGATTTATTGTTATGGGTATTAATCACCTCTATGAAAGTGAATATGTTATCAATCAAAAAGATAAGATTATTGTAGCTAATCTTACTTTTCATGACAGTTTAAAAACCCTTAAAATTCCAGAACAAATAACTGCGAACAACTACAGGAGTGTTAAAGCAATACGCCAACAAGTATTAGGGGAAGATTTAATATTCGCATTAAACAAAATTCTAGAAGAGCCTTTTTTTGAAAATAGAATTAATACACATCAAATTGGTGTATTCGGGCACTCTATTGGTGGAGCTGCATCTATTTATGCCAGTATGCTAGACGATAGAATTAAAGCGGTTGTAGATATTGATGGCACTCCCCCAACGCTTGCGTTAGAAAATGGAATAAATGCTCCATTTATGTTTATTGAAGATTTAACAGATTACGAAAATCATGAAGGGTATAAAAAATTACACAAGCGGCGAAATGACTTCTGCGAACTAAATAAAAAAGACTCATGGCGCATCCTCCTGGTGGATACCAATCATAATAGTTTTTTAGATAGCAACTATTATCTGGCGCAGGACGGGGTTCAAAAGAAAAACTCTAAAAAACTTCTGGATAAAACATCAGAATATATGAGCAGATTTTTTGAACATCTATTTTTTTCTGAAACATTAAATGTAGAACCCATAAAAACAGATTCGTTAGAGATAATTCTTTTTAAAAAATAACTGTTTCAAAAAATATGCTATAGATAAAAGGACTTTCCATGCAAAGGTTTGAGAAGGTATTTAGTCATAAAAAAACATCAATCAAAATCAAAATGAAAAATAAAATTTTTTTATTTCTGTTCATTCTCATGGTACTATCAAGAGCAAACGCTCAAATGGATATTGACCTTCAAAATTTTGAAGGGCTATATATGGACTCTCAAGGTGAAAAATATTTATTAAGTCCTAGAGCAGGTTTTCCACATTTTGTAATATTAAAATCTGGTGAAACCCACATGTTAAGAAAGATTAGCAAAAATCAGTATGAATTTTCAAACACTAGAAACAATTTTAGTAAGGTTGGCGGTTTTATTGAATTGACAAAATCAAATATAATAACACTTAGCTTTAATAAAGGAAGTAAAAGGCTGCTTGCCCCCATACCAATAAAAAAAACTGAGCTAGGTATAAACCTTAATGATAGTCTTTACATTTCAGGAAGTCTAATACAATCTGCTCAAACGCAAAAGAATAAAATAGCTGTTCTACTTCATGGAGACGGACAGAACGATAGGTATGATTTGTTCGATTTAGGAATGTATTTAATCGATAGTGGGTATTCAATATTTGCATTTGATAAAAGAAATGTAGGAAAATCACGAGGCAAAAAGATACTGGGTAATAATTACTTAGACTTCTCAAAAGAATATGCGAATGATGCTACCCAAATTGTTAAGTGGTTACAAAAAAAATATCCTCACAAACAGTTAGGAGTAATCGGGATAAGCCAAGGTGGTTGGATTGGGGCTATGGTTGCCCAAGAAGTACCTAATTTAGGGTTTTATGTAAATATTGCAGGAAATATGTCAATCGGATGGCAGCAGTTTCGTCATTATATGTTTAGCTACTTAAAACGTAACGGTTTTTCCAAAGCTGATTTAGTCGAGGCCACAAACTATTTTAAGGCCTATTTTGATTTGTGTCTAAATAAAATTGAATTCGAAGAATATGAAAAGGTATTACCATTATATATAAATAAAGTATGGTTTAAAAAATTGGAAACTAGAAAATTGGTGAAATTTAAAAGTAAGAAGACGGCTTTAAGATTACAGGAAGAAAATTCATTTGACCCTACCGATTTTCTAAAAGATGTTTATGCGCCTAGTTTAGGAATTTTCTATCAATATGATCACTCCACACCTCCGGATTCACCAGCCCGATTTATGAACGGTTTAATCAATTCCAAATCAAAAGATATAAGTGTCAGGGTTTTTCCAAATACCACTCATGGCGGTTGGGTAGTTGACGGATACTATTTTAACAGTAACGATATTACAAGAATGGAGTCAAAAGCATTTTTTCATATTATAGAATGGTTAAAATCACTTTAATTAAGGTATACACTAAAAACAAGCTATTAATAATGTTAAAAGCTAATTTCTTTTTATTAACCCTAATAGTGCTAATCATTTTAGGTTGTAATTATCTGTCTAAAACTGAACAAGAAAATATTACAAAAGAAGATATCTACAAAAGTTTCGTCCAATCAGTAAATACCAAGGACAGTGTCCAGATTAAAAGACAAATTTTAGCGCATTGGTCCGATACACTTATTGGCAAGAATGATAGATGGTTAGAAACAGACATAAATTATTGGTTAGCGGCCAATAAGGAATTTGGCCCTTTAGAATTTGTCTCTTTTGGCAAGGATACATTCAATCAAAATGAAGTGGCATGGTTTAAAGGAAAAATATCTAGAGATTGGATTGGTCTTGAATTCGATTTTAGCAAACAAAATAAAATAACTGGAACTAATGTACTAAGGAGTTGTATTCCATCCAAAACAAAGTTTAATGAAACAAAGCCTACTAACCAAAAATATAGCCAATTACTAAAGGAGTATTTTATTGAGATGGAAAAATCTGATTTGTTTTCAGGTATGGTATTGGTGGCCAAAGGAGACACTATACTCTATGAAGGATACCACGGATTTGCAGACAAAGAAAAAAAAGAGCCTATAGATTCTAATAATAGGATGGTAATTGCTTCAACTACTAAGATGTTTACGGCCATTGCAATTGCCCGTTTAGTAGCGCAAAAAAAAATGAATTTACAAACTACTGTTTCTTCATACCTAAAAGATTTCCCCAAAGAAATAGGAAATAAAATAACTCTAGCCAATTTACTGACTCATACTTCGGGAATTGAACTTGATGATATGGATGGATTCACGCAGGAAATTAAAAAAGCAAGAAACGTAAATGAATTTTATGAAATAAACCTTAAGTACTTGCCCAAGTTGTCTAATTTTCAAAGCTTTAGCCCTCTAACACAAATGAACTACTCCAATGAAAATTTTGACATTTTAGGTAGACTAATTGAACAAGTTTCCGGTCAAGACTTTTATGAATATTTGGAACAACATCTTTTTAAGCCCATGAGTATGGATAATACCAAACCTTTAGATATGAATACCAATAATTTAAAGTTGGTAAAAAACTATCAATTAAATAGAAGTAAACAAGGTAGTTTGGATAACGGATTTAGAGATCAAGTGCCACATAGCAATTTAAGTTTTAGTAGACCAGCAGGTTCATTTTACAGTACTACCCGAGATTTATATGCTTTTATGAGGGGGCTTAATAATGGAACTCTTATAAATCATGATATAAAAAAGGAATTTGTTTCGAAGCAAGTAGAAAATCTCAATATAGATATTTATAAATCTTGGTATGGTTACGGTTTTTATGTTAATCAAAGAAATGGTTTACTAAATTATGGGCATGCAGGTGGTATGCCGGGAGCGAGTTCCAGATGTGAATATTATCCAAATTCCAACATTTACATAATTGTAATCTCTAATTATAATGGCGCAGCAAACTTGGCTGCCAACTATATATCTAGCTTAATTAAATAATACCTATGAGACATCTAAAATTTTTAAGTGCCTATTTTTTTATAATGACTATGTTCTGTTGCAATGTAACCAAGCTAGATTCCAAAAACAGTATTTACATTTTAAATCAGGTGAAAGAAAAATATGATGTTTCCGGTAATTGGAAAAATTCTGAGATTAAAATTCATATTCAGGAACCACGAGTTGGCAACCCAAAAAGATATACCCGACTAGTTTTTAATAATACTTCAGGCTATTTTGAAATGCAAAGAACAAAAGATATAGGGGCTATAAAGAGAATAATCAATATAAATGGAGAGAGTAAAATATTTGTTGATGGAAAATCTGTGCTAAGTAATGAAATAAAAGAAAAATATGCTTTAAACAAGCAAAAAACGGAGGAGCACAAAAATTTTTATAAAATTTTATATGGAGTTCCAATGTCGCTCACAAATGAACTTTGGAACACTATAGAGCCTGCACAAAGTGGGGAATATCAAGGAAAAGAAGTTTACAGAATTGACTTGGTTTTAAAAGAAAATGTCATTAGTAAAAATTGGACTTTAATAATCTCCAAAGAGATGGATAAGCTACTTGCTATTGAATTTAACCATCCTGAAGATGGAGCAGATGGTGGGGAAATACTTAGATTTTTTGGAGAATATGAGTTCAACGGTGTGAAAATTCCGAGAATAAGAAACTGGTATTCCCAAAGTCAAAATGAATATCTGGGAAGCGATGTTATTATTGAGAAACTCAAATAAATACTAGACATCGGAAATAATGAATTGATAGTAAACAGTTTTTTTAGTTTATATAAAATCAGCATTTGATTTATAATTTTTAAAAGCAAAATGAAGTTATTAATGTCAAAAAACAAACTTATTCTGACTTTTTTGATAGTTGTGGTTTTACTCTTATTACCACTTATTCTTAAAGAAAGAAGTAGCCCACTCAAAAATTTTGAAGGAACCCAATTAAGTGACTTGCATTATAGTGAAGTTAATTTTATAAACGCTTACGACCAGACAAAATTAGCAGGTATGCTATTCAAGCCAATTAAAAAAGATTCATTTCCAATAGCAATAATCATTCACGGGTCAGGAAATAGTTCTAGGCAAAATAAATGGTACTTAGAATTAGTAAAGCACTTACAGGATAATGGAATTGGCGTTCTTCTACCAGATAAAAGAGGATGTGAAAAATCTGAAGGTAATTGGGTAGGGTTAACTATCGAAGAGTTAGCTACAGACACTGAGGCAGCCATAAATTTTATAAAAAACAGCTACCCAAATAATGTAACAGGAGTTGGATTAATTGGAGTAAGTCAGGGTGGTTGGATTGCCCCTGTTGTTGGAAGTAAAGTAAACGACCTATCTTTTATTGCAAATATTTCTGGAGCACTTACTAACGGTATTTCTCAGTTAAAATTTGAGGAAATCAATAATATAGCTCAGTTTACCTATAAGCCAATAGCTCAATTAATTTCAGGTCTTACCGTCAAAAATTTAGCAAATAAGGAGTCCATTAAACCTTTTATGGATTTTAATCCAGTGCCTTACTGGAAAAATGTTAAAACATCTTCGGCCTTCATAGTATTTGGCCAGAATGATACGAATTGTCCTGTAGAGCAAAGCCTTGAAATAGTAAAGAGTAATAATTTAACTCATCTAAAGGTTAAAGTATATTCGGATGGAAAACATGCTATTCTAAATGAAACAAAAACAGCAATAAGTGATATTTTTTTAGATGATATTGTTGATTTTATTTATGAGAGTAATAGTATCATAAACAAGTAATAGATTAACCAATTATGACAGCTATAGTAA
Source organism: Croceitalea marina (assembly GCF_042684265.1). Taxonomy (NCBI): domain Bacteria; kingdom Pseudomonadati; phylum Bacteroidota; class Flavobacteriia; order Flavobacteriales; family Flavobacteriaceae; genus Croceitalea; species Croceitalea marina. The sequence goes on along the minus strand of NZ_JBHULB010000081.1, from coordinate 51,309 downwards.
TTAATAAAAAATTCTTGCTGTTTGCAAGTGTTTGTTGCTTTCTATCTGTAATTACAACCATAGGAATTCATTCCAGCTTGTTCGATTTGGGAGCTTTAAATTTTGATGAGCGACTTCTCCTTTTTGATGACAACCGTTATCTGGCTAATAGATTTTGGGTAATTCTACACTGTTTATTCGTTTTAATTTCTATGTGGGGTTTCTGTCTAGTTCAATTCAAGAAATCTCCTGGCTTTATCGGCTTAGGTTTTGTACTATTTATCGTCTTTGCATTTACGGAAATCTTTCGTCAAATGTTCGTAATGTTTTACTTAAATGGTCTGCGTCGTAATTTTTTAGAAGCGGATAATACCAGTCAAGAAGTACTTAGAATAAGTATGGAAAATGCTGGATTATTAGGCTATTCATTATTTGGGTTATTCATTTTAACCTTTGCTTTAGGGAATATTTTTTATGGATTGGGACTAGTTAACAAAAATAGAATCGATACCACCTTAGCAATTCTTTTACTTTTTTGGGGATTTGGAAATTTAATTGCCTTTGGAAATGAATTTTGGGAATATGGACTAATTTCCAACACACTAGAACCATTCAATATTGTTTTTCAGCCATTTATTAGGCTAGTTATTGGATTTTGGATGATTTGCAAGTGGAGAAAAATAAAAAGCAATAATGACGAGATGGCTAATGCGATATGAGTAAATATGATTTTATTCAAAAAAATAATATTGGTAGTATTTCCAATTCAAAATACTCTTAAATATAAAAGTCATTATGAAACAGATAATTCAATTCTCTGATTTGGAGAAGATAAAAAAAATAAAAATCCTTAAGGTATTTTATTGGTTTGTTCGTATCAGCATGGGATTTGGCTTTGTACTATCAGGAATGAGAAAACTTCCAGGAATAAGATTTACAATTTTATCAAATGATAATCCAGCCGGAGCTTTTTTTAACGCTATGTATGATACTGGCTTTTACTGGAATTTTATAGGCTACTTCCAAATATTACTCGGGATTCTAATATTTTTTAATCGTTTTGTAGTGCTTACAAGTGTTTTAATGATGCCAGTTACCTTTAATATTTTTCTAGTATCCATTGCACTAAATATGAAGGGAACCCCCATCATTACTTCTACTATGCTTATGGCTAATATCTTTCTATTGGTTTGGAATCAAAAAAATTACAAAAACTTATTCCTTAAACCGTTAAAATAGTAAATGAAGGTGTTAAAAAAATAAACCGAAAAACTTGGCCAAAACCTATATTTGACTAATAAAAAATAGTACTATTTTGGAGCTACATCCAAACTATCCAAAATAAAAGGAACCTTTCCTGTTTCATCTAAAATACCTTCCATTTTTATATGTGTGATTACAGGTTCTTTAGCCATTCGAACTAAGGTAACATGGTCAAATGACATAGAATCTATAGGGTTTTGAGATCCACCTGTAGTTCCTAATATAATGTAGTCATTGTTATTTCTTAATCGATGAGAAAAGGAATGAAAATGACCATTGATTAAAGTATAGCGGCGTTTGGATAACAATTTTTCAAGTCTCCCGAGACCCTTCGAATCTTCTCGCATCCAAACCGGTTTATGCATAAGGACAAAAATCCACTTTACTTCCTGATATTTTTCTAAAACCTCTTTAAAGTAATTGTGTTGTTGTTCATTTATACCACCAATACGACGCTCAGGCATTTTATAATAATCCGATTCTTCATAAACTCCTTCTTCCTGTCCATCCAGAATTCTAATGGCCTCTGACCTGGCCTCATAAATCTCTAGCATTCGCTCCTCTTCATAATCTTCAGAATCCAACATTAAAAAAAGAACATTTTCATATATAAAGTGATAATATCTTGGACCGAATCTGTTCTTCCAAAACTCCCGCATTGTTGGGTTAGTCAAATCATGATTTCCCCCTAAATAAAAGAAAGGCATATTTAATTTGTTCGCTTGTTGATCAAATGACTCCCACTCTTTGACTAGCTGAATTCTATCCTCTGTGCCCCCATTAATTAAATCACCAACACTTAATACAAATGTTGGGTCTAGTCTATTTAATTGTGCTACTGCAGTGCTGAATACACCTGTTCTCTCACCCCCATTTAAATCAGATATTATGGCAAAAGTGAAATCATCTTCTTCGGGTTCGAAGTTTGTCTTTGTCCAAGGTGTTGGAGCTGATTTTATATCGTGTCTAAAGTCTGGTTTTGGGGTTTTGTCTGAAATACAACCACAAAAAAGAAGGTTTAATAGTATAAAGAGTAAACAAAACTTCATTTCTTAAATTAAATTAGTTTTCAATACTATACAAAATAGAGCATTTAGTAAAGAAATAGGTTTCAATACAAGATTTCTTTACACCATTTAACAATAAGTTTTGGCACACCGTCGTCCCATTCACCAGTTTCCCCATTAAATGAATCATCAGGAGTTTTGTGTATGGTATTCCAATGATCTAAACCTGGATATACTACTAATTTATGATCTTGATGTTTAGCCTTATCAAGTATATCTATTATCATATGGTGATCCTCTTCAGACATAATCCAATCATTTGATCCATATAAAATCCGTACTGGCACTTTTACTTTTTGCCATTCGCTCGCTAAATCAATTTTTTGTAATTGATGATAATACTCCATTGGCCTACCATACATATGTCTTCCAGAATGATAATTATATGAAACCAAAGATGGGTTTTCATTAATGACTTCTTGATAGGTTTTTTGCTGAACGAGCATCCCATAATAAAGTGGTATATATCCTTGGTTCATTTTTTTTGTAATTGTAGCTTCATCGTCACCACTCATTTGTCTTATACGCCTTTCGATTTCCAGCATATGCTCAAACCAAGTCTTATAAAAAGTACCTTCTGATATTATCCCAGCTAAATTAAACTCATTCGCAAGAAGTGGAGCTAACGCACTTCCTAAACTTGAACCGTATACAACTATGCGTTTTGAATCTACATAGTCTTTTCCTTTAAGAGTCCTAATTGCTGCTCTATAACCTTCTAGTTCAGTTAAAAAATCAGTCTCGGAACAATCTCCATCACTATCACCAACACCAGGCTTCTCAACTCTCATTACGACCATATTAGAGTTCTCAACCAGGTATTTTATTTGCTTAGACCAATTACCATTTCGACCAGGAAAAACTTCTACAGTGCTGCAACTTAGACCTTGAACTAATATGAGAGATGGGAATTTGCCTTTTACATTCTTTGGGCGAGTTATTATTGTTCTTTGTTTTATCCCAGCATCACTTACAATCTGGCCATAAATAGTTTCAACATTCTCATTTTCCTCAAGGGGGATTGCATTTAAAGAGAGTTTAACATTAAAAACTTCATCTAGACGCCTTACCATCAACTTTATTTCTTTATCCTCTCTTAGACTATAGAATATGGTTGACCACTGTTCCAAAGAAGATACATGCACGCCGTCAACTTTTAAAACAATATCCCCTACTTTAATATTTGCCTTATCCATAGGACTATTTGGTTCAATCGATACAACTTTTGCTCCAAAACCATCGGTTGGTTCTTTAAACGATGCTTGCCAATTCCCTCTCCTTGAGAGTTCCTGACCTATTACCAAACAAGGGAGAATAAAAAGGATTGATTTTAAAATGTTCTTCATCTTATTGCTTATTATTTCGCATATTGCTGAAAAAATGACGTATAGGAAAACTACAATTAATAACGCTTATTCCATTATTTTTATGTAACCCTAGAGTGTTCTTATATGTAACTATCAATTTATATGACAAAATTTTCCAAAATACTTTTAGGAGAGTATCATTTGTTCAATTCAAGAATATTCACGCATGTTCTTTTTTGGCTTTTTTACTATATTTTTTTTAGCCTTCTATGGGTTAAAGAAGGGAATTACTTTAGGTCTTTTGAGCTTGAATTTGTTCTTATGCCTCTTCGTATTGCAGCTTCTTACGTTGTATTATATTATTTAATTCCCCGTTTTTTATTAAAAGAAAAAATAGAACGGTTCCTTACACTCTATTTGACCCTCATATTTATTGCCGGGGTTTTACAAAGAGTTTTGAACTATTACTTTCATGAGTGTTTTTTTATAGAAACCTCGAACCTCGTAGAGTTAAGTCCTTATTTTCGTTCTATCGTATTGATAAATACTACTGTAATGTTACTTTCTTCACTTAAAATTTTTTCTGTTTGGAGAATAGAAAACAAAAAGAACCGTGAGGATTCTGAGGAATATCTAGAAATAAAATCAAACAAAAGAATTTATCGAATTCTGCCCTCCGAAATTAAATTTATCGAGGGAATGGGAAATTATTTAACCACTTATTTAGTGAATAGAAAACCGTTAATTGCGTACATGTCGCTAAAAGAAATGAAAAGTATATTACCAGAAAATTTTGTGCGAATACACAAATCGTTCATTATTAATAAAAACCTTATTGATTCCTATAACAACGAAAGTGTTGAAATAGATGACAGAATCATTCCTATTGGTAAATCGTTTAATGGACAAGAACTATGAATGAACTAAAACCCAAATGCAAACTTGATGTCTTTAATTTTCTAAGTATTGCTTTCTATACTCAGAAGGAGAGCATTTATTAAATTTACGAAATGCAGTATTAAATGTTGATACCGAATTAAAGCCGCTATCGTAAGCCACTATTTCAATCTTTTTATTTTGGTATTTTTCATCTTTTAACAGCTTCTCAGCTTCTTTAATTCTATATGCATTTGTGAAACTTGAAAAGCTTTGTTGAAAAATAGTACTAAATACCAACGAAAGTAAATGCTTTGGAGTCTTAGTATATTCTGCAAGCATTCCCAGATTAAAATCACCATCTAAATAAGGCCTCTCATCCATCATTACCTTTTCTATAGCCTTGGAATATATCTCGGCCTGGTTCTTTGTGATATTAATATTTTGATACTTTGATTCCACTTTAACTGTAAGTAGTTCCTTGTTTCTAAATAAAAAATAACTGGTTGCATAAATAACTAAAGCATATAAAATAGGACCTGTTATATATTCGTGGATTCCTAAAACATAATTTGTAAAATATAAGAGGCAAAAAAGACCAATTGCAACGAATAAAATAATAATCATTCTTAATGACTTTCCATTTTCTTGATAAATCCTTTTTAGAAAAAACCCACCAATAATCAAATAACCCACGGTCAGGTATAACAACGCAGTATATCCACCTTGATACCAAAAATTATTTAGGGTTAAAAAAGGAATAGTTAAAAAAAGAGCTAAAGGAGGAACAAATAACAATGAGATAACCCATCGATTCAATTTATTCGACTGCAGTCTCTTTGATAAATAACATAACAGTACTGGCACAATGAATGCATGTGCAGCAAAACCTATATTAAGGAAAATATTATTTTCAATTTTGAAAAAATACCATCCTATAGATTTTATTAATCTTAAAGAGATTAATAGGAAAAGTAATCCAAGAAGAATTCTTTCCTGCCTTTCAAGTTTCTTGGAGAAAAAAAAGAATATCGATAGAAAAATACTTTGTATTGTGCCAGCTCCGCACAGAAAAATTCCGATTAACGTAAAATCCATATTCAAAAACCTCAAATTAATTAAACAATAGTACTGATTAATTAATCGAGGTTAAAATTAAATTTTAAGGTTATAATCTAGTATTATATTCAAATGCCGAAACCCATGATAAGTTTTAAAAACCCGTACATTTTTTTCCTGATTTTTTTATCGCTTGGCACAAGTTCAATCATTTATTCTCAATCCAAATATAAGCAGAGTGAATATGTTTGGGATCTTACGGAGATATATAATTCAGATATAACTTGGGAACATGATTACAATGAAGTAAATACAATTCTTAAATCTAAAAATTTTCAACATATACCCAATTTTGATACATCTAGGCAATTGCTGGAAGTATTAGAAAATCTATCCCTTCTAAGAGTGAAAATATCCAAAGTGGCATTTTATTCCATTTTAAGATGGGAAGAAGGTAATGTCAAAAACGGAGAACAGTTTTTGGAAAAAGGCGAGACTTTACTGGCTGATTTTGAAGCATTGTTAGCAGAATTAGAAGGTAAAATACTTATTCTGGATAAAAAAAGCCTACAAAATTGGGTCTCCACTAATAAAGATCTTTATAAACACCGTCATTGGTTAAATCAGCTTATTGATCAAAAAGAACGTAGATCTACACCAGAAGTAGAATATGCTTTAAGAAAAACCAGAAAATGGATTAGCAGCTCAATAGATGCGTATTGGGAAATACAAAATATTAATAATATCTGGCCAAAAATGAAAGATAAGAACAATGAAGAAATTCTTTTAAATAGATCTGCTTTTAGAGCAATTAGAAATTCAGCTAATACTGGATACAGGGATAAAATGGCTCAGGCTTACTACAATAGTTTGGATAACGTTCAAAATGTAATGGCAGGCTTATATGTAAGAAAAATAAAATCTGAACTTGAATTGGCACAATTAAGAGGATTTTCTGATGGAATTGATGCAAACTGGTTTTTTTATGGAGGTGTACCAGAAGGTGGTTATCAAATTTTGTTAGAGGTAGCTCGAGAGAATAAACAAGTACTTCAACGCTATGCCAAATTAAGAGGTAAAATACTGAATAATGGTATGTTAACTTATTTAGACTTTTTTAGAACTCCCAAAGCATTAGAAAACTACAATTATAACTTTAATTCATCAATGGATATCGCTTTTGAAGCCTCCAAAATGATTAGTAAAGAATTTCATGAAAATATGAAATTTGCATTCGAAAATAAAAACTGGATGCATCTCGCAGATGTTCCAAAAACCTCAAGATACCATATTCGGCCTCCGGTGTCTGGAATACATCCTTTTTTTATTTTGAAGTATAAACCTGCTATTGTTCAATCGAGGGCTTTAGTGGGTGGTCTATTCAGTTTAGCCGCAAGTGTCTCAAGTATTGGAAAAGATGGTATTGATGTTTTTGAGACTGAAGCTCCAACTCATATTTCGGGCACAATTTATGCAGGAGATATTTGGTTTGATAAAATGATTTCCTCACAGAGCGCTAAAAAAGAAGAGAAAATTGCTCATCACCTTCAAACTTTGGAATTCTTAAAGAGGTTTTTTAAAAATTCCATTCTAATAGAGCTAGATTCAAAAATCCAGAAAATGATAATAGATGGTAAAGCTATTAGAGGAAAAGATGTTTCTAATCTATACTTAGATATTTTAAGAGACTATTACGGTCATGACCTCTATGTTATGGATATACCAACATATTTAAAAAATGACTGGATTACTGAGACAGCAGTGCTCTTTTTACCAAAGTATGAACATCATTTTTGGGCACCTTCCATAGCCATTGGGGCTGCTATGGCTACTGACAAAAAGTTTAAAGGTCTTTTCACTTCTCCTTATAAAAATGATAGGTATGACTCCTATTCCGTTTTGAAAAGAGAGGGAATAGATCTTAGCAATAAAAAATCATATCAGTATTTAATCAAGCTGATGAATGATATCATGGATGAAATTGAGAAAGAATTAAATGATTATTAAAAAAACTGAAGTAAGTAAAACTTTTTGGAGGCAGAAAAGCCCCAGATCTTACCAAACTTCATCCTATCTTTTTGCGAGGTAAATCATAATTCTTGTCCTAGAACTTTCTTCAAACTCTCTAAATCATTCTGATTAATATCCAGTTTAAAATATGCTTTATCAAATCTTGGTTTTTCCAGTTTCACTTGGTTCAAAATCTTTAGTAATTTGTTTCGTTCCTTTTTCCAATTCTCTTTGAGGATATAGTTGTCGTATTGGGTAATCCTATCTTTTTTTAAGGATTGCTCAAACATTCTTTTTTCAAACTCCAAACTCTCCTTTCTGTCCCTTTCTTCATTCTCAGCGTATTCAAACAACTTCTTTAGTTTATTATGAGTCGGTTTTAATTGTTCTCGTTCTATTCTTCGTAACAGTTCCTCTATGTAATCAAAGCGTTTATTTAGTCGATGCTCAAATCCCATATGGTCCATCAAGTATTTGTTCTTTGGGGAGATATTCGCTCCTTCAAAGAAGTCCATCATCAATTCCAAGGTAAGCGTATGAGACTTGGATATCTTCTTTGAAAACTCCCGATATCTTCCAGCTGTAATCCGACTGATGCTTATTGCCGAGAATTCACTTTTTCTCTTCTTTTTAAGTTTCATTACAGTAATTTTTTTGAGGTTTTATTGGGTTTGACAGTCTTATTTCTTGTTTTTGTGACAAAAATTATTTTGACACTATTTTCAATTCATTGAAAATCAATGGCTTGAACAACGTAACATCGCTTTAGCGTGTTACCCTCTTGCTTTACAAACCTTATTCGCTACGCTGCTAAAATTTGTAAACTTTGTTCAGTGCTTTTCATTGAAAAAGTAGGTCGCGCCCTATCCGATTTTTTCTTTACGCTTATCTTTCCGAACACTAAAAAAGTCGTACAGGCACCATGCGCTTTTAGTTTTGGTAAGATTTGGGGACTAAGCTTCTTTCAACTTCCTTCTTATTCTTTAATTTCTCCATCAACTCCTGCATATCCTCCCCTACTTTCTTCTGTACCACTCTAGCATAGATTTGGGTCGTGGACAGCTTTGTATGCCCTAAAAGCTTGGAAACTGTCTCTATGGGTACTCCATTGGACAATGTTACCGTTGTGGCGAATGTATGGCGTGCGACATGGAAGGTTATGTTCTTATGGATGTCACAGGCCTTGGCGATTTCCTTTAGGTTTTTGTTTGTCTTTTGGTTGCTTAACACTGGTAACAATTCTCCTGTCAGTTGCATTTCTTCCTTGTACTTCTCCAAGATTTCCTTGGCCTTGGGCAATAATGGAATTTTAACCGTTTCATTTGTTTTTGCCCTTTTGGTATAAATCCATTGGTGGCCATCTATCCCTATCATGACTTGGTCGGGCCGTAATTCTTTGATGTCAATGTATGAGAGTCCCGTATAGCAACTGAACAAGAAGACATCCTTTACCGTTTCCAGACCTCGGGTCATAAAAGAAGTGTCTTCCAATAGTTGAAGTTCTCTTTCTGTTAGATAATCCCTCTCGTTTCTTATAAATCTGAGCTTATAATTTCTAAATGGGTCTTTTTCCAGCCATTCCATTTTTAGGGAAAGATTGATGATCTTTCGCAATCGTTCCATGTGCTTCATTACCCCATTGTTGGTACAGGTCTTTCTTGTCGTCTTGGGTTCATAGGTCCTTATATAGTTTTCGAAGTTCACGATGAACTTATAGTTCAGCTGTACCAAATAAATATCATTGGTCTTTAGTTTTTCCTGTAAAAACTCTTTTAAGTACTTCTCCGTGGAAAAGTAGTTCTTTAACGTTCCAGGTTTGAGCTCGTTGTTGATGTTCTTGTTGTGATATTCCACTGCTTGCATTAAGGACATCCGTTCCTCGTCCTCCCCGAAGTACCTTAGCTTGATTCCCTTTGCTGTGATAAGCTTCCTTTCAGAGTGCAATTGTTTGTGGGCGTTGAGGACTTCGGCATATACATCATCCAGATAGCTGTTCAATAAAATCAGGTTTTCACCGGTTTCTTTGGCCCTGCACCTAAAAATGTCCCAATTGCACACCGCAATGTCACGTTTGATACTGAATTCTGCCCGTTCTTTGTTGACCGTAATCCGGACATAGATGTCCAATCTTTCGGGGTTGTTTCTTTTTTTCCTAGTGAAGAAAATCACTCCTAATGTGCTGTCCGTACGCATATCTTTAAGTCTTTTGGTTAAACAATTTTTGTTCAAAGACTACATCTAAATTGCTCTAAATGATACTTAAAGTTAGCACATATTGTATACAGTTTTGTACACCGAATTGCACACCTAAAAGGTGGTTTTAAACGATATCAAATGATTGCAGAAAAAATGAAAAACCCTGCTAATCAATAAATTAGCAGGGTAATGATGACCGCCAAAAGGCGGTTCGTCGGGGTGGCAGGATTCGAACCTGCGACCTCCGCGTCCCAAACGCGGCGCGATAACCGGGCTACGCTACACCCCGATACTTGGTTATCTTGTTGCTATTTTCAAGAAAATTGCGGAGAGAATGGGACTCGAACCCATGCGACACTTACGCGTCGACAGATTAGCAATCTGCTCCGTTACCACTCCGGCACCTCTCCTAAAAATCTTTATTAATGAACTTTCGCTTAAAATGCGGATGCAAATGTACATTTTTCCACTACGAATACACAACAATTTATTTACTTTTTTTCAAGCTTCTTTAACTGGTTATTATTCAGGATACTCTACCCTTAGATGGTAAATATTGGTCAGTTTTTGTTTCAGAACTTTCTTTACAGCTTCAATTTCTTTAAAAGTGATATTGGCATTCAAGTATTGGTTCGCCTGCATTTGGCCTTTCACTATTTTTTCCACAAACTCGTCTATCATACCATAAGTCGGTGATTTAAGGCTTTTAGAAGCTGCCTCAACAGAATCTGCCATCATTAAAATTGCAGTTTCTTTAGAGAAAGGTATCGGGCCGGGATATCTAAAATTTGCCTCATCTACATCTTCATCGATTTCTTGTTGCTTTTTATAAAAATAATACACTAACGAAGTACCATGGTGGGTTCTTAAAAAGTCAATTACTCGGTCTGGCAAGTTATACTTTCTGGCTAATTCTATACCCTCAATAACATGGTCTATTATAATCTTTGCGCTCTCTTTTGGCGGTAGTTCATTATGCGGGTTGGCATTCGTAATCTGATTTTCAGTAAAATAAGCTGGCCTATTCATTTTGCCTATATCATGATATAAAGCTCCTACTCTCACTAACATGGCGTTCGCCCCTATTTCATTGGCAGCTGCTTCGGCCAAGTTCGCTACTTGCAACGAATGATGAAAGGTACCCGGTGCTTTATTTGAAAGTTCTTTTAATAGTTTGGAATTGGTATCTGAAAGTTCAAGCAAAGAAACATCGGAAACCAAACCAAATATCTTTTCATATAAATAAATAAGTGGCTGGGCAAATAGCGTAATCATACCATTTAATAAGAAAATACCAAAAGTGACCCATTCGATATTATCAAGGTTGCCTTCATGAATAATGTGGAAGGCAAAATATCCGACAATATAAATAAACGTAATCTGACCGACAGATATAAATAAGTTAGCTCTTTTATAGAGTTCCGAAACCGAAAGAATAGTTACAATACCCGCTATTATTTGCAAGAATATATACTCAAAACTATTAGGCACTACAAAACCTAAAATGAGGATGGTCAGCACGTGCACAAAAAGTCCGAGACGTGCATCAAAAAAGTTCTTTAGAATAAGTGGTAAAATGCACAAAGGCACCACATAAACATAGTTTTCATTGTTCTTAACGACTAGTGTGGTCACGAATACCATTAAAAGAATATTCACAAAAATAAAAGTGACCTTATTGTTATTTGCAAAAATCTCAGGGCGGTATTTTTTTAAGAACAAGAACAGCATGACCAAAACCAATGCGACCAAAACTGTATATCCGAAAAGTATAAAGTAGTAATTGCTACCTTTCCATAGTTCTGATTCGTATTCTTGCTTTAAAGAATTAAGGATATTATAATTATCCGATTCTACGACTTCCCCTTTTGCTATGACTAGCTTGCCTTCTAAAATATTTCCTCTAGTGAAAGAAACTTTAGAAAGCTCCTCTTGCAAGGCTTTATCCGAAAGACTTTTATTATAGGTAACATTTGCTTTTATAACGGAATTAAGTACTCTTACCAATTCAGCTTTGTTAGCTCCAAGTCGAAAATTATCAATGTAAGAAGCTATAAACGTATTGGAATTAGAGACATACTTTATGCTGTTTTGCGGTATAGTTCTCGCAGTGTTATTTCGTATTAGAAAAACCTCATCACTACCTATTTGTTCTTTAAAAAGTCCATCTTTATAAATAGAATCTAAAACAGCTTTACCTGCCGAGTATAATTTATTTCTTTCGCTAGTTGAAAGGGCATCTGAAGAAAAGGCACTCTTGAAATTGACTTCATATTTATTCAATACCTCTTGATAAACTTGTTGATCAAAAGTGTAATAATCTGCCTTATTGGACTCCAGTAACTTTCGTTCAGCAGAAATATCCTCATCGGTCTTCTTAATTGAAAAATCGAAAGGAGCATATAGATTCTCATACTGCCAAGGCTTTCCTTTTTGAAAGTCATACTTGAATTTACCACCTCTCGGAAAGAAAAAAACAATTAGGGCAATGGAAATAAAGTATAGCACATACTTGTAAATCACCGACTGTTTCTTATAAAAATCATCAAGTGTTTTGCCCATATAAAAAAGCTCTAAGCTCAAAAATAAAGAAATCTAATTTCATGTATCCCATAAATCATTAAACTGTTGTAATGCTGTTAATTTTAGTATTTTCGCAGGAACAAAATTACTAGTATGAAAGAAGTTGTTATTGTCTCTGCAGTTAGAACACCAATAGGAAGTTTTATGGGTGCATTATCTAATATTCCAGCACCAAAATTGGGAGCAATTGCTATAGAAGGAGCTCTTAAAAAAGCAAATGTAAAACCCGATATGGTTGATGAAGTACTTATGGGCAATGTCGTTCAGGCCGGAACTGGACAAGCACCAGCCCGTCAAGCAGCTATTTTTGCAGGAATCCCCGAGACAGTACCCTGTACCACTATAAATAAAGTATGTGCCTCGGGCATGAAAACTGTAATGCAGGCGGCTCAGTCCATTGCTTTGGGATATAATGAGATTGTCGTTGCTGGTGGGATGGAAAACATGAGTCTTATTCCGCATTACGTACATATGAGAAATGGTTCAAAATTTGGCCCTGCAACTTTGATTGATGGAATGCAAAAAGATGGGCTAGTAGATGTCTATGATCAGAACGCCATGGGTGTTTGTGCAGACGCTTGTGCTACCGAGCATGATTTTTCTCGTGAAGATCAAGATGCATTTGCCATTCAATCATACCAACGCTCCGCAAAAGCATGGGAGGAGGGTAAATTTAAAAATGAAATAATTCCTGTTGAAGTACCTCAACGAAGGGGTGAGCCAATTGTGGTCAATGAAGATGAGGAATTCAAAAATGTTAGAATGGAGAAAATTCCGGCCTTAAGACCAGCATTTTCTAAAGACGGAACGGTTACTGCCGCTAACGCCTCTACCATAAACGATGGTGCTGCGGCATTGGTATTAATGAGTGCGGACAAAGCAGCCGCTTTAGGTATAAAGCCACTAGTAAAAATTAAAAGCTATGCTGATGCCGCACAGGAACCGAAATGGTTTACTACGGCTCCGGCTAAAGCATTACCAAAAGCCTTAGATAAAGCAAGAATAGCGCTGAATGATGTTGATTATTTTGAATTCAATGAGGCATTCTCGGTTGTTGGTTTGGCCAATATGAAGCTTTTAAATCTTGAAGACAGCAATGTGAACGTTAATGGTGGGGCAGTTTCCTTAGGCCATCCGTTAGGTTGCTCTGGAGCAAGAATTATAGTTACTTTAATTAATGTGCTTGAGCAGAATAATGGTAAAATTGGAGCTGCAGCTATATGCAATGGTGGTGGTGGTGCTTCAGCTATTGTCTTGGAACGAAACTAATTTCGACCAGTAGCATGCAATATGGAATTTGCCACTTAAGCATCGTTCCCGTTAGGGTATCACCCGATGATTCTACAGCGATGGTAACCCAACTAGTATATGGTGATCTTTTTAAAATAAAAGAAAATCGTAAACACTGGGTTCGTATTGTAGTTGCATTTGATGGACAAGAAGGTTGGGTTAGCAAGAATCAATTTAAGTTAGTTTCTGAAGAAGATTTTAATAAACTTAACATTGATAAAAATCAAATCTTAGCTACCGATTTCATATCACATATATTAACTTCGGAAGAAATCTTTCAACCCATTACTTTAGGAGCAAGAATAGATGTGAGTGGTTTTTTGGGCCAAACTCATGAAGGAAATTCTCAAAAACCAAAACAGGACAAATCTAAACTAGTCGAGACAGCGCTTCTCTTTTTAAATGCGCCATCCTTATCAGGCGGTAAAACTCCATTTGGTGTAGATTGTTCTGGTTTTACACAAATGGTGTATAAGGCAAACGGTTTTAAGCTATTTCGAAATACCGAAAAGCAAGCTACACAAGGTGAGGCTTTAAGTTTTATCGAAGAAAGTGAACCTGGTGATTTAGCATTCTTTGATAACTCTGATGGAATTATAGATCATGTTGGTATTATTTTGAAAGATAATTACATTATACATTCTTACGGATATGTAAGAATTGATAGAATAGATCATACTGGTATTTTCAACCCTCAAGAAAAAATATATACCCACAAGCTTCGGGTCATCAAAAAGATCATATAAAAAAAGCCTTGACAATTGTCAAGGCTTTTTTAAAGAGTATATTTTAAATCTACTCACCTAACAACTTTTTAATTCTCATGAAGTTTTCAGTATCACCAAGTGCACCGTAAATGTTCTTTAATTGGGATAATACACCTTCATTATCAGGGTTCATTTTTAAAGCTTCTTCTAAAACCTTCGAACCTTTTAAAAATAAATCATCCTTCTTTTTCTTTAACTCATCATAGCGGGCTGTATCCGCTCTTGATGTACCTAAGGTATTCATCTCATCGATCAAACTGTTTCCTTCGTTTACATATGACGTAGAAAGGTTTAGTTGCGCATTCACATAGCTAGGGTCTATTTCAAGCACTCTTAAATAAGCAGCACGTGCTTCTTCTAAATTACCCTGTTCCATGCTTATAACTCCTATGTTATACATTAAATCTGGATTATCTGGAGCCATGGCAGAAGCCTTTGCCATAAGTTCTTTGAACTTATCTTTATCACCAAGGGTATAATATAAATTAGCCTTGTTTAAAATTAAATTTACATCGTCGGGGTTACTTGCAATAGCATCTTCGTAAGCTGCTAAGGCCTCTTCATTTTTGCCTTGTTGCTGATAGATAAGAGCAACGTTCTTTACAATTTCAGCTTTCTTAGAAGGGGTTTTTTCTTCTTTAGGATCTTTGTGTGTACCTGCTTTTACATAAAGATCTCGGGTCGCTTCGTCCATTTCTTCTACTTCCCCGGTTTCCACATTTACCGCACTATATTTTACTGCACTTCCATCATAACCTATCTCTTTTAATTCATTATAATACTCTAACGCTGTATCATAATGGGCACCATTAACTGCACTACTCGCCGCATAGTAAAGGTAGATAGTATCTTTCGGGCTTAGTTTGTAACCCATATATAATTTCTCAGCTCCTGCTTTGTAATCTTTATTGTTGTTATCCTCTACAGCAGCATTGATAATATCCGCTGTCATTTGACTTAACCTTTGCTGCGCATCTGCAGTAAACTTCTTTTTACCTGAAGTCTCTTCTACTGAAATAACTTTATTCAGAGCGTTTATTGCGGGTTCAAACTCAGAAAGATTGGCGTAAGCATTACCTAAAATGGAATACGCCTGAGCCTGGTATTTAGCATCAGCACCATCTATTAGGGACTTTGCCCCTTCCAAAATAGTTTTTGCTTCGGCTGCATTGCCACTTTTCATCGCTTTATCAGCAGCTTTAATCTCATTTTTTTGTGAAAATCCTACCATCGAAATCATTGCGGTAAGAAGTATTAAAATCCTTGTTTTCATTTTTAATGTAATATTTAGTGTTTATTGTTTATTCTTTTGTTTCGGTATCTGTATTATCAAGAGCCGTGCCATCTTCCTCATTTACCTCAATATCAAGTATATCGGTACCCTCAACGGCATCTTCATCTTTCATTACCTTGGCCACTGCCGCAATACTATCGTTGCCTTTTAGGTTGATAAGTCTAACACCTTGGGTTGCACGCCCCATCACTCTTAAATCTTCCACACCCAAACGTATCGCAATACCTGATTTATTAATTATCATTAAATCGTCAGAATCCGTTACATTTTTTATAGCAACCAGACCTCCTGTTTTATCAGTGATGGAAATGGTCTTTACCCCTTTTCCACCTCTATTAGTTACGCGATAATCGTCTATGTTAGATCTTTTGCCATAACCATTTTCTGAAACCACAAGAATATTATCTTCAAAATTATGCACAGATACCATTCCTATTACCTCATCGGTATCGCTTGCCAAAGTAATTCCGCGAACCCCAGAGGCATTCCTTCCCATAGGTCGAGTTTTACTTTCTTCAAAACGAATAGCTTTTCCTGATTTAAGCCCTAGGAATATTTCGCTTGTGCCCGTAGTAAGTTTAGCTTCAAGCAATTCATCATTATCCTTAATGGTTATGGCATTTATACCATTTTGCCTTGGTCTTGAGTACTGCTCTAAAGAAGTTTTCTTTACAGTACCTTTTTTGGTTGCCATGATTACATAATGACTATTTACATAATCCTCATCCTTTAAATCTTGTGTACAAATAAAGGCTTTGACCTTATCTTCACTCTCTATGTTAATAAGGTTTTGTATCGCCCTACCTTTAGAAGTTCTGCTTCCTTCAGGTATTTCATAGACACGCATCCAGAAACATTTTCCTTTTTGTGTAAAGAAAAGCATGTATTGGTGGTTTGTACCAACAAATAGATGCTCTAAAAAGTCTTCGTTACGGGTAGATGATGCTTTTTGACCGACTCCTCCCCTGTTCTGCGTTTTGTATTCGGTAAGTGGCGTACGTTTGATGTAGCCCGCATGAGAAATAGTTATAACTACTTGCTCATCAGGTATCATATCTTCAATACTCAAATCTCCTCCTGCAAAGTTAATTTCGGAGCGACGCTCATCACCATACTTATCTTTTACCTCAATTAACTCATCTTTTATTATTTGCATTCTTCTCTCCTTCTTATCCAAGATATCTTTCAAATCTTCGATAGTAAGTAAGAGTGCATCATATTCTTCTCGTAATTTATCTTGCTCTAGACCCGTTAACTGTCGTAGGCGCATTTCTACAATGGCTTTCGCTTGAATTTCAGTTAACTTGAATTCTTCCATCAAATTGTTGCGAGCCTCATCAACATTCGAAGAACCCCTAATAATCTCAATAACCCTATCTATATTATCAGATGCAATAATTAAACCTTCTAGTATATGCGCTCTATCCTCGGCTTTTTTAAGTTCAAACTTGGTTCTTCTAACAACTACCTCATGACGATGTTCAACAAAATGATGAATCATCTCCTTTAGGTTAAGCAACTGCGGACGCCCATTAACAAGGGCAATATTGTTAACACTAAAAGACGATTGTAAAGCAGTGTACTTATAAAGCGTATTTAAAACGATATTAGGAATGGCATCTCTTTTAAGAATGTACACGATACGCATACCCTTTCTATCAGATTCATCCCTTATCGCTGAAATACCTTCAATCTTCTTATCATTTATTAGGTCAGCCGTCTTTTTGATCATGTCGGCCTTATTGACTTGATAAGGTATTTCAGTAACAATGATACTTTCCTTACCCTGTACTTCTTCAAAGGTAGCTTTGGCCCGCATTACTACTCTGCCACGACCTGTATGAAAAGCCTCTTTAACACCATCATATCCATAGATAATACCTCCGGTAGGAAAATCAGGTGCCTTTATGTGTGTTATAAGTTCATCGATTTCAATGTCATGATTATCTATGTAGGCGATGGTACCATCAACTACTTCAGAAAGATTGTGTGGCGGCATATTTGTTGCCATACCAACAGCAATTCCAGATGCCCCATTAACCAGAAGTTGTGGAACTCGAGTAGGTAAAACAGTAGGTTCTTTCAATGAATCATCAAAGTTCAATTGATGATCGACTGTATCCTTATCGATATCTGCCAACATATCGTCAGCGATTTTTCGCATGCGCGCCTCCGTGTAACGCATCGCAGCGGGGCTATCACCATCTACCGAACCAAAGTTACCTTGTCCATCAACCAACATATACCTCAAACTCCATTCCTGCGCCATACGCACCATACTGTCGTATACCGAGGTATCACCATGAGGGTGGTACTTACCCAAAACCTCACCTACGATACGGGCCGATTTTTTGTGGGCACTATTTGAACGAACCCCCAATTCATGCATGCCGTATAGCACCCTTCTATGAACCGGTTTTAAACCATCCCTGACATCAGGTAGGGCACGTGACACAATGACCGACATTGAATAATCAATGTAGGCAGATTTCATTTCATCATCAATGTTGATAGGTATCAATTTTTCTCCTTCAGCCATATTAAAATCTTGTTGCTTTTGTAATTAAAATATCGTAGCAATATACGTAAAAACACATGTTTCAAAACGCTTGCCGATTACTTTATTAAAAAAATTATCAACATTAAAATTAGGCCGAATGCTATCTTTGAAATTTGTTAAAGAATCTAAAAAAAGCTCTTTTTTTCGCCTTTTACCCCTTGTTTATCGAATATGGGTACAGTATTTGGTCATTGTTGGATTAGTTTTATTAATTTTAATTGCTGAATAAGGAAATTTATGGATGATAATTTTTCGCCAAGGGTAAAAGACGTTATTGCATTTAGCAAAGAAGAGGCGCTGAGACTTGGCCATGATTTTATTGGAACAGAGCATTTAATGCTAGGCCTGTTGCGTGATGGTAATGGAAAGGCTATTAATATATTAGACGCACTGGATGTAGACCTCGACCATTTAAGGAGAAAGGTCGAAATATTGAGTCCGGCTAACCCAAACACCGCTGGTATACAAAAAGATAAAAAGAACCTTCACCTGACAAGGCAGGCAGAACGTGCCTTAAAGACTACCTTTTTAGAAGCTAAACTTTTTCAAAGTTCTTCTATTAATACCGCTCATTTATTGTTATGTATACTGCGTAACGAAAATGACCCGACCACAAAATTGCTTCACAAGTTAAAAGTCGATTATGATAATGTGAAGGAGCAATTCAAGTCTATGATAACCAGTGACGATGACTATTTAGATGTTACTAGGGCCGAATCTTTTCCTGGAGATTCGGAAGATGCCGGAGAGTCCAAAGAAAGTACTTTCGGATCCTCTAGTTCTCAAAAGGGAAGCAAAAAATCCAAAACACCTGTATTGGATAATTTTGGAAGGGACTTAACAAAATTTGCGGAAGAAAATAAGCTCGACCCTGTTGTTGGCCGAGAAAAAGAAATCGAACGTGTATCTCAGATATTAAGTAGGCGTAAAAAGAATAATCCGCTTTTAATAGGAGAACCAGGAGTTGGTAAGAGCGCCATTGCAGAGGGTTTGGCCTTGCGTATTATCAATAAAAAAGTATCACGCATACTCTACGGAAAGCGTGTGGTCACCTTAGACCTTGCCTCTTTAGTAGCTGGCACAAAATATAGGGGGCAGTTCGAAGAGCGGATGAAAGCCGTAATGAACGAATTGGAGAAAAATGATGATATTATTCTCTTCATTGATGAAATACACACTATAGTTGGTGCAGGTGGGGCGACTGGCAGTTTAGATGCTTCAAATATGTTTAAGCCAGCCTTAGCTAGAGGTGAAATACAATGCATCGGTGCCACTACACTAGATGAGTACAGACAATATATTGAAAAAGATGGTGCATTGGAACGTCGTTTTCAAAAGGTAATTGTTGAGCCGACTTCTGTAGAAGAAACCGTTGAAATTCTGATGAATATCAAAGGTAAATATGAAGACCATCATAATGTCACCTATACCGATGAGGCCATTAAAGCTTGTGTTGCCTTAACGAACCGTTATATGACCGACCGTTTTTTACCGGACAAGGCTATTGATGCGTTAGATGAAGCTGGCTCAAGAGTGCATATTGTAAATATGGATGTACCAAAGCAGATTTTAGAATTGGAAAATCAGCTTGAAGAAGTAAGAGTTCTTAAGAACAGCGTGGTCAAAAAACAGAAATATGAGGAAGCTGCCAAGCTTCGTGATGATGAAAAACGCATAGAGAAAGATTTGGCCATGGCCCAAGAATCTTGGGAAGAAGAGAGCAAACTGAATAGAGAGACCGTTTCTGAGGATAATGTCGCCGATGTAGTTTCAATGATGAGCGGCATTCCCGTAAATAGAATCGCGCAGACCGAAAGCAATAAACTTGCCGAACTGCCTGCATTGATAAAGGATTATGTAATCGGGCAAGACGAGGCCGTGGTTAAAGTAGCCAGAGCTATTCAGCGTAACAGAGCTGGGTTGAAAGATCCGAACAAACCAATTGGATCCTTTATTTTCTTAGGTCAAACAGGGGTTGGAAAAACGCAACTAGCTAAAGTATTGGCAAAGGAATTATTTGATTCTGAAGACGCACTTATTCGTATTGATATGAGTGAGTACATGGAAAAATTTGCTATCTCTAGATTAGTGGGGGCTCCTCCAGGATATGTGGGATATGAAGAAGGCGGACAACTTACGGAAAAAGTAAGGAGAAAACCATACTCAGTGGTTCTTTTAGATGAAGTTGAAAAAGCACATCCAGACGTCTTTAATATGCTTTTACAAGTATTGGATGATGGGTATTTAACCGATAGTTTAGGAAGAAAAATAGATTTTAGAAATTCTATTATTATAATGACTTCCAACATAGGTGCAAGGCAGTTAAAAGATTTTGGACAAGGCGTAGGTTTTGGTACTGCTTCTAAAAAAGCGCAGGCCGATAGCCACCAAAAAAGTGTGATTGAAAATGCATTGAAAAAAGCTTTCGCACCTGAGTTTTTAAATCGAATCGATGATGTTATTGTATTTAATCCGTTAGAACGGGCAGATATACATAAGATTATTGATATTGAACTGGATAAATTATTCAAACGTATCAAAGACATCGGGTATGATTTAAATCTTACTGATAAGGCAAAAGACTATATCGCCGATAAAGGTTTTGACAAACAGTACGGTGCAAGACCTTTAAAAAGAGCGATACAGAAGTATATTGAAGATTCTTTAGCAGAAGAAATTGTGAATTCGAATCTTAATGAAGGTGACAGTATTTTTATGGATCTAGATGAGAAGAAAGAAGAACTCACCATAAAAATCAAGAAGAAGGAAAAATCTTCAAAAGCTTAAATAAAATAATTTCATTTTATAGCGAAAGGAGCCATCAAACAATGGCTCCTTTTTTATTACAATTAGTGTAGGCAAAACCCAGTTCAAATATGGATTTTATTTAGGTGTTACATTTAAAACGATATTTAAGCCTTTAATCTATTATTTTTCTGATTAATTTATACTACTTCTACATTCGTCAGCGAGACACTATAATATATTTTGGGGAATGAACATGGGATTTAGCAAAAAAACCATCGTTGTCAAAGAATATCATCTAGATATTGGAATTATCCAAGTTTTTGACGACTATATGGTTTCCATTTTTGAAGAGGGATCTACACTTACGCTTGAGCGGGCATATCAAATTATTGGTATTTCAGAAATCCATTTTAGAAATAAAAAGTTCGGTTACATCAGTTTGCGAAAAAACTCTTACGCTATCGACCCGGTTATTTATACCTATTTAAGAGGATTAGATAATTTAAAAGCTTTTGCAATTGTTTCTAAAAAGGAAATAGATATGCACAACTTTAAGATTGAAAAGATGTTCTATAAAAAGAACATGGAATTTTTTATTGAATACGAAAATGCGGTTTCTTGGATCAAAAAACGCGTATCAAAAAACAATAAAGGAAAGAAGAGTGCCTAGTTACTGCGGTTGCTCTTGACCTTCCGGCGAAGCTCTTTTAAATAATTCCATAAAGGCCTTACCAATATTAGCTATTATAGTTGATGCGGTAACTGCTTCATATCCATTCTCGGAAGAAGAAATATCTCCTGAAAGTCCATGAAGGTATACACCAAAAATAGCAGCATATAATGGTGGGTAATTTTGCGCTATTAGCCCTGTAATTATTCCTGTCAATACATCACCACTACCAGCTGTAGCCATTCCGGGGTTTCCATTAGAGTTTATATATCCTTTACCATCATAAATGGTTATGGTATGTGCGCCTTTTAGCACCAAGATACAATCGTATTTTTTTGAAAATGCCTTAGCCTTCTTTAATTTATCAAAATCATCTTCCCATTTACCTATTAAACGCTCCAATTCTTTAGGGTGAGGCGTTAATACAGCTTGCTGTGGCATTTTGTTCAGAAGCCTCTTATTTTCTGCTAAAATGTTTAGTCCATCCGCATCAATTACCATGGGCATCTTCGTATCATTTAAAAATGATGAAAAAGCGGCAACAGTCTGTTCGTGGGTTCCCATTCCGACACCAACCCCAATTGCAGAAGCATTTGACGGAAGTTCTATCTTAGAAATAAAATCTTCTTCTTCATCGGTTAGCACCATTATTTCAGGCTCACTGGTCTGCAAGGGTATATAACCGCATTCTGGTATAAAGGTGGTCACGAGCCCGCTACCAACTTTTAAACATGCCCGGGCAGCCAAATTGACGGCACCAATTTTTCCGTAACTGCCACCAACGATAACAGCATGTCCATAATTTCCTTTGTGCGAGAACTTAAGTCGAGGTATATAGAGTGGTAAAACTTCAGGCTTTCCAATAAATTCAAAATCAGTCTCTGTTTTATAAAGGTATTCTTGGTCCAAACCTATATCCAATAACTCCCATTGATTTAGAAACACACCAGTTTCTGGAAGAAAAAATACAAGCTTTGGTGCTTGAAAACTGAGTACGTGATTTGCTCTTATAACTTGCTCTGGCTTATCAGAAACTTTATCCAAGAACAATCCTGAAGGCACATCTATAGAAAGAATAAAAGCCGCAGAATCATTGATATGCCCAATTAATTTGGCTACCCAATCCTCAGGAGCTCTATTTAGGCCTATACCAAAAATAGCATCAATGATAATATCTTCATGTCCGATTTCAGGAAACTCGCAATCTGAATCTAAAAACTCTGGCCAGAGTTTTCTTTCCTTTAACCTATCGAGATTAATCAAAAAATCTTTAGAACGTTTGTCACTGTAATTGACCACATGCACAGCAATCTCGTAACCATTCTCTACCAAATGCCTGGCAAGTGCAATACCATCACCCCCATTATTTCCGATTCCGCAGAACAAATGAATTTTGACTTTCGCACCTTGCAACCTAGAATGTACCCAGCTAAAAATTCTTTCTGCCGCTCTTTCCATCAAAGCATCGCTCGTAATTGCTTGTTTCTCTATTGTGAATTTATCAGCAGCGTATATCTGTTGGGCATTAAATATTTTCATTTAGCAAAGAAGTGTATTAGAAATTAAGGAATTGACAAAAATTTAGGAATCATTTGATACAGAAACCAAAAGTACTACATTTGACCATGCAATTTAAACAATTGGACACATTAGCGACTTCGATGTATGCAACATCAGTAATCACTTCTACAATTATTATTACCCCTTTGGGGTAATGTGCTATTAATATTCGTCCGTATAACTAATTGTTTCACAATTTCTTCAAATTCTTAATAAATGAAAATTTTAAAATTCGGAGGCACTTCGGTAGCCAATGATGAAAACATTAAAAAAGTAAAATCCATAGTTCAAAATGCCCCTGACTCTAAAATAGGTGTCGTTGTTTCTGCTTTCGGAGGTGTTACGGATATGCTTCTTAATAGTTTAGACCGAGCATCATCGCAAAATAAAAACTATGAAAATACGCTTAATGAGATTGAAGAAAGGCACATTGCGGTTATAAAGAATCTTTTTCCAATAAATAAACAAAGTCCTATTTTGAGTCGCGTTAAAAGCCAGCTCAATGACCTTGAGACGTTACTTGAAGGTTCGTTTTTAATAGGAGAAACCACCCCTAGACTTTCAGACAAAGTTGTTAGTTATGGTGAACTACTTTCTTCTTTTATTATAAGTGAATTCTTTATTTCAGAAGGTCTTGATGCTACCCTAAAAGATGGAAGAACACTAATTAAAACAGATGAGAGTTTCGGAAACGCCAACGTCGATTTTGAGCTTACATACCATACCTGTAGTACTTATTTCGCCGATGTAAAAGAAAAGGTGACCGTGGTACCTGGTTTTGTCTCTTCTTCACACAATGGAAACGCAACTACTTTAGGAAGAGGTGGTTCTGATTATACCGCAGCTATTCTTGCAGCGGCAACAAATGCTGATGTTTTGGAGATTTGGACAGATGTTAGTGGCATGTATACCGCAAATCCTAAACTGGTCAAACAAGCTAAATGTGTATCTCATATTTCTTACGAAGAGGCAATGGAGCTTTCGCACTTTGGCGCAAAAGTGCTGTATCCACCAACCATACAGCCAGTTTTAACAAAAGAAATTCCTATTGTTATTAAAAACACCTTTGCTCCTGATGAAGAAGGTACCTATATTACAAAAAACGAGAACGACAATACGAAAACAGTACGCGGTATTAGCCATGTTGAAAGTATTACCCTACTCTCTTTAGAAGGTTCGGGTATGGTAGGTATTCCAGGAATATCTAAGCGATTTTTTGAAACCTTGTCTCAAGAAGGCATAAGCGTTGTTATGATTACGCAGGCTTCATCAGAACATTCTATTTGTGTTGGTATCTCAGATAAAGATGCAAAACAAGCAGCTATTGCCGTTAATAACACTTTCGAATATGAAATTGCTTCAAAAAGAATAGACCCAGTACACGTAGAACAGAATCTAGCAATTGTAGCACTTGTTGGTGATAATATGAAAAGTCATCAGGGACTCAGTGGTAAAATGTTCAGTACCCTCGGAAAAAACAACGTAAACATACGTGCGATTGCACAAGGGGCTTCAGAACGAAATATCTCTGCGGTAATAAGAAAAGACGATGTAAAAAAAGCGCTTAATACTCTGCATGAAGCATTTTTTGAAGAGAATATAAAACAGCTGAACCTATTCGTAATGGGCGTGGGTAATGTGGGTGCACGTTTTTTAACACAAATCAAAAAGCAAAAAGCATACTTGAAGAATGAATTGAAATTGAATATTCGTGTAATAGGGATATCAAATTCAAGAACCATGGTATTTAATGAAGATGGCATTTCATTGTCAAGTTGGGAGCAGGAGCTGGCAAATGGAGTAAAAGCAAATAAAGATACGTTTATAGACAGGGTGAATAAACTTAATTATCGTAACAGCATTTTTGTAGATAACACCGCTAGTATGGATGTTGCAAAAACTTATACCCGCTATTTAAATAATAGCATTTCAGTAGTCACTTGCAACAAAATAGCCTGTTCTTCGGGTTACGAATCTTATAAAGAATTAAAACAGCTTGCTAAAAAATACAGTGCTCCGTTTTTATTTGAAACCAACGTTGGGGCTGGATTACCCATTATCGATACGCTTAAACACTTAATTGCCTCGGGTGATAAAATCAATAAGATTCAGGCGGTTTTATCGGGCAGTTTAAATTTTGTGTTCAATAATTTCAATGCTAATACCACATTTCACGATGTAGTAAAACAAGCGCAAGAGGAGGGATATACCGAACCCGACCCTACTGTTGATTTAAGTGGAATTGACGTGATGCGCAAAATTTTAATCTTGGCCCGAGAAAGTGGATATGTATTGGAAATCGAGGATATTGAAAACAAATCGTTTCTACCGGAAGAAAGTCTAAACACCAATTCTAACGAGACCTTTTTTGAATCCTTAAAAAAGTACGAAAAGAATTTTCAATTATTGTACTCTAAGGCTGCAGCGAAAGAATGCAAGTTAAAATACGTTGCACAGTTTGAAAATGGTAAAGCCAGTGTAGGTCTACAAGAAATCCCTAAAGGGCATGATTTTTATAACTTGGAAGGAAGTGATAACATTGTGCTTTTTTACACGGAACGATACCCTAATCAACCTATGATTATCAAAGGAGCGGGGGCTGGAGCTGACGTGACGGCTTCAGGTATTTTTGCAGATATTATCAGAATCGGAAATTTCTAGATATGAATGAAATTAAAGTTTTTTGTCCTGCTACAATAGCGAACGTATCCTGCGGTTTTGATGTGCTAGGCCTTGCCTTGGAAACTGTAGGAGATGAAATGCTGATTCGAAAGGTTGATAAACCAGGAATTCATATCACAAAAGTAGATGGACAAGAACTTCCATTGGAAACCAATAAAAATGTGGCTGGTGTTGCCGGTCTGGCCCTATTGGAGAAAAGCAATTATCACGGCGGATTTGAAATAGAAATCTATAAAAAAATCAAACCAGGCAGTGGTATTGGCAGTAGCGCAGCTAGTTCAACCGGTGCCGTATGGGGAATGAACGAGCTTCTAAACAATCCTTTTTCAAAACTAGAGTTGGTTAAGTTCGCTATGCAGGGTGAAAAACTAGCAAGCAATGTAGCCCACGCAGATAACGTAGCACCTGCCATCTATGGTGGTTTTACACTGGCAAGAAGTTACAATCCTCTAGATATTGTGCCCATACCGACCCCAAATGCATTATTCGCTACTGTAATTCACCCACAAATTGAAGTCAAAACTTCCGATTCGCGCAAAATTTTAAAAACAACCATCAGCCTAGAAAATGGAATCAAGCAGTGGGGAAATCTTGGTGGTTTGGTCGCTGGACTGTTTCGTGAAGATTATGAACTTATTGGGCGTTCATTAGAAGACCATATTATTGAACCACTTAGGTCTATTTTGATACCTGGTTTCCATCAGGTAAAATCAGCAGCAATTGAAAATGGTGCCCTAGGCTGCGGCATATCAGGTTCTGGTCCTTCAATTTTTGCATTGAGTAAAGGTGAAGAAAATGCACAAAGGGTAGCTCTAAATATCGCTAAGGTTTATGATGAAATAGGTGTTGATTACGAAGTTCATATTTCAAAAATTTCTGCATCGGGCGTAAAGCAACTTAAGTAATATTCTTTTAGGTATTCTAAAAATTAAAAATGATTTTCTACAGTTTAAATAATCAAGCACCAAACGTATCTTTCAAAGAAGCGGTCATTGCAGGTATTGCTCCAGACAAGGGTTTATATTTTCCGGAACGTATTACACCATTGCCCAATTCATTTTTTGAAGATCTTGAAAAACTAAGCAATCAAGAGATTGCGTTCACGGCAATTCATCAATTCGTAAAAAAAGATATTCCCGATGAGGTATTGCGTGAAATACTTCGCGATATGCTAGATTTTGAGTTTCCAATAGTAGAAATCGAGGAAAACGTTGCAACGTTAGAATTATTTCATGGTCCTACAATGGCCTTTAAAGATGTAGGTGCTCGTTTTATGGCAAATTGCCTCGGTTACTTTTCCAAAGAAAAAAAAGAGGAGGTTACTGTATTGGTTGCTACTTCTGGGGATACAGGTGGAGCTGTAGCTAATGGTTTTTTAGGAGTCTCCGGGGTTAAAGTGGTGATTCTTTATCCAAGCGGCAAAGTCAGTGAAATTCAAGAAAAACAGCTGACCACTTTGGGTGAGAATATTACTGCGATGGAGGTCGAAGGCACTTTCGATGATTGCCAAACTATGGTTAAAACAGCCTTTCTAGATAAAGAAATCAATACAAAGAGAAAGTTAACATCCGCAAATAGTATCAATGTAGCTCGCTGGTTACCGCAATTATTCTACTTTCTTTTTGCATATAAACAGGCCAAATCAAAAGGTAAG
Source organism: Croceitalea marina (assembly GCF_042684265.1). Classification (NCBI taxonomy): domain Bacteria; kingdom Pseudomonadati; phylum Bacteroidota; class Flavobacteriia; order Flavobacteriales; family Flavobacteriaceae; genus Croceitalea; species Croceitalea marina. Next base: position 23,744 of record NZ_JBHULB010000081.1, on the reverse strand, counting down.
GAAATCGTTTTTTCAATACCATCCGGGAATTTTGGAAACGTCTGTGCCGGAATGGTGGCCCAGAAATTGGGCATGTCCGTAAAACACTTTGTGGCCGCAACCAATGTTAATGACACTGTACCAAAGTTTATGGAGAACGGCGAGTATCAACCTAAACCATCGACTGCAACAATATCAAACGCTATGGACGTTGGTGACCCTAGCAATTTTATACGTATTCGTCATTTATATCAAAATGATTTCGAAGTACTTGCCGAAAACCTTTCCTCCTATTCGTTCAATGATACCGAAACTAGAGAGGCAATGCAACATATTCATAAGCGTTCGAAATATGTAAGCGACCCGCATGGTGCTGTTGGCTATCTAGGCCTTAAAAAATATCAAGAACTTAATCCTGACACCTACGGTATATTCTTAGAAACAGCGCACCCCGTTAAATTTCTTCATATAGTAAAAGAAACCTTAGCTATTACTCCAGAAATACCCTCCCAAATAGCAAAAGTTATCGATAGAGAAAAAACGTCGATTAGAATAGGTACGTACCAAGAACTCAAATCCTATTTATTAAAAAGATAAAAAACAATAGAAGGTATTTTCAGTTGAACGCTATTATTTCAATATTTTTACGCCTGCAAATATTGAATGATGAAATGAGCCACGAAGATTTTTAAATCCTCACCAATGACTAACGGCAAATTACATCTGACGGTAAAAATTAAATAGTACCAGATGAAAAATACTGCACTTACCCAAGTACACGAGTCACTTGGAGCTAAAATGGTTCCTTTTGCCGGTTATAACATGCCTGTTTCTTATGAGGGTGTAAATATGGAGCATGAAACTGTTCGAAAAGCCTTGGGTGTTTTTGATGTCTCTCATATGGGAGAGTTCTTAATAAAGGGCCCAAAAGCTTTAGAATTGATTCAAAAAGTGAGTTCAAATGATGCTTCTAAACTAACAATTGGCAAAGCACAATACAGTTACTTGCCAAATGAAACTGGAGGTATAGTTGATGACCTAATTATCTATCAAATAAAAGAGGACACTTATTTGCTGGTTGTAAATGCCTCAAATATTGATAAAGACTGGGCTCATATTTCAAACTACAATGAAACTATAGGTGCTGAAATGCGTAATATCTCTGAAGACTATTCTTTACTTGCGATTCAAGGCCCTAAAGCGGTCGAAGCTATGCAGTCACTTTCTTCACATGATCTGGCCAACATCAAGTTCTACAACTTTATTGTAGGTGATTTTGCAGGTATAGAACATGTGATTATATCCGCAACAGGATATACCGGTTCTGGTGGGTTTGAAATCTATTGCAAAAATACTGAAGTTGAACAGGTTTGGAACAAAGTTTTAGAAGCTGGCAGTAGCTATGGAATAAAGCCAATAGGGCTTGCCGCAAGGGATACCTTACGATTAGAAATGGGGTATTGCCTGTATGGAAACGACATTGATGACACTACGTCACCCTTAGAAGCCGGGTTGGGTTGGGTAACCAAATTCACAAAAGATTTTGTGAATAGCGAAGCGCTCGCTAAAGAAAAAGCGCGAGGGGCTGAACGAAAGCTAGTCGCTTTTGAATTGGATGAGCGTGGAATTCCAAGACAGGGTTATGATATTGTAGACGGACAAGGAAAGAAAATTGGTGTAGTTACCTCTGGAACAATGTCTCCCTCTTTAGCAAAAGGTATTGGCTTAGGTTATGTTCCTAAAATATTTTCTGAATTGGGTAGCAAAATAAATATTCAAGTTCGTAAGAACGCTTTACCGGCAACTGTGGTAAAACTGCCTTTCTATAAAAGTTAATAGCTTCAATTGAAGAAGAAAATTTTAATCCTAGGGGCAAGCGGATTTATTGGAAATTCACTCTATAAGGAACTTTGTAATTATTTCGATACTTACGGTACCTATCATTCAAACAAATCATTCGCTGAGAATAAACAGTTTTTGTCTTATGACTTAGAGGAAGATGATATTTTTCAAATTCTTGAGAAAGTACGACCAGATTTTATTATTTCGGCGTTAAGAGGAGACTTTACTGCACAAGTTCAGGCGCATACCCATTTAATGGAGTATTTATCTAAGCACAACTGCAAACTCTATTTTATATCTTCTGCCAACGTTTTTGATGCCTATAGCAAATTTCCTTCATATGAGACCGATAAGACCTTATCTGAAAGTATTTATGGTAGATTAAAAATCCGCATCGAAAACATGATGATGCGTATGCCTAAATCAAAAACAGCTATTTTACGAGTTCCTATGGTATTCGGAAATACTTCACCTAGGGTCAAAGAACTAAAAACACTTCTAGACAGTAATGAACCTATTGAGGTTTTTCCCAATTTGATTATCAATGTAACCAATGATGATAAGTTAATGCAACAAGTGCATTATTTAATAAATCAAGATAAACATGGTATTTATCACTTAGGAAGTACTGATTTGGTACATCATGAAGATTTTATCAAGGAGCTTATTAAGCGTTTAGGAAACTTTCATCCTCTGCTAAAAAAGGTCTACACCACAAATGAGGACCGATATCTTGCGGCCCTGCCTAAAAAAAATAAATTACCAAAAAACCTAAGAATAACATTTCAGGAAATTATTGATCACCACCTAATGGTAGATTGAATTGATTAATTTAGTAACCTATGGAAAAACTAAATGAAAATCAGATTGCCGAAAGACTTTCTACACTAAATGGATGGATTTTTGAAAACGATGCCATTGCAAAATCCTACAAATTCAAAAACTTTAAAGAAGCCTTTTCAAAAATGACGGAGATTGCCTTTGAATGCGAAGCACAAGGTCATCATCCGAACTGGGAAAATGTCTACAATTCCCTCACCATAAAATTGAACACGCACGATGTGAATGGCATTACCCAAAAAGACTTTGATTTGGCTACTACCATTGAAAACATAGTCAACCCCTAATTACGCCCAGTAGGTTTGTGATTATCCTATTGGTTTTGTTAATTTGTGCATATCCTTAAAATTGTAATGTATGGGAAGAGCTTTTGAATTTAGAAAAGCACGTAAAATGAAGCGTTGGTCCGCAATGTCAAAGGCCTTTACACGTATTGGCAAAGACATTGTTATGGCTGTGAAGGAAGGTGGTCCCGACCCAGATTCTAATTCAAGACTTAGGGCTGTTATACAAAACGCCAAGTCTGTAAACATGCCCAAGGATAATGTTGAACGAGCCATTAAAAGGGCCAGTGATAAAAGTCTTGGAGACTACAAAGAAGTTTTATTTGAAGGTTATGGGCCGCACGGCATAGCAATTTTAGTAGAAACAGCTACTGACAATAACACCAGAACAGTGGCCAATGTTAGAAGCTATTTTAATAAGTGTAACGGAAGTTTAGGAACCTCAGGCTCCGTAGAATTTATGTTTGACCATACCTGTAATTTCAGAATTCCATCAGACGGTATTGATGCCGAAGAACTCGAATTGGAATTTATAGATTTTGGTGCGGAAGAAGTCTTTGTAGACGAGGACGGCATATTAATTTACGCGCCTTTCGAAAGTTTTGGAGCCATTCAAAAAGAACTGGAAAATAGAGAAATTGAAATTTTATCTTCAGGTTTTGAGCGCATTCCGCAGGTAACCAAAGAGTTGAATGAAGAACAGGCTGCCGACGTTGAAAAACTTCTTGAAAAAATAGAGGAAGATGATGATGTACAGAACGTATATCATACAATGAAAGAGTAAATCATCAATTTATAGATATTCACTTGTAAATGATAGCAGGTTTTATCGACTCATTGATAAATCTCTCTTGTATGCGTTATTTACTTTATTTAGTTTTTGCTTCGTTCTTCAGTATTAGTAGTTTCTCTCAAGAAATGAATTCTGAAATCCTATTAGAAATACTTCAACAAGAATCGGATACATTACAGGTAAATGGAAACTCTTATCGATTTTTAATCGATGATGCTATGCTTATCTGTGTATTTGACGAAAATGCAAACCGGATGCGCATAATTTCTCCAATAATAGAACGCGAAAAAATAGGTGAAGAAGAGCTCTTAAATGCCCTGGTAGCCAACTTTCATTCGGCCTTAGATGTAAAATATGCTTTGAGTGATGAAGTTATATGGTCCGTATTTACACATCCGTTAAAAGAACTTTCTGAAGCGCAGGTTATTGATGCTACAAAACAAGTATACACTGCTACCAAAACGTTTGGTGGTTCTTATTCAAGTACAAACCTCATCTTTCCTGGAAATACAAAAAAGAAGGAGAAAAAACTCCCGCAGGTTTTAAAAAAGACCTAAAAAAACATTCACCGAGATAAACCTCTCACATCACATTCAACTATGAATGTATCATATTTAAGGGGTTTTTACGTCTAGGGTTGGAGGGTTGACTAAAAATTAAAAACTATATTCTGGTACTTTACCAACAACCCCTTTGAAAAAAGACTTATATAGCCGAAAATCTGCCTCTTTATCATCGGTTGTAAAATGAGGCTCCGAAATTGCAATCTGTTTTTTTCCATAATCAAAAGTAACCATCACTATTGGAACGTTCGCAGCCTTGGCTATATAGTAAAAACCAGTTTTCCATTCATTTACCTTTTTTCTGGTTCCTTCAGGAGATAAAGCAAGTCTAAACTTTTTCTTTTGATCAAAAATTGAAGCGATGGCACTAACGGTGTCATTATTTTTACTTCGGTCTATTGGAGCTCCACCCATCCACTTAAAATACCATCCAAAAGGAAATTTAAAAAGACTCTTTTTAGCAATAAAATTAATTTCCTCGTTCCAAACTCTACGTATTAATAAGCCTAAAAAAAAGTCGACCCAACTGGTATGGGGCACTACAATAAAAACTGCTTTATCGATCTGGGGGAATTGCCCAATAAGACGCCAGCCCAAAAGCTTAAAATAAATAAATTTTGCAAGGCTCTGCATGCTTAGATTTTGTTTTGATTAGTGTGGACGACTATATTTTTGAATAAATCTCTTTGAGCTTTTCAGCATTTATTTTTTCACGCCAATTAGTGCCCAAGGCGTTTTCCCACAATGCGTCCATAGAAAGTGATACCGAAATCATTATATTGAAGTCTTCTTCACTTAGGTTGGCACAAATGCCTTTTGGAAGCGAAATACCATGTTTTGCTTTCATTTTACGGAACAATGCCACCCCTTTGGGATAAAACTCGCCTAAGTGTTCAAAAACAAGACAATTACCTATACCATGTTTTACACCAAGCAGATAAGATAATCCGTAACTCATAGCGTGTGCAACACCCACCTGGGAGTATGCAATACTCATACCGCCATGCCATGAAGCCATCATTAATTTTTCTTCAGATTCTTCTTCACTTAAATTCTCAAGAAATACTTCTTTACATAAATCAAGAGCTTTTTCACCATAACTTTGGCTAAAGGCATTTAGATAAGTGCCTGTTAAAGATTCAATGCAGTGTATAAAACAGTCCATACCTGTGTAAAACCATTGTTCTTTAGGTACGGTTTTAAGCAAATTAGGATCTAGAACTACCTGGTCGTAAGTCGTATAATCTGAATTAATCCCTAATTTTTTATCAGGTCCGGATAAAACAGCGGTTCTTGAAACCTCCGCCCCAGTTCCACTAATTGTTGGTACACCAACATGGTAAACCGCTCTATTGGCTACCAAATCCCAACCTTGATATTGCTCTGAGCTTCCCTTATTTGTTAGCATAATAGCAACTGCCTTTGCCAAATCTAAAAGCGTACCCCCACCTATACCAACTACCCCAGAGGGCAATTCATCAAAATCTGATTTGATTTTCGCTACTAAAGCATCTACCTGCGCTGTCTTTGGTTCTTCTTCAGCAGAAATAAAAATGATTTGATCATTAAAAAGCCATGGAATTTGTTGCTCCAAGTCTTTACCATGAAAAAAATCATCAACTAAAAAAATAAAGGGTGCATCTGAATTTCTTCTTTTTGGCAAGAGTATTTCCCCAAGTTGCATAAAACTGCCTCGCCCAAAAATAACCTTGGGAACCATAGGAAAGTTCTTATACTTATGCCCAGCAGCGGCTCCTTTTTCTTTTTTCTCTATTTGCTTTTCTATCTTCATGAATACTCCAAATACTTCAAAATATCACGTACACTATTCAGTTTCAGGTGATTATTTATTCTTTCTTCTTCTTGAGAAACTTGCTCATGAACCCAGGTAGTATGAAATGGGATATGAACAGCCCTCGCACCAATCTTTAATATAGGTATAACATCTGACTTTAAGGAATTCCCTACCATCAAAAACTCATTTATATCAATTTCTAGGTGACTTAACAATTTAATATAATTGGCTTCTTTCTTATCACTTAATACTTCAACATGCTGAAAATACTTTGATAAGCCCGATTTGTCTAATTTTCTTTCCTGGTCTAACAAATCTCCTTTGGTCAGTACAATAAGTCTGTAGTTGGATTGGAGTTTTTCGAGTACTTCTTCAACCCCGTCTAAAAGTTCAACTGGTTGTAAAATCATTTGTTTACCGAGATCCAAAATTTCAGAGATTACTTCCAAAGAAACCGACTTATTCGATAAATCAATGGCCGATTCTATCATGGAGAGCATAAAACCCTTAATACCATACCCATAGGTTTCAAGGTTCTTAATCTCCATTTTAAAAAGTTCTTGGTCAATTTTATTCTTGGTTTCATACCCTTCTAACAGTTCAGCAAAACGTTCCTCAGTTTTCCTAAAGTGAGTTTCATTTACCCACAACGTATCATCGGCATCAAAAGCGATAACCTTTATATCAGAGAAATCTACTTCCATGCTTTTTTCGCTCTTTCTAAATCTTCAGGAGTATCTATTTCAATACCGGTCACATCGGTTTCTACCATTTTTATCTTTTTACCATATTCTAAAAAACGTATGGCTTCAATTTTTTCGGTTGCCTCAAGTTCGAGCATTGGTAATCGTTGGAAATCGACCAAAGCTCTCTTTCTGAAAGCATAAATTCCTTTATGTTTAAAATAGGTTACCCCTGTCTCCTTATCTCGAGGATATGGAATGGGAGACCTCGAAAAGTAGAGTGCAAAATTCTGGTTGTCCACAATTACCTTAACAGTATTAGGGTTCGAAATTTCATCCCAGTCCGTAATTGGTGTCATTAAAGAGGCAAGGTCTATTTCTTTTTTGTCATCCTTTTTAAAGACCGCTATCGTTTTTTCAAGACTCACCTTATCTATAAAAGGCTCATCACCTTGCACATTAATTACAATATCTACATCCATATCGGCAACAGCCTCTGCAATTCGGTCGCTTCCACTTTCATGCTTCTCTTTGCTCATAATGGCCTTTCCCCCGGCATCTGCGATAAGCTTAAAAATAAGTTCACTATCGGTAACCACGTACACCTCATCAAAAAGTTGTGTTTCTACTGTTGCCTCATAGGTTCTCAAAATAACAGGCTTACCACCCAAATCTTGCATCAATTTAGCTGGAAACCTTGAGGCTTGATAACGTGCCGGAATCATTGAGATTATCTTCACAATACTCGAGAATTTGGTTGGTTTTAGGTCCTGGTTTTAGGCCGAAGCTTTCGATAAATTTTAAAGATTATGGCCAATATAATTACCACCAGAACCGCTGCTAAAATAGGTGCAAATATAGAAGCTGTTGAAACTACAACAGCCGTTCCTGTTTCAACAGTAGAAACGACTGGATTGCCCAACCCACCCGTTGTTGCCGTTGAGGTCAACCTACCCGTTGCATTGGCACCTTTTATTGCAGCTGCAGTTCCTCCACCAGCAATAATGGCCAATGACCATGTAACTACTGGATCTAAATCAACAACAGTAGATACCATAACTGCTGTCCCTGCTATGGCAGCCAAGGGTATTGCAATACTGTCCAAAGCATTATCCACCCAAGGTATAAAATAGGCAAAAATCTCTGCGATTGTAGCAACTCCAAACGTAATTACTGCAGTAAGACTACCTATCCATAACCAGCTTTCATTTAATTCCCACTTTCCCAAAAAAGCGGCCAAACTCAATGCAAACAAAGGCAAGAATACCCTAAAACCTGTAGAAGCAGCAAGGCCTATGCCCAAAAAAATACTAATTACCGTTTCTGATGTCATTTAAATCGATTTTTACTAAAATAGGTTATTCTTGAGCAACAAAAAAATCGTCTTTAAACCCGATTAAATACAGCCGGTCCTTGGCTCTGGTTACGGCTGTATACAACCATCTTAAATAATCTTTATCAATTCCATTGGGCAGATAAGGTTGTTCTACAAAAATAGTGTTCCACTGCCCTCCTTGAGATTTATGACAGGTTATTGCATAAGAGAACTTAACCTGCAGTGCGTTGAAATATTTGTTGTTTTTTACTCCCAAGAATTTCTTGTATTTCGATTTTTCATGAGCGAAATCTTTAGATACTTCTTGATACAGCCTATTGCTCTCTTCATAAGGCAAAGAAGGTGTTTCAGCCTTGATCGTATCTAAAAGCAATACCGTTTCAAAAGGTTTTTGGTTCGGGTAGTCTACCATTTGCACTTTTACCTCAGCAAAAGAAAACCCGTATAATTCTTTGATAGCGAATAGTTCTAAAATTTCAATAATATCACCATTAGCTATAAAACCGGCGTCTGAAGTGGGCTTTAACCAGAAGTAGTTATTTTTTACCACCATCATAAAATCGCCAACCGAAATCTGATTCTCTAGATAAAGAATTCGTTGTCTGATATTTTCGTTGTACAGATTGGCCCTTTTATTAGAGCGCACAATGATAGCCGTTTCTTCTTTACCGTTCTGTACATATGAAGCATCAATAGCTTCTTGTATTTCATGTCCATCTACTAATCTGACAATATCTTTAAACGAATCTAGATGAAACTTGAACTCCTCAAAGAATTCGGTCTGTAACTGTTCGCGTAAATTAGTAGCATTAAATAGAATGCCCGAGTCACTTGTTTGGCGCATCACCTCATCTAACTCGATTTTGGTAACCTCTTTGTTGTAATGGAGTTCTAGTTTGTTCTCGTCTAAAGCTGGGCTCAACTCTAGTTTCACTGGCGGAAGCTGGGCGGTATCTCCGATTAAAATAAGTTTGCAGTTGTGGCCAGAATAGACATAAAAAATCAAATCATCTAACAAAGACCCGTTTTCAAAAAGTTTTGAATCTGCAGGAGCGTCAGGTATCATAGATGCCTCATCCACTATAAAAATGGTGTCTCGATGCTTGTTGGGTGCCAATGTGAACTGTATTGCTCCACTGGCCTGTTTTTTAGGGAAATAGATTTTTTTGTGAATAGTAAATGCCTTTGTTTTAGCGTAAACAGACATTACTTTTGCTGCTCTTCCTGTTGGTGCCATAAGAACAGATTTCATTTTGGCATGCCATAGGTTTTTAACTACACTACCTATTATTGTTGTTTTTCCTGTTCCGGCATACCCTTTAAGTAAAAACAGCCTTTCCTTTTCTTTAGAGAGCACAAAATCGGCCAACTTATGTAAGGTGACATCTTGTAATTCTGTAGGAGAATGTGGAAATTTTTCTACTAAAACCTTATGAAAATCAATGGCTGTCAAGTGAGTCATAAAGCCCCAAATATAGGGATGATTTTTATGGCAAAAACTTTCGTGATTGAAAAAAAATTGTAGATTTGTCTAAACCACTAAATTTAATTAACTCGTACACTAATGAAAACCATTTTACAAGTAGTTCTTTGGATAGTATGTATAGGATTAGGATATCTAATTTACCAATCAATCAATGCGCCAATTGAATTTAATAAAGTTCGCGAAGAGCGCTTTTCTGATGTAATCAACAAGCTTAAAGATATTAGAGATTCGCAAGAAGCCTATAAAGCCGTCAATGGCAGATACGCAGGTAATTTCAACAGTCTTATACAATTTATAGATACCGGTAATTATACCATCACCCAACAAAGGGACACTTCTTTTATGCGTTTTGACAAAACATACCAAATTGAGCTACAACAAGATTCTATTGTTATCGATACCTTAGGTATGGTAAAGGTGAAAGATTCACTTTTCAAGAGTGACGACCGTTATAAAACTATGATGAATGTGCCACACGCACAGAACGGTGAAAAATTTGAAATGAAAGCCGACATCATTGATAAAAGTGGTTATAAAGCCCCTGTTTTTGAGGTAAAGGTCAAAAAGAATGTTGTGTTATATGACCAGCCAAAAGATTTAATTGCCAAGGAAAATGCCTACAACAGTGTTGAAGAGGTAAATGGGTCTGAAATAAAAGTAGGTTCATTAACAGATGTGAGCACCAATGGTAACTGGCCACCCCTCTATGACAGAAAAAACAATTAACATAGCGGAAGAAAATTCAAATTCATATAAGAAACTGTCCATTCAAATTAGTTTGAATGGACTTTCTTTTTGTATTGCAGATACTATTCTTAATAAAGTGGTTTTATCTGATACCGTTTTCTTTAAGACAGAATCCACCCCCTACTTGGTTTTAAAAGAACTTAAGAGTTTATTCGAAAAACACAGCGTTCTCAAAAAAAAGTTTTCGGATGTTCTTGTTATTCATAAAAACAACTTATTTAGTTTGGTGCCCAAAACGCTATTTGATGAAAACGAACTTGCTAATTATCTGAAGTTCAATACTAAGATATTAGCGAACGACAATATAGTGTACGACGAGGTCGAAAACCAAGATGTCATAAGTGTCTATGTACCCTTTACAAACATCAACAACTACATTTTTGAAAATTTTGGGGAGTTTGAATTCAAACACAGCAGTACCGCAGTTCTACAGACCCTTTTACAGCAAAAGGCAAGTTCTAAAACTATATGTTATGTTCACGTTTCGGACCGTGAAATGGAATTGGCCGTCTTACATCAAAAAAAGGTGCTTCTGTACAACCAGTTCCCTTATCGAACAAAAGAAGATTTCTTATACTACATACTATTTACCTTTGAACAACTACAACTAGATGTTGAAAGCGTAAAACTAAAACTCTTTGGTAAAATTGAAGAAGGAGACGAGCTATTTGAAATCTGTTACAACTACATAAAAAAAGTGTCCGTTTTTCTTCCTAAAAACAACACCTATAGTTTTGAGGAAGGCTCCCAAGATTCTATTGACCTCACCATGCTTAACTAGTTTTATGCGCATTATTTCAGGAAAATATAAAGGTAAACGTTTAACAGCCCCAAAAAAACTGCCTGTAAGGCCTACTACGGATATGGCCAAAGAGGCCTTATTCAATATTTTAAACAACCAATACTACTTTGAGGATTTAGCAGTTTTGGATTTGTTTTCAGGTACAGGAAACATAAGCTTCGAATTCGCTTCAAGAGGAGCTACTGAAATAACCGCTGTCGATGCTAATGCGGGCTGTGTTCAATTTATCTCTAGAACAGCAAAGGAATTGAATTTCGAAATAGCCGTAATGAAGAGCGATGCCTTCAAGTTTTTAGAACGCACTAAAAGTAAGTATGATATCATTTTTGCGGACCCTCCGTACAGTTTTGATGTTTCACAATTTTCTAAAATTCCCGAGTTGGCTTTTTCAAATGAGCTGTTATCAGGTGAAGGACTTCTAATAATAGAACATTCTGAACAGACAGATTTAAGTGAACTACCTAATTTTGCTGAAAAACGAAAATACGGGAGTAATATTTTTAGTTTTTTTAAGATTGAATAATGAGCAAATCAATTTGATTTCATATCATACTCTCGGAGAAAATTTATAAAACCAAAAGCTAACGCTGTGCAAGTGTAAAAAGATTGATCACCTGCATCACTTGATTTTCCTTCACTTGGATTGTAGACTAAACCTAGCACTCTAAGTTCATTAAATAAAAACTGAAAAACATCTTTTTCAAAAGACTTTATCATCCGACTTCGGACATTTGTCAACTTATAATATTCTAACTTCTTATTTTCCATTTTTTTAATAGCCTCATCTTTTTTATACTTGAAAATTTTCCTTTGATTATTAGATGATTTTGAATTTGTAGAAAAAATTTCTTTTTCAACTCTTTCTGCTTCAGAAAGCTCTCTTGACATTTTACTTAAATCTATTCTTATTGGTTTTAAATCTTTTTCAGTTTCAACATAGGTTAAAAGTATTTTAATCTGATTTTCATTGAGTCTTACAGCCAAATCTAAATACCTTGAAGTATAATCGTATGGCTGAGGATTAACAATTTGTCCATACATTATTTTCCGAAGTAGATTTATTTTTTCATCAGTATTTGCCCTACTTGCATTAATTATTGCAGTTTCTAATAAATCTCTAGTTTCTTGAATATTAGTTTTTTCAAAGACAAAGTCAGGATTATTTTTTTGCAATAATGCTTCGATACCCTCTAGCATAGAAAAAACCCGCTTTTGTTTTATGTCAGATTGAATTCCGTAAAGAGTTTGGAGAAAAAAATTAGATGTACCCGAGGCAAGAACTGGGTCTTGAACAAAAATCATCGCCGATGCAGGAATTAAAATATGCGATAGCACCTTGAACGCATGCTTCCATGTTTGTAAATCATCTTTCATTTATCAAAGAGTTTTTAAAAAGGCGTAACAAACAAATTAAAAAAAGCAGGCCATAAGCCGGATTCTGTGAATCCCAAACAAATTTGGGACTTCCTTATCATTTATCTAGACTTTTAGTTGCCCAAAAGCTCTAACCGCCTACCCTCCAACTCGAGCGTGCAGCCCTCTCCCGATAGCTATCGGGACATTAGTTTACATGACGTTTCACCGTATAGAGTTTACCTGGTTTCACTACAGCCTAACTGTACTTGCTTTCTGTTGCACTTGTCCGCCCCTAATAAACATTAGGGTGACGGGCGTTACCCGCTATACTGCACTGTGGTGTCCGGACTTTCCTCGTTTCATTCTGATAAATCAGTTCGAACCGTGATAAGGTGACCTGCTAAACACAAAGGTAATTCAATTGTTAATAAAAAGATGGCTTAAATAGGCTGCACTAACGGTTATAGTAAGTGCTATTTTTATATTTGTATAGCATCAAAATTTTGTTGTATTGGAACCATTTGTAGTCTCAGCTAGAAAATACCGTCCCCAAACGTTTAAAGACGTCGTTGGGCAGCAATCTATTACCAATACCCTAACCAATGCCATCGAGAACAATCATCTTGCACAAGCTTTACTCTTTTGTGGCCCTAGAGGCGTTGGCAAAACTACCTGTGCAAGAATCCTTGCCAAGAAAATTAATGCGGAGGGTACGGAAAGCCCTGATGAGGATTTCGCCTTTAATATTTTTGAACTGGACGCGGCGTCAAATAACTCCGTTGATGATATTAGAAGTTTAATAGACCAAGTTCGCATACCCCCGCAGGTAGGTAAATACAAGGTATATATCATAGACGAGGTTCACATGCTGTCTCAATCGGCATTTAACGCGTTTTTAAAAACTTTGGAGGAGCCTCCAAAGCATGCGATTTTTATTTTAGCTACGACGGAAAAACATAAAATTATACCCACCATACTTTCAAGGTGTCAAATTTTTGATTTTAAACGTATCACCGTTAAAGATGCAGCTGAGTATTTAAAATATATTGCCCAAGAACAGGGTATCAATGCTGAAGAAGATGCATTGCATATTATAGCACAAAAAGCGGACGGTGCCATGCGAGATGCCTTATCCATTTTTGATAGGGTTGTGAGTTTTTCAGGGAAGGATTTAACCCGAAAAGCCGTTACGGAAAACCTCAATGTGCTTGATTATGACACCTTCTTTGAAAGCACCGATTTAATACTAGAAAATAAGATACCTGAACTTCTTGTATTATTTAATAAGACCCTAGCGCTAGGGTTTGATGGACATCATTTCATCAACGGTCTAGCCTCTCACTTTAGGGATTTATTGGTTTGTCAACATCAACAGACAATCTCATTGTTAGAAGTAGGCGAAAGCACAAAAGAACAATACAAAACGCAAGCTCAAAAAACACCCCAGGCATTTTTAATCAAAGCTTTAGATATCGCTAATGAAAGTGATTTGAACTATAGAACAAGCAAAAATCAACGTCTTCTAATTGAATTAACGTTAATGAAGCTGGCATCATTAACTTTTGAGGCCGAAAAAAAAAAGACTGATTTTATAGTTCCTGCAACTTATTTTAGAACACAAGCATATATAAAAGCTCCGTCTTATTCTATTTCCGAAGAGGTCATAATCAAACCGGTCGAGGCGAAACAAGAGAACATACATACTGAACCTAACGAACTCTCTGGGGCAATAGAAAATAGTAATCAAGAGCACCAAAAATCAGCAGAGGTAGAACAAACTAAAGCCAGCACAACAATTGAAAAGACACCAGTACCTAAAATTGAATTAAAAAATCTACCTAACCGAGTTTCAGGACTTTCAATTTCAAGTTTAAAAGCTAAAAAAGAGCATCAGAATACAAAAACTAATGCTCAAGTAGAAGAAGAAAAACCGACAGACCCATTTTCTGAAGAAGAAATGCAAAACCACTGGGCCGACTTTGTCAAAAAATTGGATGATAAGGGAAAGAAGATATTGGCTTCTAACCTAAATGCCGATATTCCAAAGCTTAAAAACGAAACCACTATTTGGATTGAACTCCCTAATTCTACCATGAAAAAAGAGGTTGAACGTGAGCAGAGCTTAATGCTAAATTATTTAAAGGAGCAACTTAACAATTATGCAATTACTTTACAGATTACTGTTAATGAAGAGACATCCAAAAAGTTCGCTTTTACACCTGAGGAGAAATACGAGAAACTCAAAGAAAAGAATCCGGTAATAGATTTACTAAGAAAAGAATTCGATTTAGACTTGTAAATACCAAAAAATGTTAGGCTTAAAACTACCAACAGACCCAAGATGGGTAAATATCGTTGAAAAGAACATTGAAGAAATACTTACCGATCATGCCTACTGTGAACAAAAAGCAGCTAGTACGGCCATTTCGCTTATTGTTTCTTTTCCAGAGTACACAGATCTTATACAAGAAATGATAGCGCTTTCGAGAGAAGAAATGGGGCATTTTAAAATGGTTCACGATTTAATTTTAAAACGCGGCGGAACGTTGGGCAGAGACCGTAAAGACGAGTATGTACTCCAACTTTTAAAGTTTTTTCCGAAAGGTGGAAGCCGCACAACGCAATTGGTGCATCGTCTGTTATATGCCGCCCTAATCGAAGCCCGAAGCTGTGAGCGTTTTAGGCTATTATCAGAAGAACTGGAAGACAAAGAACTGTCTGAATTCTATTATAAATTAATGGTAAGCGAGGCTAGCCACTATACCATGTTTTTAAAGTTTGCACGCAAATATGGCGACTTGGATGAAGTCAATAAAAAATGGCAAGATTTATTGAATTATGAAGCCGAAATCATGAAAAATTTAGGAAACAAAGAAACCATTCACGGTTAGTCTACTCCTCAAGTTTTTTCTGGTAGTAATCATACAACGCAAACTGCGACCTCACTTTGGGTTTATCGTCATCCTTATAGGCATTATCTTGTTTTGAAGAAAAAATCCGTGCCTTAACATTGTCATTCCAAGAAATTTCAAAAGTCTCCAATAATTCCTGTTTTACATCCTCATCATATATTGGGCAACCGACTTCTACTCTATAATCTAAATTCCGTGTCATCCAATCCGCAGAAGATATATATACTTTTGGGTTGCCATCATTTCCAAAAATGAATAATCGAGGATGCTCTAAAAACTTATCTACGACACTTATCGCCTCAATATTTTCACTCATACCTTCTACACCCGGAATCAAACAACATATACCCCTAATAATCAACTGTATCTTTACCCCGGCCCTACTTGCTTCATATAACTTATCTACCATTTTATAAGAAGTAAAACTATTCATCTTGATTTTTATGAATGCTTCTTTACCCACTATTGCATTGGCAATTTCATTATCGATAAGTTTGGTAAAAACGTTTTTGGTATAATGTGGCGATACAATAAGGTGCTTGTACTTATTTATTTTATAGGTAGTTTCAAAAAAACCAAAAACCTTTTGAAGTTCTTTTAGTATTGCATCATGCGCCGTGAACAAGGTGTAATCGGTATAAATTTTTGCCGTAGACTCATTGAAGTTACCGGTACTAACAAATCCATAACGTTTGGTACTATTTCCCTCTATACGTTCTATCAGACATATTTTGCTGTGTACTTTTAGTCCTGGAATACCAAATATTAGTTTTATACCTTCCTCCTGTAATTGATTGGCATATTCAATATTGGCCTGCTCATCAAAGCGCGCTTGTAATTCTATTTGAACAGTTACTTGTTTTCCGTTTTTAGCCGCATTTATGAGTGCAGCCGCAACCTGCGAATTACTAGCCAATCGATATACCGTAATCTGTATGGACTTTACAAAGGGGTCTAAAGCCGCTTCTTTTAAAAACTTAATTACGTATGAATAGGTATGATAAGGCGTATAAATTAAAAAGTCTTTTTGAGCAATTTTCTCAAGAATGCTACCTTCTAAACCTAAACCTTTTACTGGGAGAGGTGTGATTTTATCATATAACAAATCAGTCCTTCCTAAACTGGGGAAACCCATATAATCTCTACGGTTATGATAACGCCCGCCAGGAATCACACTATCCGTCTCTTCAATGTTCATCTTTTCCTTAAGAAAGCGTAAGGTGTCTATTCTAATCTTTTTATCATAAACAAACCTTACAGGATCTCCTATTTTTCTATGCTCAACACTAGAAGAAATCTTCTCTATAAAACTCTTGCTCAAGTCGTTGTCAATATCTAATTCTGCATCTCGGGTAATCTTGATCATATGAGCAGAAATCTCCTCATAATCGAACATGGTGAATATGTCATCTAAACAAAATCGAATTAAATCATCTAGAATTATTATAAAATTCTTTCCGTCTTCTTTCGGCAGCTCAACAAAGCGATCAACACCTTTCGGAATTTCAATTAGAGCGTACTGCATTTCGGTTTTACGCTTTAAAAATCCCCCTTGTTCTTTTCTCAACACCATTTTTACGGCGAGGTATGCCGCTGTGTCTTTCAGCGTTGGAAACTGTGCTAAATTGTTTAAGATGATAATTATCAGTTCTGGGTTTACCTCTCTTAAAAAATAGTCTTTTATGAACTCTGCTTGCTTCTCTGAAACCTCGGTCTCGTCAATGATATGAATGTTCTCTGTAGCCAGTTCGGCTTCAATTTTTTTAAGTATTTCTAAACTCTTTGATTGTTGTTTGATTACCACTTGTGTAATTTCTTCTAAAAGGTCTTTGGCCTTTTCTCCCCCAAGAACACTTTTACCACTTTTGCCCGCTTCGACAATTCGTTTTACCGTAGCATAGCGTACTTTGAAAAACTCATCCAAGTTATTACTGAAAATTCCTAGAAAACGTAATCTTTCTATTAAAGGCACATTCTTGTCAGCGCTTTCTTGAAGCACCCTATAATTAAAATGTAACCAGCTGATTTCTCTGTTTACATACTCGTTTTGAGGTTTCGTCATTCTATCGTAGTTCTTTTGGAAAAATAACTTGTTTTGTATTCCCTTTTGTTATTTTTTTCCAGTTTTCTGCTTCAAAATCAATCTGCACCAATCCTGATGTGGGAACATTTTCAATATACCTATCTCCAAGCGTATTTACAAGTGTTGTCAAAGCATAATTATGCCCAAAAAGCAAAATGGTCTGGTTAGTATTGCCTATTTGTTTTAAATAATTTAATACACCCTCTCCAGAAAAGTCATATAAATCATGGCTCACCGATAATCTGCTCAAATCAAAGTTTAGGTTTCTTAAAAAAATCGTACAGGTATGCAATGCCCTATTTGCCGGACTCGAAAAAGCATAATCAATTTTGATCTGGTTCGTCTTTAAAGCGTTAGAAACCAAATGTGCATCATTTATACCTCTTTCTTTTAAAGGCCTATCGATGTCTTTAACTTGGTATTCCCATGAAGATTTTGCATGTCTAACAAAAAATATTGTTTTCATAAAATCTAAGGTTGTAAGCGTTCAATCTTCCAGTTAAGGTCTTTTTGTAACGTATATCGTATTCTATCGTGAAGTCTATTGGGCCGACCTTGCCAAAATTCAATTGAGATCGGTTTTACGATATATCCGCCCCAATTCTCAGGTCGTTCCACTTCTTTGCCCTCATAACTCTTTTCCAGCTCTGCCAAACGCTTTTCTAAAATCTCACGTGACGCCACCACTTGGCTCTGTTCAGAAACGATTGCCCCAAGTTTACTGCCGAAAGGGCGAGACTCAAAATAACCATCGGAAAGATTCTCCGCTATTTTCTCGGCGCTACCTTTTATGATTACCTGTCTCTCTAAAATGGGCCAAAAAAATGATAAACATGTAGATGGATTATTAGCTAGGGCCCTACCTTTTTCGCTTTGATAATTGGTGTAAAAAATAAAACCTTCATGGGTATACTTTTTCATTAAAACCACTCTGCTCTTTGGAAAACCATCCAAACCAATAGTGGAAATAGTCATTGCATTGGGTTCATCAACGCCATCTGATTTTTCTACCTCATAAAACCATTTCTGAAACTGCTCTATTGGGTTTTCAAGAACTGAAGCTTCATTTAACTCGCTCTTTTCATATGATTTTCTGTAATCACCTAAGTCTTTTTCCATAGTAGTTCAAAGTTCAACAAAAGAAAGGAAATGATAAAATTAAAAGAGACAGAGTATAATATTATATTTCAAAAACCTTACCATCTTCTGCCAACTCTACATTACTAAAAATAGGCTGTGCTTCTTCCTTAAAAAGTTCTAAGGATTTGTACCTTGTGGAATAGTGGCCTAATACCAACTTGTCTACTCTCGCCTTTTTTGCAATTCTAGCAGCTTCAGAAGCCGTTGAATGCTTTGTTTTGGCACATAGATGTTCTTCGGTTTCTAAAAAAGTAGACTCGTGATAAAGTAAATCTACGTTTTTAATTAAAGGCACGATATCTTCCTTATAGGCAGTATCACTGCAAAAAGCGTAGCTTTTAGGTTTTGGAGGGTCTAAAGTCAAATCTGAATTTAAAATGGATTCTCCACTTTTGGCCGTACCAGCCTTACCATTTTTAATATTACGAAACTCACTTTTATCGATACTGTACTTGGCTACCGCCTCAACATCGAGAACTCGAGGTGCCAGTTTTTCTTCAAACAAAAAACCGTTGGTATATACTCTATGATTTAGGGGAATTGTTCGTACGGAAACTTTATCATCCTCAAAAATTAGTTCCGATTCTTTAGAGTTCAACTCATGAAAAAGCAAAGGATAATTAGTCCATGAATCCCCGAGCTTCAACAATAGTGTAATTGCTTCCTTAATTCCTTTGGGGCCGTAAATATGTAACTCTGATTCCCTTCCCAAAAGACGAAAAGTTGAAACCAGCCCAGGTAATCCAAAAAAATGATCCCCATGCAAATGTGATATAAAAACGTGCTTAATACGGGAAAACTTTAATTTCTGTTTACGCAATTGCACTTGAGTTCCTTCGCCACAGTCAATCAAAAACATATGGTTTCTAATTTCTAATAGTTGGGAAGTTGGATTGGTAAGCGAACGTGGGGTTGCGGAATAACAGCCTAAAATAGTGAGCCTCATATGTCTAGGTCTCGCTCTATTTCTTCCATTTCAATGATGTCTTTTGCTTCTTGTATCGTTGGCACTACACAAATTTCATCTGGTACTTCATCATAAGAAACTTTTTCTGTGACCAAAACAAATGATTTTTTCGATGCCCTATGCTTGTTTGATAGTTCTAAAAACTCTAAAACATCATTTGCATTCAAGGCATCAAATGAAAAGAGATTAATTATAATATGGTCATGCACTAATCTTTCGTAGGCATTGTTAAGATTCATCAAAAATTTACTCAAGGAAATATTTTCTTGAAAAACTATGGTAGTTGTACCTTCTTTGTCAAAAATCATATCACTTAATTTTAGAAGCCAATAAATAGATAACCGCCATACGTATGGCAACACCGTTTTCTACTTGCTCTAAGATAATAGATTGATTTGAATCTGCCACATCGCTGGTAATTTCTACACCACGATTTATGGGGCCAGGGTGCATAATTACGATTTCTTTTTTAAGACCATTCAACAAAGCCTTATTCACGCCAAACTGCTGCGTATATTCTCTTGTCGTTGGAAAATAACTTACATCCATACGCTCATTTTGTACACGTAACATATTGGCCACATCACACCATTCTAAGGCCTTTTTCAAGTTCATTTCTACTTCAACTCCCAACGATTTAATATGTTTGGGAATTAAAGTTTTCGGACCACAAACCTTTACATTGGCTCCTTGTAATTTTAAAGCAAAAATATTTGAAAGCGCTACTCTAGAGTGTAATATATCACCAACTATGACTATATTTTTACCGGCAACCTCGCCCAGTTTTTCCCTTATGGAGTAAGAATCCAACAGGGCTTGTGTAGGATGTTCGTGCGCACCATCTCCTGCATTGATAATAGAGGCCTTAACATGTTTTGAAAGAAATATCCCCGCTCCCGGATTAGGGTGGCGCATCACCACCATATCAACTTTCATTGATAAAATATTATTTACCGTGTCGATAAGGGTTTCACCCTTCTTTACCGAAGATTGTGAAGCCGAAAAATTAATAACATCCGCCGAAAGTCTTTTCTCTGCCAATTCGAACGAAAGTTTTGTACGCGTACTGTTCTCAAAAAAGATATTGGCTATGGTAATATCACGTAAAGTAGGTACCTTTTTAATAGACCTATTAATAACCTCTTTAAAATGATCAGCAGTTTCAAAAATCAGGTCAATATCTTTTTTGTTGAGATATTTTATACCTAGTAAATGATTTACACTTAATTCACTCATTTTTTACTCCCTTATAAGATAAACAGTATCTTCTCCGTCATTTTCTTTCCACATCACTTTTACTTTTTCATCATTTATTGCATCTACCTGTCGGCCTCTATAATTAGGCTGTATGGGCAAGTGTCTACTAAATCTTCTGTCAATTAAAGTCAGTAGTTCTATCTCTTCTGGTCTACCAAAAGACTGTATTGCGGTTAAAGCTGCTCTTATACTTCTACCGGTATATAGCACATCATCAATAAAAACCACTTTTTTATTTTCTACTAAAAAGTCAATCTTGGTTTTGTTGGCCTCGTGAATTTTATCTCCTCTTCTAAAATCATCTCTATAAAATGTAATATCTAAAGAGCCTAGCTTAATGTTTTTGACTTTATAATCTTTTTCAAGGATTTCTGTAAGTCGCTTAGCTAAATAAACTCCCCTAGGCTGAATTCCTATTAAAACAGTATCTGTAAAATCTAAATGGGTTTCTAACAACTGACAAGCCAAACGGTGAAGTATAATATGAATTTCTTTGGCGGAAAGCAGTACTTTTTGACTCATAAACTCCCGAATCGTTTGGGCTACAAAAATACACAATTCTTTATAAGCAGAATGCATAGAAACAAAAAGCCCTTGATTATTCATCAAGGGCTTTTAAAAAAAATATATCTAAAAGACTATTTTTTGGCGTCTGCCTCCATTTTGTCTTTTAACGCTTGTAATGCTGAGTTAGCATCACCTAAAGTGGTTGCTGATTCCTCTGCTGATGCAGCCATTTTCTTCTTGGCCGCTTTTACGTTGCGTTCTTCTTGCTCTCTAAACAAAGCAGTATGACTAGCTACGACACGTTTGAAGTCTTTATTGAATTCAATAATCTTAAATTCAACTTCTTCTCCTTTAGTGATTTTCTTACCGTCTTCTTTTTCCATATGTCTCGATGGAATAAAACCAGTAATATCTTCATTAAAGACTACGGTCGCACCTTTGTCTACAATATCGGTTACCGCTGCTGTGTGAAGTGTACCTTCAGCAAACTCATCTGCATATTTGTCCCAAGGATTTTCGGTTGTCTGCTTGTGACCTAGGCTTAGTTTTCTTCCTTCAACATCTAACTCAAGAACCTCTACTTCTAAAGTATCACCAACATTTACAAATTCTGAAGGATGTTTGATTTTCTTGGTCCAAGAAAGATCAGAAATATAAATTAAACCATCTATACCTTCTTCCATTTCAACAAAAACACCAAAGTTGGTAAAGTTTCTAACAATACCTTTATGCTTAGATCCTACAGGGTATTTAGATGTGATATCAGTCCATGGGTCTGGAGTCATTTGCTTGATACCTAGAGACATTTTTCTATCTTCCCTATCAAGCGTAAGAACTACTGCTTCTACCTCATCACCAACCTTTACAAAGTCTTGTGCAGATCTTAAGTGGGTCGACCACGACATTTCAGAAACGTGAATCAAACCTTCAACACCTTCGGCAACTTCAATAAATGCTCCATAATCGGCAATAACGACTACTTTGCCTTTTACTTTGTCACCAACTTTAATCTCATCTCCAAGAGCATCCCATGGATGTTTCTCTAATTGCTTAAGACCTAGTTGAATTCTAGATTTATTGTCATCAAAATCAAGGATAACCACATTTAACTTCTGGTCTAGCTCAACAACCTCGTTCGGGTGGTTAATTCTGCTCCATGATAAGTCTGTAATATGGATTAATCCATCAACGCCACCAAGATCAATAAAGACGCCGTAAGAAGTTACGTTCTTAACGATACCCTCTAATACTTGGCCTTTTTCAAGTTGACCGATGATTTCTTTCTTCTGCTCTTCAATATCTGCTTCAATAAGCGCTTTATGAGATACAACAACATTTTTGAACTCGTGGTTAATCTTAACCACTTTAAATTCCATTGTTTTGCTCACGTATTGATCGTAATCACGAATTGGTTTTACATCGATTTGAGAACCTGGTAAGAAGGCTTCGATACCGAAAACATCGACAATCATACCACCTTTAGTTCTGCACTTAACAAAACCTTGAACAATCTCTTCTTTGTCATGGGCAGCATTTACGCGGTCCCATGCCATGATTGTTCTCGCTTTTCTGTGAGAAAGTACTAATTGCCCGGTTTTATCTTCGCGGATATCAATTAATACCTCAACTGTATCTCCAACCTTTAAATCTGGATTGTAACGAAACTCGTTTAACGAAATAACACCTTCAGATTTTGCGTTGATATCTATAATTGCCTCACGGTCGGTCATATGAACTACCTTACCTTCAACAACCTCGGCATCTGCAGTATCTACAAAGTTTTCTGCAACAAGCTTTTCAAATTCCTCTAATTTAGAGTCATCTACACGCTCAATACCTTCTTCGTACTTATCCCAATCAAACTCTTTTAAAAATTCTTGTGGGTCTTGTTTTGGAGTTTCCTCTTTTACAGCTACCTCTTGTAGTGTTTCGGTAGCTTCTTGTGTGGCTTCAACAGCTTCAGCTGCTTTGGCACTTTTTTTATCTTCAGCCATTTGCTGATTAAAATTTGTATTCTATAGTTTGTACAAGAGTTAAACGATGACTATAGAAGTAGTTATAATTATTTTGTTTCCCTTCTTCTCTTGAATATTCGCCAAAAAGGAGTGCAAAAATACAATTAATTTGTTGTTCTACAAAGTAATGGGACATAGCGGCCAAAATTTATGCAGGTTTAGTAAAAATTTAATTCTAAATGTGACTTTTATGAGTATATTGTTTCATATTAATAACCATTAAATTAATTATTTGAATATCCGTTAAGTGTCATAACCCTGTGATATTAGCAATAACTACTCTTTCGAACAGTCTTTCCCCGAAATACCGTCTATTAAGTTTGTAAACGAACTCATCAAGATAGAGCTGTAGGTACT